>JAJDIA010000068.1 GCA_030266465.1 Parabacteroides sp. OttesenSCG-928-G21 | reverse complement strand
AGATCCTTTATTCGCATCACCAGCCAACACGTCGCCATATTGGTAATTTGTTAAGTTACCAGCAAAGTTGTCATTGTTGTAAAGTGTTGCATACATACCGTTCGTTACCTGTTCAATTCCGTTCTGGTCTAACAGGCTACTTACACCAATAGACCCTACCGGTTCAACCTCCAGAAAGTCTGAACAGGCCGATAAAGTAATAGTGCCGGCTATTGCCGCATATAAAAATATTCTCTTCATATGTATTGTTTTAAATCGTTTATACATTTTATTCTATTTGTATTAGAAAGTTACATTAACCCCGAAAATAAATTGACGAGGCATACCGTAAGCACCATAATCCAAACCTAAATTGTTTTCATTATTACTACGGATTTCAGGATCCAAACCTGAATAACCGGTAATCGTGAACACATTAGATACCTGTCCGTAAACACGTATTCTTTCCAAGCCAACTTTATTCAAAATGCTTCTTGGCAAACTATAACCGATTGACAAGGTCTGCATTCTCAAATAAGAACCATCTTCTACATACATAGAGTTAGATTCGTTAGCTGCTTCAGTACCTTCACCGTCACTGGTTGCCCACATCGGATATTTTCCATTCGGGTTTGTTACCGGATGCCAAGAGTTGTCACGACGGTCTTTTGAATAGTTACTTTGCAATGCACCATAATGAGTATAATACATATAATGTTTGAAAATATCATTACCAATAGAGAAATTCAGATAAGTACTCAAATCCCAGTTTCTCCAGTTCAAACCAATATTCAAACCACCGGTCAAATCCGGATGCGGGTCACCAATAATGGTACGGTCACTTTCATTAATCAATCCGTCACCGTTAACATCTTCTATTTTCAAACGACCAATCCAGTCTGATGGATTCAAATTTTCTTCCCTGCTTTGACCTTCATCCACATAACCTTCTGTTACAGCGTAAGGAAGAATGATCTTACCATCGGAAGTTTTATTATTCAACACATCCTGTTCGCTGGTGTAAACGCCATTAGCTTTGAAACCGTAGAACTGAGAAGTAGGATTACCTACACTCATGATCGTAACTTTCTGCAAACGGGTGTTATTAAACAAATCAGAAGATCCTAAGCGAAGAATTTCATTCTTGTTATGAGATACATTACCAGTAAGGTTATATCTTAATTCACCAATACGATCACGGTAAGAAAGACTTAATTCAACACCTCTGTTTCGCATATCACCCACATTTACAGTAGGCTTAGTTGCGCTTCCTGCTAAAGCAGACCAAACAGAAGAACCTGTTACAAGCATGTCTGTTGTTTTTCTTTCATAAACGTCAATTCCTACCGTTAATTTATTGAAGAAGCTTGCGTCTACCCCCACATTGAAAGACTTCACTGTCTCCCATTTTGCATTCGGGTCACCCAGGTTAGAAATTCTATATCCTCCTGCAGCGGCAGAGTCTGTACCTTTTATCGCATACATACCGTTGTTATCGGTAGCATATTGCGTAGCCCAGTTATAAGCACCAATCTGCGAATTACCTGTTGTTCCGTAACCCACGCGTAATTTCAAGTCATCTAACCATTCACGTGTGCCTTCCATAAAGCTTTCTTCCGAAATACGCCATCCAGCACTGAATGATGGGAATGTCCCCCAACGGTTATCTTCACCGAAACGAGAGTCAGCATCATGACGAACAGTTACCGTAGCCAGATATTTTCCCTGATAGCTATAGTCACCACGGAAGAAAAGACCGAACTGAGTCGTACGATCTGACATTGAACCTGTATTGGTTTGTGAATCGGCAGAACCGTTATTCAAAATCCAGGTATTTTCATCATTTTGAAAAACATAGTTACGACGAACACCGCGCAAACTCCGTCCTTCGTTGCGATTCATAGCTTCAGTACCAACCATTAAAGTCATAGAATGATCTTCATTGAATGTTTTAGCATATGTGGCTGTATTTGTCCACTGCCAGTTCCAACGGTAATTGGCATCTTCTGTTAAAGAGTTATAATTCTGACCTTCCTTGTTTCCTGCAATCGTTTTTTCACTGAATGAACGTTCCCATTGACCTGAAAGTGTCATACTTAACTGTGTTCTGATAGACAGACCTTCGATACCCGGTTTCAGTTCCGCCCAAAGAGCAGACTGACCTCTGAAGTTACGATTCCAGTCACCTTTCTGATATTCTACTCTTTCCACAGCTGAACCTAAACGTCCACCCTGGTTAGCTTGAGAACCGGCGAAATCACCACCTACAGTATAAACAGGCACCCATGATTGAACCGTATAAGTACGTGCAAATGCACTATCATCACTCTGACCACCACGTTCACCTGTTGATTCTGTTAAAGAAAGGTTTGTGTTGCTACCCATTGATAGATATTTCGTAGGGCTGAATGAGTTATTCAAACGAATTGAATAACGGTCAAATGATGAGGCCTTGATTGTTCCTTCACGAGTAGACAGACCCAGAGACAATGAATAAGAACCCTTATCGTTACCTCCCATCAGTGAAAGCTGATGATCCTGCACAAAACCTTTTTGAGTAATTAAGTCATACCAATCGGTACCTGCACGGGCTTCTTCTTCCGAATAACCATCTAATTTCATTTGAGCATAAGCTGAACGAGCCCAAGAAGAACCGCCATTAGGCTTATAAGAAGCTTCCCATGCTGCAACAGATCCGTAATTCTGAATAATCTGAGCCTCCGACAAACCGTTAGGTTTAATTGCATAAGGCATCGTTAACTGATCGTTAGCATCCAACGAACCGAATTGAGCGTGAGTTTTCGCAGTTGTTCCACGAACGTCACGTAAGTTTACCATACCCTGAGCAATGAAGTCCATAGTTTCCCAACCATTCAATACATCAAAACCATCATTCGCCATCGTAGCAACACCTACATATCCGGTATAACTAACACGAACTTTACTGTCTTTTGAACCTTGTTTAGTTGTAACGATAATTACCCCATTAGCACCCTGTGCACCATAGATAGCTGTTGCCGAAGCATCTTTCAACACCTGCAAAGACTCGATATCATTCGGGTTTACAGATTCGATATTTACATTTGAAACACCATCTACTACAATTAATGGATTAGAAGCATTCTGATTCACCGAACCTACACCACGAATACGAATGGTAGTTGCTGCTCCCGGAGCACCACCACCAGATACGAATACACCTGCTGCTCTACCTTGCAATGCCTCAGCAAAAGTTGCCACCGGCTGTTCAGTTAAAGCATCAGCAGAAACAACAGCCACAGAACCTGTGATGTCTTTCTTTGCCTGTGTACCGTAACCTACTACTACCACTTCATCCAAAGCTTGTGTGTCTTCAGAAAGAGTAACAGTAATAGCTGCTCTGTTATTTACAGCTTCCTCACGAGTAGTATAACCGATGTAGGAAATTTGCAGAACTGCATTGTTAGGAACATTTTGCAGTTGAGCATTTCCATCCAAATCGGTAATATTACCATTAGTTGTACCTTTCACAATAACATTCGCGCCAATAACCGGCCCCATGTTATCCAGAACAGTCACCGTAACCGTACGTCCTTGTTGAACGCCGTCTACCACCACATTAGATGTAACACGCACGTCATCAGCTGCAAGGGCAATACCTGTACCAAACAGCAGCAATGACGCACCTAAAAACATCTTTTTCCAAAAATCTGATTTACTCATGCGTTATTAGATTTAAGATTAATATAAAGATATAAAAAACTCATTCAAATATATAAAATATGATTTCACTTCGTATAGATTGGCTCACTTGCAGAAATTCCAATTGGCAAAAATGATATTTTTTCATACAAATTAACAATACGGATTTAGATCTAAGCTTAACAATTTGGGCAAATATCTTATATTTTTTTTAAACAAACAAAAAAAAACGAACATTTTTTCATGCTACAAAGCACATGCAAAGATATTTGAAAATAAAGAAAAATAGCAGTAATAGTCCCCTTAATTGAGATAACATTTTCATTTCGTATGCATTAGAATTATTTAACAGTCAGTTTTAACATTTAAACGACCCAAAACCGCCCCTTTCTTTTATTATTTTATACATTTTAACGGATATCGTTATAAATTCTGAAAATCTCTAAAAAAACACATAGCAAAACACATCTTCCCATTTCCATACATTAAATATATAAATACAGCTATTCGAAAAAACAACGAAAAATGGCAGGAAAGGAACTTTTGTTTTTTTCATTCTCCTTTCATCACAAAAAACAAACCATTTGCTTACAATGATCTTCTCTTTTCTTTGCATACTCTTAATCGTCCCACCTGGGTGAGACGGCCGTTCCACCTGGGTGAATCGATCGTTCCACCCGGGTGGAACAGGCGTCTCACCCGGGTGGAACGATGAAATAATTACAATAAAGAAGAAAAAGCATTACCGCCTGTAAGCCCGTTCATGCTTGTATCACTCTTTATTGTTGAAGTTTTTCAAAACAAATGCAAGAAGCCACCCAAGAATTCCCTACAATGACCCTATCAAAGCGTAAATAAAGCAATCATTTCACTTTCTGATTATTTTTCAAACAAAAACTTAAGCAGAAAATTTGTTTATTTGAAAATAATGTAGATATTTGCCTATCATTTTTAACTTTAGACTAATTATGTTTTTATCATCTAATTAAAAATGCGCAGCGAATGCGTAGAAGAAGCTCTAGACCACTTCTTTCTTCCTTTCGACACATACGTAAATTTTATACTAAAAATATATTGTTTTTTTACTTTAAAAATCTAATAGATCATGAACGAAAAAAAGAATCAAGGTATCAACAGACGGCAGTTCTTAGGCTATTCAGCTTTAGGATTAGCAGGTTTAACTATTATGCCAAGTTGGGCACAAAATGGTGTACGTATCGCTCCGAGTGATCGTATCGTTATGGGTTTCATCGGTTTAGGCCGTCAAGGATTAAGCGACTTCCGTAGTCATAGCTCTTGTGCAGGTGTTCAGGCAGCTGCATGTTGCGACGTTGACACAATGAAAGTTACTCGTTTCCAAAACACAGTAAAACAGTGGCAAAAATCTAAAGGAATGAATGAGCGTTGCGACGGTTATGAATTCTACGAAGATCTATTGGATCGCAAAGATATTGATGCTGTAGAAATCTGTACTCCTGACCACTGGCACGCTTTGATGGCTATCCATGCTGCTCAGGCAGGTAAAGATATTTATTGCCAAAAACCTCTGGCTTATACAATTACAGAAGGTCTTGAAGTTACTAAAGCTGTACGTGCTAACAAAGTTGTATTCCAAACAGGTAGCCAACAACGTTCACAAGCTACTTTCCAACACGCTATTCGCTTGATTCAGGAAGGTGCTATCGGTAGCATTGAGAAAATTTATGCACGCGTTGGTGAACCACCTACGCCACTTAACTTGCCGGAAGAACCAGTTCCAGCTAACTTGAACTTCAACCAGTGGATGGGCCCGTTGAATGATCCTAAGATTCACTATCACCCAGATCTTTGTCCTCCTATTTCTTTGGACCCGGTTCAAAACGAAAAACTTTGGGGTGCATGGCGTTGGTATCGTGAAACTGGTAACGGTTACACTGCTGACTGGGGTGCTCACATGTTTGACATCGCTCAGGCTGCTATTGGCATGGACGGTTCAGGTCCGACAGAATTTATTCCTAAAGGATATAACGGAACTCAGTGGGCTACTATGAAATATGCTAACGGCATCGTTATGACAGAACAACCATATCTGGAAGATAACGAAGGTGCTCAAGGTATTAAATTCTTCGGAACAAAAGGTTGGATCGAAGTATCTCGTAGCCACTTGGCTTGCTCTGATCAATCTAAAGTTCCTGCTGATGTAGCTGGAAATCGTCCTATGAACCAAGCACAACGCGCTGCTCAACAAGCACAACGTCAAGCACAAACTGCTGCTCAACGTTCACAGGCAGGTGAAGCTAACCGCGCAGCTATGTTGCAAACAGAGATCAGTTCTCCACACTCACAGAACTTTATGGATTGTATCCGTTCTCGTAAGAATCCTATCGCTCCGGTAGAAGTAGGTACAAGCACAAACACATTATGCTGTTTAGCAAATATGGCTCTTGAACTTGGCCGTCCGGTTAAATGGGATCCTGCAACATTAAGCTTTAATGGTGATAAGGAAGCTGAAGCTCACAGATTGTATTACTATGAGTACAGAAAACCATATTCACTTTACGGTAAAAAATAAATAATCAGATATCATGACAAATAGAAGAGATTTTTTAAAAAACGCCTCTCTTTTAACTCTTGGAGGTTTAGTAGCAGGTAAAGCAAGCGTATCTGCAGCAACAGCTGCAAGCGCTCCGATATCAGCTCAAGCATCTAAAAACTTTGGCTTACAGACTTATTCACTCAGCCGTGAATTAGCAGAAGATGTTGCCGGTGGTCTGAAGAAAGTTAAAGCTATGGGTTATTCTTATATCGAACTTGCTGGTTACAATCAAGCTGAAGGCAAAATTGGACAAGTTTCAATGGCTGACTATAAAAAGATGGCTGATGACGCAGGTTTGAAAATCGTCAGTTCACACCTTAATCCTCCTGTTCGTGGCGCTTATTCTGCTGAAAACAGAGGAGAAATATCTGAATTCTGGAAAAAAGCAGCTGATCACCACGCGGCTATCGGATGTGAAAAGATCATCCAACCGGGACAACCCTCTACACCGAGTGTTGAACAAGCGAAACTCATCGGCGAAGTTTTCAACGACGCTGGTAGAATTGCTAAAGCAGCTGGTCTTTCTTGGGGATATCACAACCACGATGGCGAATTCGCACGTATAGTACCTGGTGGAACAGAAGCAATCACTGGTCGTCGTATGCCTCGTCCTGTTCCGGAAGGCATGATGGTTATTGAAGAGGCTTATATGGAATATACAGACCCGTCTTTAGTATTCTTTGAATTGGATGTTTATTGGACTGTAATGGGACAAAATGATCCTGTGGAATTCATGAAAAAACATCCTACTCGTATCAATAAGATACTTCATATCAAGGATAAATATGCTTTGGGACAATCTGGTATGATGAACTTCGAAAACATATTCAAACAAGCTTATGCTAATGGTGTTAGTCAATTCATCGTTGAATTGGAAAGTGTAGCATCTACAGGCATGACTCAATTTGAAGGTGCAAAAGCAAGTGCTGATTATTTGAAAAATGCAAGTTTTGTAAGATAATCCTTTAGGGATTAAATATATTGAAAGGTGATCTTGAAATCAAGGTCACCTTTTTTGTTAATAAAAGTATATTCTTCATAAATATCAGATAAATATATCTTTTTTTCTTTTCTTTGCATAGGGAAGTTCTTTTCTTAACGGTCTTAAAATAAAGAAAATATTAACCACTAAAATATAAGAGATATGAAAGCTTTACTAAAGGCCATAGCAATTACACTTTTAACAGTATTAATTGTAGATGCAAATCCACTGAGTGCACAGAACAAACAAGAAAAGTTTAATGTGAGTGGTACAGTTGCAGATGCTACAGGTAACCCTTTGAGCAATATTCAAGTTTCTGTTTTATATACTCGTATAAGTGCAAAAACCAATAAAAAAGGAGAGTTTACTCTTAAAAAAGTTCAAGCCAACGATAGCATTAGAGTCATCATAGATAAAGTTGATTATGCCCAGTTTTTAATGGGGAATCATACTAAAGTAAATTTAGCCATTGTTGAAAATATGCTTAATGTGACATTTGAGAATGGAGATGTTGCATTTTCCGCAATTAAACTTCTTCCTGATGATGAAGATTTCCGCTATGGAAGCATTATTACCAATAAAATGATTGAACGCAATAACTTCAGAACTTTAGAGGAAATCATACTAAACATGATTCCCGGTGCAACAATTATAAACAATGGAGCAGGAGTTAGATTAAGAAGTGGAAAAACTTCTATTTTTGCCACGGAAGGTGCATTAATTATTATCGATGGAACGGAAATGACCTATACTGATGCAAATGCTATATTAAATGCGACAAATATAGAGACAGTAGAAGTAGACAAGGAAGGCGCTAGCTACGGGGCGCGAGGTGTTAATGGAGCGATCAAGATAACAACAAATCAATAGATTATTTCTATCTAAAGATATCAAGCCTTCTCTTTTAAAGAAGGCTTTTTTTATGTATTGCTGTATCTACAGATTCTTCTTATCTTTACATTTTTAAAAGTATAAGATGAAAGAAATATCCATCCGCCGCGCTAAACCATCCGACTGTCCGCGTCTTTTAGAGCTAATCAAAGGCTTGGCCTTATATGAAAAAGCTCCTGAGGAAGTTACTGTCACACTTGAGCATTTTGAAGAAAGTGGCTTTGGACAACAATCGGTTTGGTGGGCTTTCGTCGCTGAAATTGAAGATAATGTATGTGGATTTGCCTTATATTATATCCGTTACAGCACGTGGAAAGGACAACGAATGTATCTGGAAGACATTTACATCGAACCTGAAATGCGTGGACATGGTATCGGAGCTATGCTATTCGAACAATTGATTGAAGAAGGCAAAAAACGCAAATTACACGGTATGGTATGGCAAGCCTTGGAATGGAATGAACCCGCCCTTAATTTTTATAAAAAATACAATGCGAAATTTGACAATGAATGGGTGAATTGCTCGATTGACTTCTAATATTCAAAAGCTTGCCTTTATTTCCTAAACCCCATTAATCAAACCGAATACTTCGTGCCGGTTCTACTTTTGCAATCATCCAGGTTGGGCCCAGCATCATCAGCATAGAAGCGGTTAAAGCACCTAAATTAACTAAAACGACATTCAGCAAACTCAAATCAATAGGTACAGCATCTAAATAGTAGGTTGCCGGATCAAGGGTAAACACTTTAAAATAAGATTGTATAAGACAAACCCCTACCCCTATCACATTCCCCCAAATCATACCTTTACCGATCAAAAAGAAGGAAATATACAGGAAAATCTTCCGTATCTCCGTATTATTCTGCCCCAAAGCTTTTAAGATCCCTATCATATTAATTCGTTCCAATATGATAATCAACAGACCGGAGATCATAGTAAATCCCGATACCGCCATCATTAAGACAAGAATAAGCACCACATTAATGTCCAATGCTTCCAGCCAGTTAAATATCATCGGATTTAAATCCTTGATTGAACGAATATAATAGGTATTGCCTAAACGATCTTTAATACCGGACGCTGATAAATCATAAAACAATTGCTCAGAGATTTCATCCACACGATTATAATCCTCCACCAAAAGCTCTATACCACTAATCAAGTCGTCCTCCCAACCGTTCAAGCGTCTGATTTGCTTAATATCACCAATAATAAATAACTTATCATACTCCAAATAACCGG
>JAJDIA010000071.1 GCA_030266465.1 Parabacteroides sp. OttesenSCG-928-G21 | reverse complement strand
CACTTACTGCTTGTATCAAATTCACGTTTGTGGCCGCAACAATACGAACATTCGTTTTTAGCACTTTTGAAGAACCTACTTTTATAAACTCTCCCGATTCCAATACGCGTAAAAGCCGTGCTTGCGTAGGAATAGGCAACTCCCCTACTTCATCTAAAAAAATAGTTCCGCCATCTGCCACTTCAAAATACCCCTTACGGTCTGCCAATGCTCCCGTAAATGAGCCTTTTTCATGTCCAAAGAGTTCGGAGTCAATCGTACCCTCCGGAATAGCTCCACAGTTGACGGCTATATATTGCCCATGCTTACGCGCACTAAACTGATGAATAATCTGCGGAAAGGATTCTTTTCCAACTCCACTTTCTCCTGTAATAAGCACCGATAAATCCGTTGGAGCAACCTGTAATGCTACATCAATCGCCCGATTTAGGGCCTGATTATTACCTATTATACCAAATCGTTGTTTAACTTGCTGTATATCAACTTTCATATGAAAAGCTCTTTCAATCTGTAATTATTTCAGTCCACCTGACAAAATTACAAATCTTCTTGACATATTCCTCAAATAGAGTTAATTCTTGGAGGCAAAAGTCATTTTTTCGCAGCGTAAGTGCGTGAATAAAGAAATTCTGCTAATTCGTCGTCGTCCTTGATCGCCTTGATTTGCGCTGGTTGTATCGGTTCGCCAATATAAACATTCGCAACTTTTCCCTTTTTGTTGAATGCTTCAGCAGGTATACGTAATGTCCGAATACGCCAATCTATTGTTCCTAACCAATAAAAAAAACGACTGTTATAAAAGTCAAATAAAACCGGGTAAACAGGCACATTTCCCTTACGGACTAACCGGATCACACTGTGTGTCCATGGTAAATCTTTTATCCCTTTTTCCTCTTTATTATAGAAGGATATGGCACCTGCAGGGAAAAAGCCCATTGGATGTCCTTCCTTCATACGTTGCAATGAGAGGCGAACACCATTCACATTGGCAGGGTTGGCCCCCTGGTTAGTTGAATCCGGAACCACAGAAATAAAGTTATCCTCCATCGCGCCGATATTAGTAAGGACACCATTCACCATAACTTTAAAATCAGGTCGGCGGCGCGCAAAAATATCGATCAAGATTATTCCGTCTAACGAACCTATCGGATGATTGGATACGGTAACAAAAGCACCTTCAGGTAATGAATCAAGAATAGACTCATTATGCACTTTATATTTCAGATCGATTATAGGATCAGCTAATATGGCAGACGTAAAATCCGCCCCTCTTAAATGGCAATTATTCTCATGGACCTTATTCACCGACCCAATGCCAAATACTTTTATCACTAATTTTCCTAAAAATGTACCAAAACGACTTTTAAAAAAAGGAGCCATTTTTTGTAAATCGTAGATATCAATGACCGTCTTTTTCATTTTTTCATAATTTAATCCAAAAATGGGGCGAATTTTTTTTCACTTTTCTTCAGAACAACGCCCAATACTATATTTAAGATAACAATTTCATAAATAAAATAAACCCACACCTTTCCGGTTAATACAATCAGAAACATCACAATCGTACGTCCGTTAAAGGTCATCAAATCCACATACTTCATCAATTCCTTGTTTGCTTTTCGCAATCGCAATCGCAGATCTTCCGGTATATTATCACCATATTTTTCATGTAACTGTCGAAGCAATTGTTGAAGAGCCGGGGTTGCCTTTACCTGAAGTAAAGTGTACCATATATAGAGGTAATAAAATACTTTTGATACGCCAGGCTTCATTTCTGCGTAATTCGCCTTGATCTGTTCCAGCGTTTGAAACTCTTTCCCTTTTTCCTTACTGATAAAAAACAGATGTAGCGTCTTATAATAATCCGTTATATTAGCCTGTACCAAGTGTGAGAATCCGGAAATCACCGCAGGAAGAAAGAACCAATAAGTACCATACATCTCTGACAGACGCAAAGCAAATCCGACATAAATCGAAAGAAACCACAAATCTCCAGCCACACCATCAAGAATTCGTCCGATTTCCGACTTTATACCTGTTAACCTAGCTAACTGTCCATCTACACAATCTAATATATTTGCACAAATCAATAAAGCAATACCGGCTATATTCAGCAATAAATTGTTCTGATAAAACAGGAAACCTACAGAGACACCAACAAAAATAGAAATGATTGTCACCATATTGGGAGTGATCCCTGTGTTTCGCAAAAGACAAGCTATACGAAAACCAATAGGACGATAAAAAATTCTATCGACATAATTTTCGGTTTCAATAGACTTTAAAGAAGCTTCGTATTCTGTATTCTTTTCTCCCATTTCTTCTACTTGTACGAATAGCCACCGTCTATCACAACGATCTCACCGTTTAAATAACTATTTTCGATTAACATTTTGTAGACTTCTGCTACCTCTTCCGGTTCACAAAAACGTTCCAAAGAGAGTTTGTTTTCTATATTTTTCCGGATTTCTGCCGGTTTAGTTTTCTGCCATTCTGTATCCACAAAACCGGGAGCAATACCATTTACCCGTACCTTATATGGTTTCAAAAATTTCACAAGATTCTTCACCAGCGAATGTACAGCACTTTTTGTCACCCCATAAGGTAATGAAACAGAATGAGGATGTATTCCCATTAACGAACCCGTAAAAACAACACTACCCCCAGGATTTATACAAGGAAGGATTTGTTGAAGAAGAAATACCGGGAAATGCACATTAGCAAAAAAAACCTCCTCCCATTTCTCAACAGACAAGGATTCAAAAGAATCACGGCAGGTTATTCCGGCATTAAAAACCAAAGCATCTAATTTCAACCCTTTTAGGAGAAGAAACTTATGAATATGATCAATTGATTCTTTATGGGTAATATCGGCTTTTACAGGATAAGCAATAACGGCATATTGCTCGGTCAACAACCGGCATTCATTTTCTGCTACCTGATCATCCGAGGCATAAGTAAGAATAAGGTTATAGCCTGCTTTGCCTAAATGATAAGCAATAGCTTTCCCAATCCCTTTGGTTCCTCCCGTAATTAATACATATTTTCCCATAATTTCAGGATGAACTATTTTACAATATCCGGTTTTATTGAATCTGGTTTTGCTTTTCGTTGAGAGGCTAACGTTGCCTCATAAGAATCGTGAATCGTTTTTTTGAGGTTAGAGGAAGAAACTCCCGTACCATAAGGGAAATAAAAGACTTGAACGTCCATTTCTTTGAGATAGTCATATTTACCGTACCAGTCGTCCCCTACAACAAAAGCATCGATATTCAGCTTTTTCACAATTTCCGTATGATCTAAAGTATGCTGCGGGATAACGATATCCGGCGTTTTCAATGCTTCAATAATTTGTAACCGTTCATTGAATGGAATAATCGGAGCGGCTTTATAGGATGACACCAACTCATCGGTACTAACACCAACGATCAAAATATCGGCTAATGCCCGGGCATAATTAATCATCCGCAAATGATTATAATGAAACATATCAAATGTGCCGGAAGTATATACGATTGTTTTTTCTTTAAACATAGCTATCTCAATTTTATTTCGAACGACAAATTTACTTAATCTTTTCGTGCAAAGAAATGATTACGGCTCGAATGTATCAACATCTTCGTCCTTAGTCAGATCAAGTTTCTCATTGTCACTACCTTTATCGAAATATTGTTTGCGCAAAGGATGAGCTGTAGCCTCTTTAAAACGAAGACGATTCCGATAAACATCAATGGCCGTATATAATGCCTGACGAAAAGATTCTTCCGAAGCTATATTCTGACCGGCTATATCATAAGCAGTTCCATGAGCAGGAGAAGTTCGTATAATCGGAAGACCGGCTGTATAATTCACACCGTTTTCCATAGACAAAGCCTTGAATGGTGCTAATCCCTGATCATGATACATAGCGAGCACACCATCAAAACGTTCATACATCCGAGAACCAAAAAAACCGTCTGCGGCATATGGGCCAAAAGACATAACTCCTTTTTTCTCTGCTTCCTGCATCGCTGGTATAAGGACAGCATTTTCTTCATCTCCCAACAGCCCTCCATCTCCGGCATGTGGATTAATAGACAATACGGCTATACGGGGTTTATTAATTCTAAAATCCTGCTTTAAGGCCTGATTGAAAACCGAAAGTTTATTTACTATATCATCCACCGTAATAGAAGATACAACTTGAGATAAGGGGATATGGCCTGTTACAAGAGCCACTTTCAATTGATCATTCATCAAAATCATCAGCCCCTTTTTCCCTTGTGGGGAGAATTGGTCTTCTAAATACTCCGTATGTCCCGGAAAATGAAACTGGTCATTTTGTATGGTATTTTTGTTGATCGGCGCCGTTAATAAAACATCAATCACACCTTGTTTTAAATCAGCTACACCTCTTTCTAAGGCTTTGTATGCAGCCTCTCCGGCAATAGGTGTTGGTTGGCCAACCTCTACTTTTATTTCATCATTAACACAATTGATTATATTGACTCTATTATCTCCCGCCTCCTCAGCATTAAGGATACTATTCATGGAAATCGAAGGTAATTCCAGCATTTTTCTGTAAAATGCAGCAATTTTAGATGAACCATAAATAACCGGCGTACAAAGCTCCGTTATTCGGTTATCAGAAAATGTTTTTAAAATTACCTCATAGCCAATCCCGTTTATATCTCCATGAGTAATCCCTACTCTCACTAATTTTTCTTCCATTCTTTTGATTATTAAAAATCCTGTTACTTAGTTTGTAAAACCATCATCTCCAGGAATACGCAATGTATAAAGTGCTGCCTCTATACGTCTGATGAAATTTCGCTTTTCAGTTTCCGGGGCATATACAAAACCTTCGACTACAACCACGCGATTATTTATTTCATCCAAGCGAACATGGCTAACAAAAGGTCCACCCATCATATCACCTTGCATTCTCCACAAACCTCTCATTACACCGCAATACTTACCATTCAAAGTGATCGGAGTATAACTCACTGTTGCATATTTGGTATCTGTAGTCATATATGAATTCGGGAAAGAGCCCGGCATATTGTTTTTCATAACAGAATCTCGCTTAGCCACTAAATAGTCAACCGTAAAGGTGTTTGAATCCGTATATGGAAAATCGTACACAACAACATCTATACGACCTGTATTTGCATTATTAGAAGCCCAGAAGAAACCAGTCTCGTCTTTTGAAGAGGTCATTTCCGAAGGAACCTTCAATACTGCGTTGAATTTATTTTTCACATTATCATGCACTACAAGACTATAATTGCTTTCGAAATAGTCTGCCGCCCGCTTCTTTTCTACGTCTTCAATAAAATCAGCCATAACTCTCTCATTTTCCTTCAAATAAGTAATTGCCATATCTGTGTCCGGAGCATTTAAGTATATCACGACCTGTCCATTTGACCACCGGTCATACTCATACGTTAATGCCGCTTTCGTATACATGCTCGGATTTATACGCACGATCACTATATTTCTCACATAAGTCAATAAGCCATTGAAGTCTTTAGGAGTAGCATAGGTTATACGCGTAGATGGCTCCGCTTGAGGGAGTGCCGGAACAGACGACAGCAAATCATCTTTGACTGCCTGACCCAAATCACTTTCCCAGTAATTAGCATCCATTGAAACGACTACTTCATAGGCCAAACCTGTTGCTTTTACTCCTACCGGAGAGGAGTTACATGAAGTTAATGCAACGAACAAAATAAATAAACTACCAATTAAATTATATGCCTTCATAACTCTATATCTCTTTTTAAAGTTTACAAATATACTAATTTTCATCAAACCCATCTTGTTTCTTTTCGGCTTCAATTGTCGATAACATTCCACAAGCAGCAAAAATATCTTCACCCCGTGACACACGAATCGTACAAATTATCCCTTTTTCATTTAACCAATCCCGAAAAGACTCCATAGATTCCAAAGAAGAACTACTTAAGGAGACGTTTGGTATGGCATGAAACTTTATTAAATTCACCCGGCAAGGTATATCTTTTAGCAGATCCGCTAATGCTTCCGCATGCCTTTTGGTATCATTCAATTGATCAAAAATGATATATTCAAAAGAGACTCTCCGCTGATGGGAAAAATCATATCGCTTTAGCAAATTTATTACATCTTTTATTGGAAATGCTTTTTCAACCGGCATTAAAGACAAACGTTCTTCCGGAAAAGGAGAATGAATACTGATCGCTAAATGACATTGACTTTCTTGCAGAAAACGTTCCAAGCCTTTAAAAACGCCTATGGTCGAAACCGTTATACGCTTTGGGCTCCATTCGTAACCATAAGAAGAGGTCAATATGTCAAGTACTTTAAATACCTCATCTGTATTATCCAACGGCTCTCCCATGCCCATAAAAACGATATTTGTCAACGAATCGCTTTCCGGTATAGATTGTATCTGATTGAGTATTTCGTTTGCAGACAGATTTGCCGAAAAACCCTGTTTACCTGTCATACAAAACAAACAATTCATTTTACAGCCTACCTGCGAAGAAACACAAAGAGTTGCTCTTTCTTTCGCCGGAATATAAACAGATTCAATATATTGTCCGTCCGCCACATGAAAAAGATATTTCTTTGTACCGTCTGCCGATTCCGCTTTGTTGGATGGGGAATAACAACCGACCTCGTACTTCTCACTCAGCAGGTCTCGTTTTGCTTTTGAGATATTCGTCATTTCATCAATAGACCTTACCTTTTTCTTGTAAAGCCAATCCGCTATTTGTTTTGCTGAATAGCCGGGCAACCCAAAATCGGCCACCAAAGCTTTCAACTCATCCAAAGTCATTCCCAGTAATCGCAATTTACCTTCCATAAATTTGATAACGCCTATAAACTACACAAATATAGTATGTTTTCTTCAGCCTGAAATCATTATTTTCATCTTATTCTTTTTCAGTTTTTTAGGCAAGAGTTTTGTTGCCGACAATTGTCGGCAATATTGCCGATAGTTGTCAGCAGAATTGTCGATAATTGTCAGCAAGCTTGCCGACAATTGTCGGCAAGCAATTTCAAGCCTACAAAAGCAGAAAAGACGGGAATAAAAAAGGAAAAAGATTGCGATATCAAACACACTTTGTCGATACCATCAAATCCGTATTTCAGAACGAGACAAGGCTAAAAACAAAAAAGGACCGTCCAAATAGTGGACAGTCCCTTTCAAACTATATGATTTGTCTATCAATAGAATCGTATCCGGTTATCTATAATTTTAGCATTATCGATCAAAGATTGTATTGCCTGGAAACCGTAGGTGTATGTATTCACCGCGTTAATTCCATTAACAACAGTTTCTTCATTATAGACCTTTTCTTCATTGTTTACATTATAAGGCTTTATCACATAAACACCATTGTTGCCAACGAAAGGTTCTGAAAGCTGATTAACAGGAGTAGTAGCCAGCAAACCATTGATAACAGGCTCCTGACCAATTCCGGTAATACGTGATGTCGCAAAATTCACAAATTTCACAGAATCAACATTTGTATTCATCGCAGCAGCATAACTGTCAATAGTATTTAGATTTTTCGCTTTTAACTCCTGAACGATTTTTTCGCCTTTTTTCTTATTTAAAACTACTGTACGCAGTTCTTGCTCAACAGAAGCCAAAGAACGATAGCCTTCCGGCAGTGAACCTTGAACAGCTGCAACGATAAATTTATTGTCAGCTTCAAAGATATCAGACAGTTGTCCTTTCTCACTTTGGAAAATCCAACGAATAACCTGTCTGGTGTTTTGTATAAGACCCAACATCTGATCTGAAACTACGACCGGAACATCACTAAGCAGATTGTAACCTTCTTCCGACGCTTTTTCATCCCATTTTGCTATGGTATTATTGGTTGATATAAACTGATTTAATGAATTATAAATATCACTATAAGTTTTTGAGCTCGGAGTTACTGTCATTTCTATATCTGCCACTTTATACTTAGTCACATTTTTAGTACGTTCCGTAACTTTAACCAAATGCGTTCCATACATTGATTTCACGACAGAGATATCATTCAACTTAGCAGAAAATACCACATCTTTAAAATCTTCATTTAGTGTTCTTACAGCTAAAGCTTCTGTAAACCATCCCAGCTCTCCATTATTAGAGGAAGATTGATCACGGGAATATTCTGATGCTAACTCACCGAAGTTCGCTCCTTTTTTCAGTACATCAACTAAACTGTCAGCTAATGCCGTCATTTCCGCTTCAGTCATTCCAGTCAACATAATATGGCTAACAAATGCAGAATCCGGTCCTACCGTTTTATCAACCAACTTAAACATTCTGTAGGTATCATTTTCAAAAACCGGGCCATATATCTCGCCTGCATTCGCGCTAACTGCAAATTGCTTCATTTCCGCATCAAATGCATTTTCTGAGAAAAAAGCATTTATATATTGCACATCAGAGTATTCATTTACAACATCAGCTATATTTTCCGCTGATTCAAATTCCGGTTTTAAACTTTCTATCGTATTTTTCACTTGATCATAGTCTTCCGAACTTGGAACTATATCAACTGCAATATATTTGACAACTCTTGTGTCTTCTTGTTTATAACTTTCCTTACGTTGGTTGTATATTTTTTCGATTTCGCTTTTATTAACTGTGATATCTGCATCATCAACAGTGGAGAAAGCCTGCATAGCATAAGTAAAATCTACCGTTTCCTTTGTTCCTTCAAATTCACTCAAAGCATCTAATTTGTTCGCAGAAATAGCTTTAGCCAATAAAGATGTATATTTTTCTTCTGCACGCTGACGTTTAATGTTTTTTTCCATAAACAACCAGTATCCTTGTGCCTGGAGCAGTTGTCCTTGTTGTTCTGGCGGATAGAGCGCAATATTATCGTCATCTATCGCTTTAAGGAAATTCAATAAGGAAACTTTATCAAACTGTCCGGTTTCCGGATTAGCAAACATGGCGTTTTGCAGAATCATGGGCGAAATATTTTCACCTTGAATGAGTTCAAATAACTCGTCCGAATTAACAGTCATACCCAGCTTTTCCATTTCAGTATTCAGAATAGCATCCTGAATCAATGTCTGATAGACTGATTGCTGGATTGAAGTATAATATTCTTCCGATAGATTATTCGTTCCAAGTTGCATTTTATACATATCTGCCATTTCATCTATCTGCAACTGATAATCCTGAATGTTAACAGCCTCTCCGTTAATCGTTAAAACCTTCTCCTGAGATTGTCTGAAATAAGTTGACCCTGAATTCAAAAAGTCTCCAATGATAAAAGCGAACAAG
>JAJDIA010000066.1 GCA_030266465.1 Parabacteroides sp. OttesenSCG-928-G21 | reverse complement strand
ATTTTTTTTCTTGAAAATTAAGCTATACATTTCATAAGCATATTAGAAATAAATCGCTACTTTTGTGCTTCAAAACATACAAAATTCCCAAACACAAATGAATACAACCAAAAAAATCAAACGAGCTTTAGTTTCCGTATACCATAAAGAGGGGCTCGACGAAATATTAACGAAGCTGCATAAAGAAGGAGTAAGCTTTGTTTCTACGGGAGGTACACAATCGTTTATTGAATCGTTAGGCATTCCTTGTGATGCCGTAGAGGACCTCACGGGTTACCCTTCCATCCTGGGCGGACGCGTGAAAACGCTCCACCCCAAAGTATTCGGTGGCATTTTAACACGCCGGGATAATCCAACGGACAACGAACAGATCTCACAATACGAAATCCCGGAAATAGATTTGGTTATTGTGGATTTATATCCATTCGAAGAAACAGTAGCGTCAGGCGCTGCGGAACAAGATATTATTGAAAAAATAGATATAGGCGGTATTTCACTGATACGTGCTGCGGCAAAAAACTTCAAAGATGTTATTATTGTTGCTTCAAAAGGTCAGTATCAGCCTTTGATGAATCTGTTGAAAGAGAAAGGTGCTGGGTCGACATGGGAAGATCGTCGTTGGTTTGCCAAAGAGGCATTTGCTGTATCTTCCGGTTACGATTCGGCTATTTTCAATTATTTTGACAAGGAGGATGAATCCTATTTCCGTTCAGCAATTAATCAGCCAATGCCGCTTCGCTATGGAGAGAATCCGCATCAGGCGGCTAAATTCTTTGGTGATTTCAGCGCTATATTCGATCAATTACACGGAAAAGAGATATCCTATAATAACTTACTGGACATTGAAGCGGCCATTAATCTGATTGATGAATTTGACGATTTGACTTTTGCAATATTAAAACATAATAATGCTTGTGGAATCGCCTCCCGCCCAACAGTAGTTGACGCCTGGAACGATGCACTGGCAGGCGATCCGGTATCTGCCTTCGGAGGTATTCTGGTGACTAATACAAAAGTTGATCAGGCTGCCGCAGAGGAGATCAATAAGATCTTTTTTGAGGTTATCATCGCTCCCGAATATGATAAGGAGGCATTGGATATCCTGATGCAAAAGAAAAACCGCATTATTTTGGTGCGCAAAGATTGTACCTTGTCCACAAAACAGTTCCGCACGATGCTGAACGGAGTCTTGGTTCAGGATAAAGATCTGAGTATTCAAACAGCAGCGGATCTCGAAGCGATAACCAACCGTCGACCGACAGCACAAGAGGTGGAAGATTTATTATTTGCCAATAAACTGGTAAAAAACAGTAAGTCGAATGCCATTACTTTAGTAAAAAATAAGCAACTTTGTGCAAGTGGTGTCGGACAGACCTCACGCGTAGATGCCTTAAAGCAAGCTATTGAAAAAGCTGCTTCTTTTGGTTTCGATTTGAATGGCGCTGTTATGGCTTCGGATGCATTCTTCCCGTTCCCTGATTGTGTGGAGATAGCAGACAAAGCCGGGATAAAGGCAGTCGTTCAACCGGGAGGTTCGGTGAATGATAAGTTATCTGTTGATTATTGTAATGAACATGATATCGCTATGGTGAAAACGGGTATCCGGCATTTCAAACACTAAAAAATTAGTCTACTAACTGATAAAACAGGAAAATATATATGGGATTATTTTCATTCACACAAGAACTGGCGATGGACCTGGGGACAGCCAATACGATTATCATCAGTAACGGGAAGGTAGTCGTTGACCAGCCATCGGTAGTAGCCATAGACCGAAGAACGGACAGAGTTCTCGCAGTTGGTGAAAAAGCAAGACAGATGCATGGGAAAACCCATGAAAACATACGGACTATCCGTCCGCTACGTGATGGCGTAATTGCCGACTTCTATGCAGCAGAACAAATGATTCGCGGAATGATCAAAATGATCAATTCTAAAGGATATTGGTTCTCTCCTTCATTACGGATTGTTGTTTGTATTCCTTCTGGAAGCACTGAAGTGGAATTACGTGCTGTGCGTGACTCGGCAGAGCATGCCGGAGGACGTGACGTCTATATGATTTACGAACCGATGGCTGCCGCTATTGGTATCGGTATTGATGTGGAAGCTCCGGAAGGCAATATGATTGTTGACATAGGTGGCGGAACAACGGAAATTGCGGTTATATCCCTGGGTGGTATTGTTTCGAACAAATCCATTCGTATTGCCGGAGATGACCTGACTGCCGACATTATGGAATATATGCGTCGTCAGCATAATGTAAAAGTGGGTGAGCGAACTGCGGAATTAATCAAAATCAATGTAGGTTCTGCGTTGACATTCCTGGACAATGCGCCGGATGATTATATTGTTTATGGTCCGAACCAGATGACGGCTCTTCCTATGGAGGTACCGGTTTCCTATCAGGAAGTGTCACATTGTATGGAAAAATCTATTTCCAAAATGGAGGCAGCCATCCTGAGTGCATTGGAACAAACGCCACCGGAATTGTATGCTGATATCGTAAGAAACGGCATCTACCTGGCCGGAGGAGGAGCGTTGCTCAGAGGTCTTGACAAACGTTTGACGGATAAAATCAATATTCAATTCCATATTGCCGAAGACCCATTACATGCTGTAGCTAAAGGAACGGGTATCGCGCTGAAAAATATTGATAAATTTAATTTCCTTATACGTTAAGATCACCATTTACTGATGGATCGATATGCGACAATTGCTTGATTTTCTCGTCAGAAAAAGGCACTGGATTTTATTTATTTTACTGGAGATTCTTTCGTTGATGCTGATTTACCAAAACAATGCCTATCAGCGGTCAGTAATAATCAGTTCAGCCAATATTGTGACAGGAAGTATAGCATCTGCATCCGGTTTTTTCACCTCTTATTTTGGTCTCCGAAGTGAAAACCAGGAGTTGTTGGAGCATAACGGGCAACTGGAAATGCAGGTTTTAGCCTTACAGAACGAGTTAGCCGTTCTAACTGGCGATTCCACAAAATTCACCGGATATAGTCCGGACCAAGACTATATATTTTCGTATGATTTCATAAGAGCCTCGGTTGTCAATAACAGTGTTACCAACCTGGCTAACTATATTACGATCAACAAAGGCCGCAAAGATGGTATACAGCCGGATATGGGAGTTGTTTCCGATCAGGGTGTTGTCGGGATAGTATCCAATGTGTCCGATCATTATGCGGTCATAATTTCTTTGCTCAACCCGAAGCTCCGGTTGAGTGGTTTGATCAAAGGCAATTTTTTTGGTTCCATCAATTGGAACGGGCGTAATCCGTGCTATGTTAACCTGGATGAAGTGGCCCGACATGCGGATTTTCAGCGGGGAGATACCGTTGTTACCAGTGGCTACTCCTCTATTTTCCCGGCAGGAATTGTGATAGGAACCATTTCCGATTCCCGCAGGCAACAGGATGATAATTTCCTCTCTTTAGAGGTCGAACTTGCTACTGATTTTTATTCATTAAAGAATGTACGTGTAATCCGGAACTTTAATCAGTCGGAACAACTAAAAATAGAACAAGAAGCTAAAGGAAATGATTCATAATGTAGTAAGAAGTGCAGTCTATTTCGTTGTATGTATTGCTATTCAGATATTGGTACTGAATAACATTCATTTCTTACGTGTTGCCATACCCTTTTTCTACCTCTATTTTATTATTAAGATACCTTTAGGCTATTCGCGCTCTTACATACTAATACTTTCATTCATCACCGGTCTGATCATTGATGCCTTTTCCAATACGCCGGGAATGCATACTGCCGCCTGTACGCTGGCTGGCTTTGCCCGCGAACCACTTATCCAATTCTTTATCGGAAAAGATCTTCCACACGATACTTTTCCATCCTATAAATCTTTCGGCTATGGCGGTTTTATCAGATATGTTGTTACCTTTGTTAGTATCCATCATATAGCTTTATATTTGCTGGAATCTATCACGCTTTTTGATCCATTGCTCATCTTCATTCGTATTGTGGCAAGTGTATTGATGACATCGATTTTGATATGTGCCGTGGAAGCGTTTAATCTGGAAACACAAAAAAGTGGAGAATAAGACAAAAGATATTCTTGATAACAGACGTTTCTTCATTGCCGGTGCTGTAATCCTTGTTGTGGTTATTTTCATCATTCAACTCTTTTCATTACAAATAACCAACAGTGATTACAAATCATGGGCAGACAGTAACGCTTTTCTGAACAGGACATTATATCCTTCCCGTGGCATGATCTATGATCGGGAAGGCAGGTTATTGGTCTATAATGAGCCGGCTTATGATGTGATGATCATCATGCGCGAAGTACAACCGTTTGATACACTCGATTTTTGCCAAACCGTAGGCATTACAAAAGATATTTTCGACAAACGCATCGAAGAGATCAAGGACAGAAGATTAAATCCCGGTTATTCTTCGTATGTCCCTCAACGATTTATGAAGCAGCTTTCAGCAAAAGAATATGGTGTTTTACAGGAAAAACTGTATAAATTCCCGGGCTTTTATATACAAAACCGTACTATTCGGAATTATGAATATTCCAATGCCCCTCTCCTGCTTGGTAACATTGGCGAAGTTGATAAAAGAGATTTAGAAGATGATCCCTATTACGTACAAGGGGATGACTCCGGTCGTTCCGGCGTAGAACGCTCCTATGAAAAAGAGCTTAGAGGAGAAAAAGGTGTAGAGATATTATTACGGGATGCCCATGGCCGGGTAAAAGGAAAATATGAAGAGGGTGCGCACGACATAGCTCCGGTCTCCGGAAAAAACCTCACACTTTCCATAGACATGGAACTACAAGCCTATGGGGAAATGCTTATGCAAAATAAAATCGGATCGATTGTAATGATCGAACCGGAAACAGGGGAGGTCCTTTGCATGGTATCCGCCCCGACTTTTGATCCGAAAATCCTGGTAGGCCGACAACGCGGAAGCAATCATTCCGAACTGGAAAAAGATCCGCGAAAACCGCTTTATGATCGTAGCATTATGGCAACCTATCCACCCGGGTCAACCTTCAAACCGGCACAGGGACTTGTCTTTTTACAAGAGGGAGTCATCACTCCTAATACGCGCTATAGTTGTGCCTATGGCTATACTTTCCGTGGTGGTAAACCGGCTTGCCACGGACATGAGTCTCCTTTAGGTTTAATCCCCGCCTTAGCGACTTCCTGTAACTCCTATTTCTGTTGGGGATTACACGATATGCTGGACGACAGGAAACGGTTCGCGACCATCCAGGAAGGATTCGAAGTGTGGAAAAATCATATTGTATCGATGGGCTACGGCTATCAATTAGGCATTGACCTTCCGGGTGAAAAAAGAGGATATATTCCCAACAGTAAAGTTTACGACAATACATATAATGGGAGATGGACATCCAGTACCATTATATCAATCGCTATCGGACAAGGTGAAATCACAACTACCCCTTTACAGATTTGTAATTTAGGAGCAACAATTGCCAATCGCGGACATTTCATCACGCCACATGTGGTAAAAGAGATCGAGAACTCTTCATTAGACCCATTATATACGGACAAACGTTATCCCACCATCAATAAGGCGTATTACGAAGATATTGCTGAAGGGATGATGCATGCCGTTTTAAGCGGAACATGCCGGGGAGCAGCTCTTCCGGGCATTCAGGTTTGCGGTAAGACAGGAACAGCCGAAAATCCACATGGAAAAGACCACTCCGTTTTTATGGGATTCGCCCCTTATGACAATCCTAAAGTAGCTATTTCCGTACTTATTGAAAACGGCGGATTCGGTGCAACCTATGCTGTTCCTTTAGCCAAACTAATGATGGAAAAATACCTGAACGGTGAAATTTCCGAAGAGAGCAAATACACAGAAGAATATCTCAAAAATGCCGTAATCCAACCTTCACATGTATACAAATAAAAAGCAAAATACATGGAAGACGATTGACTGGGTCACCATACTACTCTATGTCGTCATGGTAGCCGCCGGTTGGTTTAGCATCTGCGGCGCCAGTTATGACTTCGACTATGCCGGACTTTTTGACCCTTCCGGTCGTCCGGGTTCACAATTAATCTGGATAGGACTGTCTGTTATTCTCATTTTCATCATAATGATGCTGGATAGCGATGTCTATGATATATTTGCTTATCTCATTTATTTTCTGATTATACTGCTTTTAATCGCCACGATATTTCTGGCTCCGGAGATTAAAGGATCACGTTCCTGGTTAGTAATAGGCCCCGTACGTTTACAACCGGCAGAGTTTGCCAAGTTTGCCACCGCACTGGCTTTAGCTAAATTCATGAGCAGCCATGGATTCAAGCTTACTATGCCTAAAAACTTCGGCATAGCATTAGCCATTATTTTCACGCCGATGTTGCTGATTTTATTACAAAAAGAAACCGGATCCGCATTGGTTTACCTGGCCTTTTTCCTGGTTTTATATCGTGAGGGGATGTCCGGTTATATTCTATTGGCAGGAGTATGTGCCGTGATCTTCTTTGTTACTGTCATGAAATTTTCAGAAGATATCGTCGGGATCACACCCTTAGGAGAATTAATTGTCTCCTGCATGATCCTCGCCATTACACTCTGTTTGATTTATTTTGCCTGCAAAGACACAAAACGACTTAAGATTTCATCGATTATTACTACTGTTATCTTACTGGGAGGATATATCACTTCTCTTTTTACACCAGTAAATTACGCCTGGATAATCATCGGATGCATCAGTATTATTTCCTGTTATTTGATCGGAACTTCTATCTATAAACGGCTGTGGTCCTATGGGCTGGTTGCCTTATTTGCCTTTGGCTCAATTGCTTTTCTTTACTCGTCCGATTATGTATTCGACGAAATACTGGAGCCCCACCAACAAGTTCGTATAAAGGTATCTTTGGGATTGGAAGATGACCCTACAGGAGCAGGCTATAATGTCAATCAATCAAAAATAGCTATTGGCTCCGGTGGCTTAACCGGCAAAGGTTTTTTAAACGGCACACAAACGAAGCTAAAATATGTGCCTGAACAGGATACGGACTTTATCTTTTGTACGGTCGGCGAAGAACAAGGTTTTATCGGGGCTACTGCCGTTCTGCTGCTGTTTATGGTGTTTATCCTCCGTCTAATCATTCTTGCCGAACGACAGCATAGCACCTTTGGACGTGTATATGGCTATAGCGTGGCCTCTATTTTCTTTTTTCATCTGGCGATAAATATAGGTATGGTTATCGGATTAACACCCGTTATCGGAATACCTCTACCCTTCTTCAGCTATGGAGGTTCCTCTTTGTGGGGATTCACTATTTTGTTATTTATATTCCTACGACTGGATGCTTCGAGAAAGCAGAGGCACTGATAGTAATTAAAACGCCCCTTGTGCTTTTTCTACGCGAAGACCTATCCCCTGTATGCCCGGTAATTCATCCTGGCGCATTCCCTGGCGGAAACCTATGGTATATTCCCCCTCTTCAGGGAAATAATACTGTTTGTATAATGGCACTCCTAATTGAAAGATCGAAATGCCTTTTCCATGCCACTTTCCAAAATCATCTGCCAATAGCAACTCAAAGGTATCGCGCCTAACAGAGCCGTTCCCATTCTCTTCGTTACTAAACAACCATAGATTCTGAAAAGGGTAAAAGCTATTGTTTCTGACTTCTAACGTCAAATCATAAGGAACGGTAATATCTGTAATCTCAAACGTAAAATAATATTCCGCATCCTTTTCCCAGCGAGAGTTGTTGATTGTTTGATATTTATCATATACTGCACTCCGGGAACAAGAAACAGACAGCAGGCTAATCCCAATAAATAAAACACATAGAAGTAAGAATCTTCTATTGATTATCTGCTCTTTCATTTGATCTTCCGGATGAATGAGGTCGTTTATTATGCGACTGGCGGTCATTTTCATTCCTGGGTCTTTGTCTGGCCTGCGGATTATTATGACGGGGATTGTTCTGTTGCTGCGGATTATTGCCTTCATTCCTCCCGTTATTTCCACCGCCACCCGGGCGTTTCTTTTTCTTCTTTTTCTTGAGATTATCAAAACGTGTAACACTGTCCTGACCTAAAATATCCTGTGCATCACGCTTCGGAGGTTGAGGTTTTTCATCTGCTTCCAAAGAAACAGGTTTATGCCCCCTCTTATTCATATTGATTACTTCGAAAGCCCGATCGGCAGAAATAGTCACCAGATTGGCCGCAAACGACTTATCTGTCGAATAGGTTATCTCCCGCTTAAACACCTCTGTCTTGAAATGATAATAGGTATTATCTTTTGTTTCCAGCGTCATTTCACGGGAGGGCAAACTCTTCTGTGCCTCTACATAGGCATCCACTTCATAATTGATGCAACACTTTAACTTGGCACATTGTCCGGCCAGTTTCTGCGGATTCATGGAAATATCCTGATAACGAGCCGCACCGGTAGCCACCGAAACAAAAGAGGCCATCCAGCTTGAGCAGCACAATTCACGGCCGCACGGACCAATTCCGCCTATACGTCCCGCTTCTTGCCGCGCACCGATCTGCTTCATCTCAATGCGCACCTTGAACGTATCCGCCAATACCTTAATCAATTGCCGGAAGTCCACCCGTTCATCCGCTATATAGTAAAAAATAGCCTTATTGCCATCGCCCTGATATTCTACGTCGCCAATTTTCATATTCAACCCCAAATCAGCAGCAATCTGGCGAGACTTGATCATCGTAGCATGTTCTTTGCCCTTTGCCTCTTCGTATTTATCTAAATCCGTCTGTTTTGCTTTCCGATAAACCTTTTTGGGTTCTGCATCCATACGGACATTTGTCTTCTTCATCTGAAGCAAAACCAATCTTCCGGTCAGAGTAACCATACCTATATCATGCCCCGGAGTTGATTCTACGGCAACCATATCCCCCTTTTCCAAGGGCAGTTTCGCACTATTCAGAAAATATCCTTTACGTGTATTTTTAAATTGAACCTCTACATAATCAGTTGCATTCTCCACTTCCGGGATATCACACAACCAATCGTATGTATTCAGTTTATTGTTTTGCCTTTTGCTGCAGCCTTTAATGCTCATGCCACAGCGTCCTTTATCGTATTTAAAATCCATTATAATCTGGTAATTTATACTGTTTCGAGACACTTTCCCTCTTCAAACAGCGTATGAATATGCAAAAATAGTCAATTATTTGTACACTAATCGGAAGCTGTAATAAAAAAACAATCAAATAGTTCCGCAAAAGAAGAAAGTCTGCTCATGCACCAGCTAGATTATCGGTGAAAAATAACAAAATGCTTTTGATTTCCTCTTTTCTGTGACGCTTTTAAAAAATAAGGCGTTTTTTACTAACACGCACTTTTGCGAAAATAGACGAAAAACCGTACAAAAACCC
>JAJDIA010000067.1 GCA_030266465.1 Parabacteroides sp. OttesenSCG-928-G21 | reverse complement strand
ACCTATCACTATTTTAGACAACAGCAAAGATGAATTAGCACAAAAAACGATCAACCGCATACTTGCCAACGAATACTTCACCCTCTATGAATCTGTTGATAATATAGATGATATACACACGCTCTTTAAGAAAGGGAATATTAAAATGGCTATTGTCATTCCTGCTCAATTTGCTGACAATGCGGATAGTCAGGTGCAGCTTTTGATTGATGCCACCGATCCGAATGAGGCTACACAACTATCAAGTTACGCCTCTGCCATTATCACGGAACAATTACTCAGTGATAAAAGAATTGCCATTGAGACATTAACAGCCGGTTCCGCCACAACACATACACGAATCACTCCGATAGTACATCTGCTCTACAACCCTATGATGAAAGGGGCATACAATTTTGTTCCGGGTGTCATGGGAATGATCCTGATGCTGATATGTGCCCTGATGACCTCTGTCGGGATCGTACGGGAAAAAGAGACAGGAACAATGGAAATATTACTGGTTTCACCGTTAAAACCGATTTATATCATTCTGGCAAAAGCAGCTCCCTATCTGTTGCTAAGTATTGTCAACATCGCTACGATATTATTTTTATCCTATTTTCTGCTTGAAGTACCGATTAACGGAAGTCTCTGGTTGCTGGTTGGAATCTCAATACTCTACACACTATTATCGCTTTGCCTTGGGCTACTGATTTCAACGGTGACAGAAACACAACAAGCGGCGATGTTGATCAGCGCAATGGTATTGATGCTTCCTGTCATCCTGTTAAGTGGTATGATGTTTCCAGTTGAAAATATGCCGCTTATCCTGCAATGGCTATCCAATATCGTACCGGCCAAATGGTATATAATAGCCGTTAAAGATGTAATGATAAAAGGATTACCGGCATCAGCCATTCTAAAAGAAATCGGCATTTTAGCTTTTATGACCCTTTTCCTGATAGCTGTAAGTGTGAAACGGTTTGATATAAGATTAAAATAATTATAAATTAAGAATTATGAGTTATGAGCTCAATTTTCAATTATCCATTTTCAATTTTCAATTAACATGTTGAAGTTTTTGCTTGAAAAAGAATTTAAAAGAATAAAGCGGGATCGGTTTCTGCCGCGTATTATCTTTCTGGTGCCTATACTCCAGTTGATTATCCTGCCTTTTGCCGCGGATTTTGAAATGCGAAACATCAATCTGGGGATCGTAGACAATGACCATTCAGAAACTTCCCGGCAGTTGACAGAAAAAATACATTCTTCCGGTTATTTCCGATTAAAAGATGTTTCGTCCTCTTATCGGCAGGGATTGGAAGCTATAGAAGTTGATCAAACCGATATTTTGTTGGAGTTCCCTGCAAACTTTGAACGCGACTTACAACGTGAAGGCAGTGCTAATGTATTAATCGCAGCAAATGCTATAAATGGCACAAAAGGTGGACTGGGCAGTGCTTATCTAACACAGATTATTAATCAATATCAATTGGAGAACAGAGCCATCGAAGCAAGTAGCCGTATTTCTACCATTAACCTGTTCAACCCGCACCTGAATTATAAAAACTACATGGTTCCGGCCATTATCGTCTTTCTATTAACGATTATCGGAGGATTTCTTTCCGCATTGAATATCGTAAGTGAAAAAGAAAAAGGGACAATCGAACAAATCAATGTTACGCCTGTTCCCAAAACCATCTTCCTATTATCCAAATTAATACCTTTCTGGATAATCGGTTTTATTCTTCTCACAATAGGGATGCTGGTGGCTTGGTTGGTCTATGGATTAATACCTGTAGGAAGTTTTGGAACCATCTATTTGTTTGCTGCCGTTTATCTGGTGGTTTTTACCGGATTCGGTCTGGCAGTATCTTCCATCTCCTCCACACAACAACAAGCGATGTTTACCGCTTTCTTCTTCCTGATTATTTTCGCTTTGTTAAGTGGATTATTCACCCCTATCAGCAGCATGCCGGAATGGGCACAAACATTTACCTTATTTAATCCGATACGTTACTTTGTTGAAGTCATGCGTATGGTTTACCTGAAAGGAAGCACATTCACGGAACTCTCCGCCCATTTCGGTATTATATGCCTCTTTGCAGTGGCCTTTAATGCGTTGGCGGTCATAAGCTACAGGAAGAATTGAAAGTTGAAAATTGAAAATTAAGAGAGAGTTTGATTTTGAATTATATATGTGGGAATTGAAAAAACATTTAATTTTCAATTCTCCATTTTCAATTTTCAATTAACACAGCTCCGCCACCACTCCGCCTGTCCTGACAATAAGGTCGTTCGGAGCAAGACAGATCTGCAAGCCACGCTGTCCGGCACTGACATAAATATGGTCGAATTCATCGACGCTTTCATGAATATAAGTGGGAAATTGTTTTTTCATGCCGAAAGGAGAACAAGCGCCACGGATATAGCCTGTCAACGGAAGTAGCTCTTTCATCGGAATAAGATCACATTTCTTATTTCCTGAAACACGGGCAGCCTTTTTAAGGTCGACCTCCTCTGCTCCGGGGATAATGCAGACAAAATAACCCGTACGATCACCGTGCAACACCAAAGTTTTAAAGACCTGCCGTACATCCTCCCCTAACTGATCCGCTACATGAACAGCGCTTAGATCGGATTCATCCACTTCATAGGGGATAAGTTTGTAAACCACTTTCGCACGATCTAATATACGTGCCGCATTCGTTTTCTGAATCTTTTCACTCATGCTGTAAACCTTTCATGGATAACTGAACACGTTTGCGCTCCAGATCAACAGAAATAACTTTCACTTTAATATGCTGATGAATAGAAACTATTTGTGTAGGATCACTAACAAAACGTTCGGCCATTTCGGAGACATGCACAAGTCCATCCACTTTAACGCCAACATCCACAAAACAACCAAAGTTGGTAATATTGTTGACTATACCGGGTAGTATCATGCCTACCTTAAGATCTTCAATTGTTTTTATCGTCGGATCGAAAGAAAAGACCTGTATGGTTTGCCGCGGATCACGACCGGGCTTATCCAGCTCGTGAAAGATATCTAACAATGTAGGTATGCCCACATCCCCTGTCACATAATCATCCAAATTTAGTGTATTTTTTCGTTCCTTATTTTCTATCAGTTCCTTTACCGTACATTTCAAGTCTTTAGCCATCTTTTCAACGATCGGATAACTCTCTGGATGAACAGCCGTATTATCCAGAGGATTCTCCGCTTCACGTATTCGCATAAAACCGGCCGATTGCTCAAAGGCTTTTGGTCCCATACGAGGCACATTCATCAACTCCTTACGTGATTTAAAAGCGCCATTTTCAGCCCGGTAATCTACGATATTCTGTGCCAACGTAGCATTTAACCCGGATATATAGGTCAGCAGATGTTTGCTGGCGGTATTTACATCAACACCAACCAGATTCACACAACTCTCTACTGTCTGATCAAGACTACCTTTCAGTGCTTTCTGATCGACATCATGTTGATATTGGCCGACTCCAATGCTCTTCGGATCAATCTTTACCAATTCGGCAAGCGGATCCATCAAACGACGGCCGATACTAATCGCACCACGCACCGTTACATCATATTGCGGAAACTCATCCCGTGCCGTTTTAGAAGCAGAATAGACAGATGCGCCGTTTTCACTCACGACAAACACCTGCACTTTACGGTCGTAACGGATATTGGTGATAAACTGCTCCGTTTCACGACTGGCCGTTCCATTTCCGATGGCAATAGCCTGAATCTCATACGACTCAACAAGGTGCGCCACCTTAGACGCCGCTTTTGCTTTTTCATTCTGGGGCGGATTCGGATAGATCGTTTCATTATGCAACAGATTACCCTGCGCATCCAGACAAACCAATTTACAACCGGTTCGATACCCTGGGTCAACACCCAATACACGCTTCTGTCCCAACGGCGGGGCAAGCAATAATTGCCGCAGGTTTTCGGCAAAAACACGGATAGCTTCCGCATCAGCCTTTTCTTTGCTCAATTTTGCAAATTCATTTTCTATCGAAGGTTTTAAAAGGCGCTTATACGCATCATCAATAGCCAGAACTACCTGATCGGCAGAAGCATTTTCCCCTTTTAAAAATCGTTTATCCAGTTTATCCAGGCAAGTATCCGTATCCGGAACGATATTGACACGTAAAATTCCTTCCGCCTCTCCCCTGCGCATAGCTAACAGCCGATGGGAACTCACACGACGAAGCGATTCACTAAACTCAAAATAATCCCGGTACTTACTGCCTATCTCCTCCTGTCCTTTTATCACTACAGATGTAATCGTTGCGGTCTTGGTAAAAATATTACGAATATCATTACGGGCACCTTCATTTTCATTGATCCACTCTGCAATAATATCACGAGCCCCCTGAAGAGCGGCCTCTTCATTGGCAACCTCCTCATTTACATACTTCGATGCAGCGGCATAAGGATCCCGCTCGTATTGTCCCATAATAACACCGGCAAGAGGTTCCAATCCCTTTTTACGGGCAATCTCCGCTTTGGTTTGTCGTTTGGGTTTATACGGAAGATAAATATCTTCCAGTTCGATTGAATCCCACGTTTTTTCGATTCTTTCTTTAAGTTCGGGAGTAAGCAGACCCTGTTCTTCTATACTATGAAGAACCGTCTCTTTGCGTTTACTTAATTCTTTGAGTTTATTTAATTGTTCCTGCACATGGGCGATCTGCATTTCATCCAATCCGCCTGTTACCTCTTTTCGATACCGGCTGATAAAAGGGATTGTAGCGCCATCCTCAAGCAGTCCGATTGTTTTTTCTATTTGCCGGACAGATATTTGTAGTGCATCAGAAATTAACGTAACAAATATATGTTTCTCCATTATCAAAGGTCCTTAGTCTAAATTGTTGATACTAAAAAGTGCTTTTTCAAAAGCGAAATTACAACAAGCCGAGCAGACAACCTACTGTTTCATGAATTATTTCCACCAACTTCTTACCGGTGGTAAGCAAATTTAATATAACTCTAATAGCCCCGATCTCTCCTTTCACAGAGAGTTTATGGGATAAACCTGAATTCTTGTGATAGGGCTTTAAGTTTTGTAAGATTACAAATCGATTACAGGTTAATTGAACCCACATCGGGGTTCACTGATAGCAATACTGCATATCTCCCAATCGCTCAATCTGTTCGCTTCATTGGGGGTTATTAATAGTTTAACGCCTGCGGCGTTCTCTATCGCAAACCTTCAAATACCCTTCATTTGAAAGAATTTCAACTTTCTGAGGCGATCCAGTTATTACCTATAACCTACCTCATAATTGAAAAAGGACTATCCGATTTTTCGGACAGTCCTTTTATATAATTAGACCTTCACAAATATTATTGTAAAAACTCAAATTCAAAGTATTGCTTCCACAATTGTTCTTGCTTTTGCTTCTGTTCTATTGTCATTGTACTATTCGGCGGATAAACTGATAGATAGTGATATACATTACCCATCAAGATATTTCCATTATATATTTTACATTCAACACGAAGCATCCCTCCTGAATCCTGACTATTTAGATATACACTTACATCTGCACGATTCCCATTCGGCCAAATATACCAGCGATCACATTCTCCGTAGAATTCGGCGCTCCATACACAACTAAAACCGGAAATAGTTGGAGAAATGGCTAATGTTGCTCCAGCATAGCCACCACTGGCAGTAATCGTAGAAGGCCCTCCAATAGAGAAATTCGGTGTCTTTCTATAGTAGGATAACAGATAAGAAATATATGGGCTGTCATCTTTATGATGCCTCAATAGCGGCCAATCACCCCATTTTGAAATAAAATAATTAGTTGTTTCTGTAGTCACAGCAGAATGATTATCGGCTATATATGCAACCTTTGCACCTGCTCCTCCGGCAGACGTTTGATAATAACTTCCGTCTTGCCAGTAAATACTTGTGGGATTTATATCTTTTCCCATCCATACAGGAGCCCCTCCATCCATTATATGCCAGGCATAAGCATGACAGTTGTAAGTTGTAGTAGCTTCATCTAATATTACTGCGGCCGGATAATTTATTTCCAAATAGTCTAAAATTTCCTGCTCATGAATAGACGTCATTCCTTCAGATCTAATATAAGTATCCTGCACCAAACTGCCTTTGGGAGTATAAACAGACGTTGATGTCCATGTTGTGTTATCGCCAATCGCCTTAGTTTGTGCTTGCTTAAGCACATAATACCGCCACCATACTAATACACGATCATCCTCTGCCGATAGGACATTATATAAGTCTGAGTTATAAGGAATTGCTTCTCCTGATGAAGTAAAATAAAGATACCCGTTAGCAATACTGGAATTTACCCCATCACAAACAAAGAAGTATTCCTTTTCATTATGTCTGACTGAATATACCCAAGGATGACGACGCCCTGTAGGACTAAGGTTATTAACACTATCAACTACATTAGCAAGCCATTCAGGACTTATTATCATGTTTCCTTCATCAAGGCTAATTTCTGTATGACGAACATCATCATTAGTTACTTTTTCGGGTATTATATCTTCTGTAACATCATTTTGACAAGCCGTAACTATAAGCACAAAAAAGAAAATGCCCAATTTATATATTGTTCTCATAATCTTACCTTATTACTATGTTAGAATAACCTTGTTTTACTTCTTCAATTAGCATAGAATTTTGAAGTCTTCCTTCTCTCAGGAATAACTCTAAATTAGGCGATAAAGCATCTCCATTTTTCATATTTTTTAAGTTTGCGCTTAAAAGATAAGCGGAAGACTCTAAGCTAAAACGACTGTATAGTTGAGGATATTCTACTTTAAGTGACATATCCCGCATACCAATTGCCGCAATTTGGTTTTGTTGCAAAAGTGTTGTTTTACCAATCACCAATTCATGAGACAACATCACTTCTATTAACGTTTGTCTGATTATCATTTTACCAATCTGAGAAGATGAAAGGCTTTTATTAGACAACACTTCCAGATCATTTTTAATTAACAAATCAATCAAATATTGTGCACTATCTTCACGTCTGAATAATTCCTGTAAACCATTAAAATTATTTGCAACTTTTATTAATCCTTCCTGCATACTGTTAAAAGCATAAAAGTCAAATTGTATCGGATAATTTAAGCAAAGTTCCACGAGTTCTTCTGTTGTAATCGTACTCAAAATTCCGACAGGAATCTGGCAAACTTCAACCTTTTCATCATGAGTAGATAAAGCTATCCATTCCGAGGTTCCCGGTTTTACCGGATAATCCCAAGTCATTATTGTTTGTGCATTCAACATATAGATTGACAAACAAAAGAAAATCAATAAGATTTTTTGTTTCATTTTTTCTTAGATTTTTTGATTATAATTTTCGAGATCAAATATTTCATTCCCATTGCAGTTGAAAAAAATAACAAACTGCTGTCATTATGACGTTAACTAAACAACCAAAGCGAGAGAAGAAGTCCTTTTGCTACTAATGCTTTGAATTAATAATTAAATACTATTATTTGTTTTTCACAGATCAATTTCAGAACATTTCAACTGAAAACACTGTAAAAATAATCAAAATATTTAACGATTAAATTATTTTTTTTAATATTTAACAGTTTTAACACATTGGATATCTTATTTTATGATAATCACATAAATATTCCTCACTACAAATATAAAATTAATCAAAAATCTATCTGAAAAACAAAGCCAAAACAACCTCGAAAGACAACCTATTATTTTTGAAAATATTTATCTCTGCTCTTTACTTAAAGCAGACGAGGTTACCCCGACTTCATCAGCATTGCAGCAGAAAATCCTCACGTTGTTTTTCTGTTTTCATCACTTTGAAATCTGTTGTCGATAATTGTCGGCAACAAAAACCTTCACCCTGTTTTGTGGAAAAAACGATTATAAAATCAGGATTTCATAATGAAGTTTTACATCGTAAACCGGTAATTTAATTTTACCATAAATGTATTAACGGAGGGTAGTCCGAACATCCGATCCAGGTTATTTCCCCAACCGGAACGATAAGCTTCATCCTCATTCGTCATAGTATGCTCCCATACAAAATAAAGTGTTGATCCGGGCAAATACTCCCAGCGAGCCACTAAATTAGAACGAAACTCATTAAAGCTGAAGTTCGGATTGCGTACTCTTCCGTTCTCCTCGTCTGTAAGCAAACGAAAACGCTCTTCATAAACACTCGATTTTGTATCCGCAGCAGCCTTAAATTCATCATACTTAGCTATAGATGTAAATGGAGCGCCATAGAATTGAATAGAAATGTCCGGCGTAATACTCACTTGTGCCCGGAGAGTTATCCCATACGTTTTCTGATGCATACGTCCCATTATATAGGTAGATGCAGATGAACTACTTGTAACATCCGGCCGCAATACGCCTACATATTGTAAGTCATTCCTGTTCCACTCATAATTAAAGTCACCGGACAAACGGACATGATTCCCTATCCGATATGAAAAACCCGCAAAAAGTGCATTTTCCGACATATCATTGTTTAAGCTGTGTTCACCTCCATATCCCATATTCAAATACAGAGCTTTACCTCTATCCGTATTAAAATCAACGGAAGTAGACAGTGAAGGCTCCAAACGCATATCCGGTCCACCCCGAAGCATACGGCTATCGGTTTTGTTGATTACCAATTCTTCACGGATCGACCATTCAAATCGATTTTTTGTCATTGCCTCCCAACTCAACTGGAATACATTCTCAATAAGATCTCCACCATAATTCCACGCGTTCTCTTGTTCAAATTCAAATTCATTGGAACGAAATATAAACCAGGGCGTATTGTCTTGATAAGAAACAGATGTCTCATTCGCCAGTTCATCTGCCCTTCCCAAATATCCGACATCATTCAGGTCAAATCCCGGCGAAGCCCAATTGAATGACTCTGAAAAATTCCATCTGGAATTACCCTTACGTCCTATTTCAACATATCCTCCTGTACCATCCAGCGATGTACGATTCGGATCGACACCCAAATAATCCTGTGCCGATTCACGTTGGTAAAAATGAACGGAATTACGTTGTCTGCGCGTGATAGCCTCAGCAGAACCCTGTAAAGTGCTGAACATAGCCTTTGCATCAATGTAGTAAAGCCGGTTATTAAAATACTGTGTAAAATCTATTCCGGCAGTGAAGGCATCTTTTACCAACAGATCTTCCAAATGCTCTTCATTCAAGATACGATTCGTTGAAGTAATCATACCTCCCAACAAGGTGTTTCCCTCCCAGTTTTTCTGTACACGGGCTACGGTGTAGTTGGTAAAAGGTTCAACCACCTCTTTGCTTTCTTCACCATTCCGTGTTACTTTGGCAGATGCACGAGCGGTAAAACTTTGCATTAGTCCAACCGTCAA
>JAJDIA010000065.1 GCA_030266465.1 Parabacteroides sp. OttesenSCG-928-G21 | reverse complement strand
AAAGAGAAAAGGGAAAAGGAGATAGGAAATAGGAGATAGGAGAAAGGATTTGAAGCTCTTTTTCCACTTTCCGCAACTTGCGGAAACCCCCAATAAAAAATATTTGACACTTCCAACGACCGCGGGAAACTCCAATAAAAAATATTTGACACTTCCAACGACCGCGGGAAACTCCAATAAAAAATATTTGACACTTCCAACGACCGCGGGAAACTCCAATAAAAAATATTTGGCACTTCCAACAACTGTGGGAAAGCCCAATAAAAAATATTTGGGCTTTCTGCAACTTGCGGAAAAGATGTTTTGAAAGAAAATCGTCAATTTTTCGACTCCCGATGTTCTGAGAAGGTGCTTTTTTAGCATCCAATCTGCTTTTGGATTGATCGATGAGGTTTTTAAGAGAGAAAATCAGCGACGAATTGCAGGGTATTTATTATTAAAGCGGAATCCTATTCCCAGCATCAGGAAATTAGGCCGTTCAAAGTCGTGGATGCTATATCCGACATGGAGGAATATGTTTCGGGTAACGTCCATTTTTAGTGCTAATACCTGATAAAAACCTTTCAGGTCGCCTCCGCGATGCAGGGCATTAACTCCCACCCCTAAATTTACAGAGAAATAGGGCATAACATATTCAACCCGCCCGGAAAGGCCTAAAGCCAACTGTTTGCTGAGCGACGGTTTGTAAAAATTCAGCTCTGTACCTCCCGCATAATAATCGTCGGTATAGACATTGGCACTTCCGTCGTAAAAACCGTCTACAGATATTCCGGCGCGAAACTTATAATCAAAATTATACATCGGCGCGAAATTAAATCCTACTACCGTGTAGGTATCCGGTGAGGCAATTTTTTCATCGCCAAAGATTATGCCTTTCCTGCGCCAGGAACCAAAGAAAACCAAATCATAACTGACATGACGAGGGAAAGCGGTAACCGCTGATTGATAGCGCGGCAGGGAAAGATCACTTAGTTTTCTATTAATCGTATAGGCTAATCCTAATTTTACACCGGCGGTATTTACTCCGGCATTGGGGTACTTTGTATTTCCATTGGAAAAATGAGAAAGGGAAACTCCTGCCATCAAATCAAAGTGGTCAGAAAGTGCCCAGTTCAGATAAAAATCCGCATTGAGATAGGCATTTGCTTTCGAGCCTACTACCGTATTCCGGTAATTCGTGTCGTAGTCATACGGTTTCCAGCCAAATGAGAGACCGAAGTTCCATTCATAATTTAATGACAAGCGGGGAGAAAAGCGAGCTATCCGTGCGCCCTGAAATAGATAAAGCGCGACGGGATTCCCTATCTCTCTCCGATTGCTGAAGGAGTAAAAGCCCAGTCCTATCCCTTGATAGGCTCCTCCGTAGATCTGATCAATCGCAGAACTATAAGGATGCTGGAAGGCGTATTTCAGATGGGTAGAGAAGGCGTTCCGAATGGGTTTGCCGGTTTCATTTTCTCCTTTAAAAAAAGAGCTGACAGGAAAGATATAGGCCGGACGAACTTCCACGCCGATCTTGTGAATAAAACGGTTGGAAGAGGGTATGGTATCTTTGCTTTTTCTCTCTTGAGCGAAAGAGAGAGTAGAAAAGAGAAGCGTTATTCCTAAAAAAACAATTATTCTTCGTATCTGTATCCGGCATTTCATCATGTGACAAGTCATCTGGGGTGTGAATTTATTTCACAACCATAATCTTGGTGACTACACTTTCACCGGAATTCGGCTGTGAGGCTAAAACGAGGTATATGCCGGTGGCAACACGCTCTCCGCTACGGTTGCGGCAATTCCATGTGAATTGTCCACCCAAAGAACGTCCCTGAATGATCAGATTACCATTGATGTCTGTGATTTTCACATTCGAGTCAGCCATTAAGCCGGTAATCGTAACCTGATCAAAATGCTCCGGACGAACAGGATTGGGATAGGCATATACATCCGAGTAAGATTCGCTTCCCTGTGAAGATCCGCTCATGTAAGAGACTATTCCCTGGTCGGTGCCAATGAACACTTCGCCGGTAAGATTATTGATTGCAAGGCTTTGTATTTTATTGGAAGGAAGAGGTGAGTTTTCCATTGTGAAATGTTCTACATCAGCGGAACCGTCTTCCGACACTACGATGACGCCTTTCGTTTCGGTGCCCAGCCATTTGCGATTGCCGCCATCTATTGCGATAGCATTAATATTCTCACTTTCCAGTAAATAACCGGTCAGCCCCTCTTCATCTACACGAACCGGGCGATGCGCCAAAATTCCCTCATCCGGATTTGCCAAGACCTTGGATGGATTGGACACAATTACAGGACCAACATTTGTGCCTAACCAGATGGTATTGTTTTTCTTATCCTCTACCATGCAGTTATACATGGAAATGTCGATCATACTGGTTTGCCCGCCCATCATCTGATAGAAGTTTTCTATTTTCCGCTTTCTATCGTCGGACGGATCATCGATTGTTCCATTGTCGTCAAAGACAAAAAGAAAGGAGCTGGAACGAAGAACGTTTACCCATTTATGGTTGTCTTTGGTAATAAGGATCTTATCGATCAAGTATTGCTTATTCAATTCTGAAAAGGAGAATTCACTCCATGTCCTGTCGGCTTTTAATACTTTTATGCCATTGGAGACTTCACTGTTGGTCATCCAGAGGTTATTGTATTTATCAAAAGTGAGGCCTTCAACACGGGTATAGTTGGGTCTATTCAAATAAGCAGATTGAAGTAAACTATTATGATAATCATACCGCTCTACAAATTCATTCTTTTTGAATTCATAGACTCCTTCTCCCCAAGAAGAAGCAAAATAGTGGGTAGGATCTAATGGGTCAATAGCTGCACTAACGATATCATCAAAACGAAATCCGGTTGTGTTTCTCATTTCTACCCGATCAACACTAAACCAACTATTATTTTCATTCACCATTAGTGTGCCTGCCATCTCTTCTCTGTTAGCCCATCGACCTCCACCAGCAACGATCAACTTCCCGTCCTGAACGCTCATGAAAGCACAAAAGTTACGTATAGGGCTATTAATCTTTGTCTCAGAGAGAAGGATGTCAAATGAACCGTTGTTTCTTTTAATTCCCTTTATACCGTTATCTCCCGTTGCTATCCAAAAGATATTTTCATCTTTCAACGAGGAAATGCTATGTATCGGATTATTAGAAAAAGTGTACATATTTGTCAACGATGACATGACCGTAGCCTGACTGTTGGTATATAATATCAGTTTCCTGTTTTGCAGCGTGAAATTATTCAGTTCCGCTCTTTTGGCGATTGTTCCTATTGTGCCGGCATCCTGTATGTAGTAAACGCCATGATTATCCTTTCCTGAGATGAAAAAAGTCAGTTGATCCTGAAAGAAACAGATATTCTTTACGATATCATTACTGGTTAAGGAGAGCGAGAGGGAGTAGTTCTTCCACTTATTGGGATCTACTAAGTTTTCACTCATCAGTCCATATAGAATGCCTGTATTTGTTGCGGCATAAATAGAACCGGAGCGAAGCGTTACCGCATTCACCGGAATTCTTAACCGGTAGGTATCTGCGATTTCCTGTCTGTCGGTATTGAGTTGTACGATTCCGAAGGAGGTTGACAAATATGCATAAGCGCCTTCCGAAAAAATATGCCGGACTTTTTTATCCTGTAAGGTGACGTCTTGTTTAATAAAAGGAAGGTTTTTTACCCGGTTGTCAGACAGTGTCAAAAGATCTATATTACCTCCTGTATAGGTGATTATCAATGTATTGCTTTCCTGATTATAGGCAATAAGATTAACACCCATATCATTTAAGCCATTTAACGTAGTATATTCACGCAGGCTTTTATCTGCTTTATCGTAACTGTATAATGAACCGTTTGCCACGGCGAATACACGGTCATTCGTTTCTTCTACCTGTGTGGTGTTATAAAAAGAAAGATGTGATCTCCATGTCCCTATTTCCTGAGAAAAAGAGGAGAAACAAAAAATAAAAGAGACAAAAAGTATATAGCTTATTCTTCTCATATTTTGTTTGTTGTGGCAGATAAGAATTCCGCCAATTGTTTAACCGCCAACGCCCGATGGCTTATCTTATTCTTTATATCATCACCCAATTCGGCGAAAGTTTTATCGCAACCTTCAGGCATAAACAGAGGATCATAACCAAATCCGGCAGAGCCTTTCTTCTCGTCAATAATCGTTCCTCTAATTATTCCATCAAACAGATATTCTTCCCCTTCCCAAATCAAGGCAATTACGGTACGAAAACGAGCAGTTTTATTCTCTTTCCCTTTCAACTCCCGAAGTAATTTTTGCATATTAGCCTCTGCATCATGAGCTTCACCGGCATAACGGGCGGAATATACTCCCGGAGCATTATTTAAGGATTCAACCTCCAATCCTGTGTCGTCGGCAAAACAGTCGCAACCGTAACGCTCATGGATAAAACGCGCTTTTTGCAGTGCATTTCCCTCTAATGTTTCTGATGTTTCCGGAATATCCTCATTACATCCTATTTCTTTCAGGCTGACAAGCTGGATTAGTCCTGCCGTAATTTTTCGGACTTCATCTAATTTATGCGCATTATTCGTCGCAAATATGACTTTTTTCATCTTCGTTATCTCTCTTTCACAGTACATCTTCTTTATCAGCAGAAGATACTGACAATAGCTTCTATAAAAACGTAAACCCTTTCCTGTTTATTATACAGAACGACTCCGATCATGTCTTTATTTGATCAAATCCTTCGCCATACACACCTTTTACAAGGCTTTGAGACACAAAAGCCTGCGGGTCTACCTCTTTGACCAACCGGAAGATCGTCAGAGACTCCGATTTCCGGGCTAATAAGACAATCACCTTTATCGGACGCTGGGAGTAACCGCCTTCACCATCCAATAGCGTGCAACCTCTTCCCATATCCTGTAAAATACGTTCGGTAATTTCATCATATTTCTGTGAGAAAATGAGAAATTGCACGGATTGTCGGTTGCCATTAATAATTCGGTCAAGGACATAATTGTTGATGATCATTTCAACAAAACCAAATACAATTTTCTGAACATCATGGAAAAGGAACCAGGAGCAACTTATGATAATAAAATCAAAGATCAACAACCCTGTTCCGATAGAGACATTCTTGTATTTATTAATAATAGCAGCCAGAATATCTGTTCCGCCCGTACTGCCATTCGCGGAGAAAATAAGTCCCAACCCTGTTCCGCAAATTGCCCCACCAATAATAATGGACATAAATGCCTCGCCCTCTATTATGGGTTTCCCGCCTAAGAACCATTCGAAAAAGGAGAGGGAAAGGGAGAGAGAAATAACGCCAAAAATGGTTTTGATCAAAAATTTCAAGCCAAGAATTTTGAAGGCAAAGGCTAATAAAACTACGTTTATTGCAAAATAAGAAACAGATACAGGGATATTAGTCGCAAAAAATATCAGTGCACTGATACCGCTGACTCCACCTGTAACAATTTCATTAGAAAGAATAAACCCATTGAATGCAAATCCGTACAAGACCGTACCTATGAATATCATCACATAGTCTTGTACGGAATCATAAGCTTTACGAATTACTCTTTTTTTCATTCATTAAATCACGATATTAACTATTTTTCCAGGTACGACAATCACCTTTTTAGGTGTTTTGCCTTCCATCCATTTAGTAGAATTATCGTTGCCGAGCGCAGCCTTTTCAACCTCTTCTTTCGTCATATCGGCTGGTAATTCCAAATTAAAACGGGTTTTACCGTTAAACGAGATGGCGTAAGTTACGCTATTTTCCTTTAAATACTCTTCATTATATACAGGCCATGAGGCGTCACAAATAGTTGTGTTATTACCTAACTGATGCCACAATTCCTCTGTAATATGCGGGGCAAACGGAGCTAACACGATCAGGAACGGTTCCAATACCGCTCTTTTATGACATTTCAAAGAAGTCAGTTCATTGATGCAAATCATAAAAGCGCTGATCGAAGTATTAAAGGAGAAGTGTTCTATATCAAAACCTACTTTTTTAATTACTTTATGCAAAGCTTTTAACTCTTCTGCCGTCGGTTCTTCGTCTGTCACCTGTAAAGTATCCGTATGGCCGTAAAACAAGCCCCATACTTTCTTCAGGAAACGGGAAACCCCGTCAATCCCATTTGTGTCCCAAGGTTTAGATTGCTCCAACGGACCCAGGAACATTTCGTATAAACGCAATGTGTCGGCTCCGTACTTCTCTACAATCATATCCGGATTGACTACATTAAACATGGATTTAGACATCTTCTCAATAGCCCATCCACAAATATACTTCCCATCTTCCAGAATAAATTCAGCCGTTTTATATTCCGGATTCCAGTTTTTAAAAGCCTCCATATCCAAAACATCATTACTTACGATGTTCACATCCACATGCAAAGGAGTAACTTCATACTTGTCTTTCAGATTCAGGGAAACAAAAGTATTCGTACCATTAATACGATACACGAAATTTGAACGCCCCTGAATCATTCCCTGATTAATCAGTTTTTTGAATGGCTCCTCATCTTGAATAACGCCCAAATCATATAGGAATTTATTCCAGAAACGGCTATATATCAGATGCCCTGTAGCATGTTCCGTACCTCCCAGATAAAGATCTACATTTTGCCAGTAAGCATTAACCTCTTTATCCACCAAGGCTTTGTCATTATGCGGATCTTCATAGCGGATATAGTAAGCAGAAGAGCCTGCAAATCCGGGCATCGTATTCAATTCCAATGGGAATATCGTGCGATTATCAATTTTAGAGGTTTCAACCACCTCTTCGTTCACAATATCCCATGCCCACGCGGTAGCATTTCCCAATGGCGGTTCACCGGTCGGAGTAGGAAGGAAACGATCCACATCCGGTAATTTCAACGGCAATTTATCAACCGGCAACATCTGCGGCAAACCATCCGCATCATAATATACCGGGAAAGGCTCTCCCCAATAACGTTGACGGCTAAAGATAGCATCACGCAAACGATAGTTCACCTTTACCTTGCCTAACCCTTTCTCTTCAATATATATTTTTGTTTTTGCAATAGCCTCTTGCACTTCCAGACCATTCAAAACCAGTCCGCCTTCTATTCCTTTCCCCGGTTGCGGAGAATTGATCATCTTGCCCTCTTTGGCATCGAAACTCTCTTCTGAAATATCACAACCTTCAATCAGCGGAATGATAGGTAAACCAAAATGTTTGGCAAAAGCATAGTCCCGGCTGTCGTGTCCCGGAACAGCCATAATGGCGCCCGTTCCGTAACCGGCCAATACATAATCAGCAATCCACACAGGAATAGCCTCATTCGTCAACGGATTAATCGCATAAGAACCGGAGAACACACCCGATATTTTCTTTTCGGCAATTCGTTCACGTTCCGTTTTCTTCTTCGTTGCCGCTTTATAATCTTCTACAATTTGTTTTTGCTCAGCCGTCGTCAATTGGTCTACCAACTCACTTTCAGGAGCCAATACCATGAAGGTAACCCCAAAGATCGTATCGGCACGAGTGGTAAAGATCGTAAACTCTATATCCGAGTCCTTCACCTTAAACTGCATTTCTGCCCCTTCGCTGCGCCCGATCCAGTTGCGCTGTGTCTCTTTCAATGACTCCGTCCAGTCAATCGTGTCTAACCCGTCCAGCAACCGTTGTGCATAAGCAGATACCCGCAAGCACCACTGACGCATCATCTTTTGTTCTACCGGATGTCCGCCACGTTCCGACAGACCATTGATAACCTCATCATTCGCCAATACCGTTCCCAGGGCAGAACACCAGTTGACCATCGTATCTCCCAAATAAGCAATACGATAATTCAACAGAACCTCCTGCTTCCCTTTCTCACTCATTGCCTTCCATTCCTCGGCCGTGAAATTCAACTCACAACTACAAGCCACATTCATGCATCCGGCGCCAACCTCTTCAAAAGCCTGAACCAATTCCTCTATCGGACGAGCCTGCTGCGTATCATAACAGTAATAACTGTTGAACATTTTAATAAATGCCCATTGCGTCCAATGATAATAATCAGACTCGCTGGTGCGCACCTCACGACTCCAGTCAAAACAGAACCCAATCTTATCTAACTGTTCCCGATAGCGTTTGATATTATTTTCCGTCGTAATTGCCGGATGTTGCCCGGTCTGGATGGCATATTGTTCGGCAGGCAGGCCATAGGCATCATATCCCATAGGATGCAATACATTAAAACCTTTCTGTCTTTTATAGCGCGAAAATATATCCGAAGCAATGTAACCGAGCGGATGTCCTACATGTAGTCCGGCTCCCGAAGGGTATGGGAACATATCCAACACATAGTATTTAGGTTTACTCTTATCTTCCTTTACTTTATAAACCTCATTGGCATTCCAGTATTCCTGCCATCTTTTCTCAATTTCTTTGAAATTGTATTCCATCGCTCAATTAACAATTAATAAATAGACATTATTCTTATACAGACCACAAAGTTAATCATTTATTTTACGCGAAATCATTTATTAACCCAACTCAATAGAAGACAAATGCGATTTCTCTGCAAGAAATAGACCATCAATAGGGATAGACATCCTCATCTTTATTACGTTTGACTCCTGTGAAAAAGCTTTTTCACTGCAGTGCTAAGCCTTTTCCACTCCTGTCGAAAAGCTTTTCGACTCCCGTCAAAAGCAAATAACATCGCCTTGTTTTTCTCCTAACATTATCAAGATTTTCACGATTCATTATTGCCGAAAAACCCCTATTATTGCAGTCTAAAAACAATTTATCATGAAGAAAGCCTGTCTGTTAATCCTATTTATTACGAGTATCACTACCGCTTCCGCACAGTTCAACCCCAATCGGCTCACGATCGGAGGCGGACTCGGCGCACAGTTTGGCGACTATACCTTGATTAACGTCGCCCCGCAAATAGGCTACAACTTTTCCAACTATGTAAACGCGGGAGCGGGTTTTACCTATACCCATTACAGCAACAAGTATTCCAGCTACAAGCAGACCAATAATTACTTCGGCGCCAATCTTTACGCCAAAATTTATCCTATCCCCTATATTGTTCTGATGGTGCAACCGGAAATAAACCGAATGTGGCAGACGGTAGAAGCCCGTCCCTCAGGCGTAAAGTCAAAGACAGAAGAGGTCATTCCGGTTTGTCTCGTTGGTGGAGGTCTGCGTTTCGGCCCGGTTACGGCCATGATCCAATATGATCTGGTGCAGAACGGCGACTCCCCTTATGGGAACAAAATGTTTTATAGCGTAGGCTACTCCTTCAGTTTCGGCTGGTGATTTAATACACGTGCACACTGCTCTGTGCGGCAGGCAGGTAATTCACCCCAATCCAGGTAATCAACAGCAGAACAAACGCCACAGGCAGCACCCAGAGCGTAAATACCGGATGCCGGTTTTGCAAACGCAGATGGATAAACACCAGATAAGCCGCCGCCGTAATAAAAGCCCAGGTCTCCTTCGGATCCCACGACCAGTAATGCCCCCAGGCCTCCTTCGCCCAAACGCACCCCATCAGCATCCCCAGCATCAGGAAGCCAAAGCCCACGTAGACCAGATTATCCATCAGTCGGTAAAGCTCGTCGTCGGGAACTCCCTTATCGAGCTTCGGCATTTGAATACACGCCGCGATCGTTGCGGCC
>JAJDIA010000064.1 GCA_030266465.1 Parabacteroides sp. OttesenSCG-928-G21 | reverse complement strand
TGCCAGATTGGTGCCGCGGTTATGGGAGCGAAAGGCTACAATTATCAGGAAATCCTAAATCATTATTTTCAGAATGCCTTTATCGTAAAAAGGTATTAACACCGTAGATGAGATGAAAAAGCATCCGATAGAGTTGCTAATAGAACAAGGGGAACACCAGCAACTTGACTTTAAATTTGAAGTAAGTGACAGTAAAAAGATCGCTCGGACATTGAGCGCTTTTGCCAATACGGATGGCGGACGATTACTGATCGGAGTAAAAGATAATGGCGTGATTGCCGGTGTGCGCAGTGAAGAGGAGTACTATATGATTGAGGCAGCTTCCCAGATGTATACACGTCCGGAAGTTCCTTTTGAAGCCAAGCGGTGGCAAATCAACGGGAAAACAGTTTTGGAGGTTTATATTGCTCCCAGTCAGGATAGGCCACATCTTGCACCGGATAAAGGGGATAAATTTAAAGCCTATATCCGGGTGGAAGATGAGAATATATTGGCGAACGAGATCCTGCTCCGCGCCTGGCGGAAGAAACAGATGTCTAAAGGTGTTTTACTGAAAATAAGTAAACCGGTTGAAATTTTATTCAAATGGTTTGAGGAGAATAATACCTATATCAATATTAATCAGTTTTGCCGGATTGCCCATATAAATTATTATACGGCAAAGAATATTCTAAGCGACCTGATTGCCGTAGATGCTCTTCGGTATGAAGTTGTAGAGAAAAGAATACTTTACTGCCGCACCTCTTCTTTAGCAGGTTGAAACGTAAACCTGTGCGTTTTCATATTTTTCTACACGTACACGAGTCCCTTTTTCAATAAAGCCTGACTCCGAGACGCCATCATAGATATTGCCTTCTATTTCAACTTTTCCGGATGGACGCAATACGGTAGAGGCAATGCCTTCTTTGCCAACAAGGGAGTTGATTTCAGGAGAGGAAATAGAGCCTTCGATTTCGGAATGCAAAGCAACTTTCCGGAATAACCCGCGCTTGCTGCCAATTTTATTGGATAACCATAAAATAAGCGCAAAACTCATGACTAATCCGAATAATACAGTAAGGGAGGCTTGACCTGTGTCGGCAGTGCTTACTCCATCGAAATTGAAATATTGATTGTCGAGCAAGCTGATCGTCAATCCGGTTATAATAAAAAGAATACCGGCGATACCGCTTATTCCGAATCCGGGGAATATAAATAGTTCGGCTATAATAAGAATGATTCCGAGTATGAAGATCAGAATTTCCCAATTCTGTGCCAGTCCTTCAATATAAAGTGGAGCAAAATAGACGATCGCTGCTGTAATGGCGGCAACAGTCGGAAAACCAATGCCCGGAGTCTGCAATTCAAAATATATTCCTCCGATTATAACCAGTATAAGTAATGATTGCAGGATAGGGCTCATTAAAAAACCTCTTAGATTATCCAGCCAGGACGGTGTGTAGTGGATCGTTTCATAATTAGTATAGCCGAGGTGTTGTGTGATGACTTCATCCACAGACTCGGCAATACCGTCGCAATACCTCCATTTTACGGCCTCTTCCGCTGTTAGGGTCAGAACCTTTCCACTGTCTATCAGATTCGGGACAACGGTTCGTTCGTCTACCATGGCTTCTGCAATCAAGGGGTCTCTCTTCCAGGTCATTATCGTGTCTCCGTTTTGAATCAAGGTGTCTTTTCCGTGGGCTTCGGCTGTAGCGCGAATCATTGAACGCATAAAAGACTGGTATTTGTCAGGCATCTCTCCGCCCGTCTGATCAACCACAGTAGCCGCCCCCATACTGGCTCCTCTGCGCATGAAGATTTTATCGCAGGCAATAGAGATGAGTGCGCCGGCAGAAGCGGCATTATTGTCGATAAATACATATACCGGAATCGGACTGTATAAAATGGCTGTTCGCATAGAATCTGCCGCCTCCAACAATCCCCCGTATGTATTCATGTGGATTAATACAGCGGAAGCATTTATCTCTTTTGCTTCTGAAAGGCCTTTGTTTAAATATATATCCGTTGTTTTATTAATCTCTTTTTTTATGTCGATAACATAAATTTTCGCCTTGTTATTCTCTGTTGCACGTATAACAAAAGGAGAGAATAGGTTTATTGTAAATAAAATACAAATTATTATAGCGGCTGTTTTTTTCATTATTCTTGTTTTATTTCGCTTATGATTGAGTAGTCTGGTTCTACTTATTGTTATTCTTTTTTCTTATGAATCCCGTGATTCGCTATATCTGTTTAAAGTATCTGTTGATCAGGTTGATGTGTTGCTGACGAACAGATTAAATTATTAATGTTAATTGAGCGGAAAAAATTTGGATATTTAATTTATTTTATTATATTTGTAACAAGTTAAGCCAGAACTTTGGATAACCAGTCTTTAACTTATTACTAACTTAGTACCTTATTATTATGAACGCGTCGCAATTTCAGAAAAAATTACTGAGCATGCAAGAAAATCTGATGAATTTTGCACTAATGCTCACGGCGGACAAGGACGACGCCCAAGACCTCTTGCAAGACACGACACTTAAGGTGTTGGGTAATCAGGACAAATTTGTGGATAACGTCAACTTTAAAGGTTGGGTGTTGACAATCATGCGCAATATTTTTATTAACAACTATCATAAGATAGTACGCGCACAAACAGTTATAGATCAGAATGTTGATCTGTATAATTTGGACATGGTCAATGCTCACGGAATTGGTTCTCCTGAAGACTCTTTTCAGATGCAGGAGATTGTTGCAGCTATTAATCGATTGACCCCGGAATTTCGTATTCCGTTTTCGCTTTACATCAGTGGATATAAGTATAGCGAAATTGCAGAAAAATTACATGTCCCTTTAGGTACAATTAAAAGTCGGATCTTTTTTGCCAGAAAAGACTTGCAAAAACAATTAAAAATTTTCAGACAAGCCTGAATGGATGTAGTTATTAGATTAAGTGAATTATAAACCTAATCGCCTCATAGCCTGACTGTGGGGCGATTTAATTTATGATAGTGAAAGAAGTAAAACGGCTTTTACTGCTCCTTTTATGCTGAAAAATAATACCTTTTATTACTATGATCTAGTCGTTTCATTGCGTTCTATTAATCGTTCCACCCGGGTGGAACGATTGACTCACCTAGGTGGAACGGGCGTCTCACCCGGGTGGAACGATTAAATGATTACGATGAAAAGAGGAAAACATTACTATCTTTCGGCCCGTTCATGCTGTATTTATTTTTTATCTTTGCGAAGATTGTTAACAGAAATAATATGTATCAATAAGCGAAAAAATAAAATGCGAAGTTTTGCAAGTGATAATAATTCGGGTGTACATCCGCTAATCTTAGCGGCTATCTCACAAGCTAATAATAATCATGCAACAGGTTATGGCGATGATCCGTGGACTGCGGAAGCAACGCAGAAACTGAATGCTGTATTTGGGCCTGAGGCTACCTCATTTTTTGTGTTTAATGGGACAGGTGCTAATTCGGTAGCTCTACAAGCGGCTACCCGTTCTTTCCACAGTATAATTTGTGCAGAAACGGCTCATATCTATGTCGATGAATGTGGCGCTCCTGCCCGTATGACAGGCTGTACGGTGACAGCTATCCCAACAACTGACGGTAAATTAACACCTGAGCTGATCAAACCTCATCTGCATAACTTTGGCGTATGTCATCATCCGCAACCCAAAGTAGTCTATATCTCGCAGGTGTCCGAATTAGGAACGGTGTATACCATTGAAGAGGTAAAAGCAATAGCCGACCTGCTTCATGCGCACAATATGTATTTACACATGGACGGTGCCCGCCTGGCAAATGCCTGTGCTTTTCTGAAATGCACGATGAAGCAGTTGACCGTTGATGCCGGTGTGGATATCCTCAGTTTTGGCGGAACAAAAAACGGCATGATGATGGGAGAAGCCGTGATCTCTTTCCGGGAAGAGCTGACTGAAAACCTCCAGTATATTCGTAAGCAGTCTGCCCAGTTAGCCTCTAAAATGCGTTATCTTTCCGCCCAGTTTATCCCCTATCTGGAAAACAATCTTTGGTTGGAAAACGCCATGCGGGCAAATATCAGTGCGCAGAAAGTTGTTGAAATATTACAGACCTATCCGGAAATTAAGCTCACACAGAAAATGGAATCCAACCAGATTTTCTTTACAATCCCAACCGAGCCTCTCCGGAAGCTACAGGAGAAATATTTCTTTTATATGTGGAATGAAGCGAAAAACGAAGCCCGTTTTGTCACCTCATGGGACACCACCGGCGAAGATATCGCCAACCTGGAAGCAACATTGAAAAATATCTTTGGCTAAATAATGGTCAATGTAGGGCGCTGGATCACAGCTTCTGTATTATTTTATTATTTTTGTCATGATAATCTAAAATGCATGTATCTATGAGACCGCGTTCAGGCTTTCTCCTTTTCTGTTTGTTGTTCTGCTCAGCCGCTCTTTTCGCCCAATCGAAAAAGATGGATGAAAAGAACACCTTACGCATTGTCAGCTATAATATCCGCAATGGAAACGGGATGGACGGCAAGAGTGATCTAAACAGAATTGCCGATGCCATAAATCGCCTGACCCCGAATCTTGTCGCCCTTCAGGAAATAGACAGCATGGCGAATCGGACAGGCCAGCGTGATATCCTACGGGATTTAGCGGAAAAGACACTGATGCATCGTCTGTACGCCCCGGCTATTGACTTTGACGGCGGAAAATACGGCGTAGGCATCCTGAGCAAAGAAAAGCCGCAGAGAAGCGAATACCTCCCCTTGCCCGGTCGCGAAGAACAGCGCGTCTTACTAATCGCGGAATTCGACCGCTATATATTAGCCTGCACACATCTGTCGCTGACAGAAGAAGACCGTATGGCTTCATTAGCAATTATTCGTGACAAAGCTGAAAAGGCATCTAAACCGTTCATCTTAGCCGGAGACTTAAATGCCCGGCCGCAATCCTCATTCATTACAGCGTTGACGGAAGACTTCACATTACTTTCCGACACCGCTAAACACACATTCCCGGCTTCCGAGCCAACCGGCTGTATCGATTACATCGCCTATTACAACCCGGGTACCGACTTCATCTCCCGCCTGGCTACCTTCGTGGCCGACGAGCCACTCGCATCCGACCATCGCCCCATAGTCTCCGACATCCGTATCTGCGTAAAAGCGGAAGAAATATTCAGCTCCAAACCCTACCTTCAAAATCCGGTGGGAGAGGGGATTACCGTCATGTGGCAGACCCATGTCCCCACCTACAGCTGGGTAGAGTACGGAACTGATACCCTTAACCTGCAGAAAACCCATACCCTGGTCGACGGACAAGTCATCTGTAATGACTACTACAACAAAATCCGCCTATCCAGACTCCAACCGGGACAAAAATATTATTACCGCGTATGCTCCCGTGAGATTACACTGTACCAAGCCTATAAAAAGGAGTTTGGCGAAACCGCCGTCTCCCCCTTCTATTCCTTTTCGCTGCCCGACGCCAACACCACCGACTTCACCGCCATCATTTTTAACGACCTGCATAAACAGGAAGCCACGCTGAATGCCCTATACAACCAGGTAAAAGACATCCCTTACAACTTCGTTGTCTTCAACGGCGATTGCATTGACGACCCAAAGACCGAAGAAGACGCCCTCCTGCATCTCACCATGCAATGTACACGCGTAGGAGCAGAAAACGTCCCCGTCTTTTACCTCCGGGGCAACCATGAAATACGCGACGCCTACTCAATAGGCCTGCGTGAACTCTTCGATTACGTCGGCGATAAAACCTACGGAGCCTTCAACTGGGGAGACACCCGTTTTGTCATGCTGGACTGCGGAGAAGACAAGCCCGACACCACCTGGGTCTACTACGGACTCAATGACTTCACCCAACTCCGCCTCGACCAGGTCCGCTTTCTCACCGAAGAGCTCTCCACTCCCGCTTTCAGTAACGCAACAAAGCGAGTACTCCTCAACCACATTCCATTATACGGCGCCGCCGACGCTTACAGTCCCTGCCGTGAACTATGGGGAGGCCTACTGGCCAACGCCCCCTTCGACATCAACATCAGCGCGCACACCCATCGCCATGCATACCACCCCAAAGGCTCTGCTGGAAACAACTTCCCCGTGGTAATCGGAGGCAATCAGCGTATGGAAGGATCCACCGTCATGGTATTGCAGAAAGAGGGAAAAGCTATGACCCTCCGTGTCCTGGATACTAAAGGCGATACAATATATCAGCTAAATCTCTAAACCGGTAAACAAGCAATTACGCAATCATAAAACATCACGCATATGAACACCCAGATCTACAAAATTTTCACCCTGTTGCTCGTAAGCACATCCATCCTAATCTCCTGTTCCTCCGCTCCGCAGCCAAGTTCAACCTACGAAGACGGACTCTGGCGCAGAAGACCGGAAACACAAGGCGTCATCTCCGAAAATATACTCAACTTCGTTGAGGCCGTAGAAGACCAACAACTCGAACTCCACAGCCTCATGATCCTCCGGCACGGACGCGTCATCGCCGAAGGCTGGTGGTACCCCTACCGATGCGGGATCAACCACGTCATGCACTCCGTCAGTAAGACCTTCACCTCCTCCGCTGTCGGAATTGCAGTCGGCGAGAAGCTCCTTACTGTCGACGATAAAGTCATCAGCTTCTTCCCCGACGACCTGCCACCCGTCGTAAGTCCCTATCTTCAGCAACTCACGGTCAAACACCTCCTCACCATGAGTGTCGGACACGAAGAGGCCCCCGTCTTTTACGTCACCGATCCGAATTGGGTCAAATCATTCCTCGCCACGCCCATCGTACACGAACCGGGCACGGTCTACCAATACAGCTCCTACGCCACCTACATGCTCTCCGCCATCCTGCAAAAGGTAACCGGACAAACCGTTAAAGACTACCTCCAACCACGCCTCTTCGAACCCCTCGGCATTAAAAATATCGATTGGGAGACCGATACACGCGGCATCAACACCGGAGGATGGGGTATGCGGATCAAGACAGCCGACATGGCCAAACTGGGACAGCTCTACCTGCAGAAAGGACAATGGTACGGCAAACAACTCATCCCCGAAACATGGATCGATGAAGCCACCACACCGCATATCTATCAGAACCCGAACCAACAATCCACCGACGACTGGAATAGCGGCTACGGCTACCAACTCTGGATATGCACGCACGACGCTTTCCGTGCCGACGGTGCCAACGGACAATTCATCGTCGTTGTTCCCGAGCAAGACCTGGTAGTCAGCATGACCGGACAAATCGGAAATATGCAGGCACAACTAAAACTCGTATGGGAACATCTTCTGCCTGCCATGAACCCGACCGAGATAGCCGGCAACGAAATGATGAACGACATGCTAACGAGCAAACTAACCTCCCTCAAATTGCCCGATCCCTTCCGCACGCCCGACAAAGACACCCTCGACCTTCCTAAGGCCGAAACCCGCTCCTATACCATGGAGAAAAACGAGCTGAACATCACCGCCCTGACCTTTGACATCAAAGCCAACGGCGATTGCCATATGTACATGACGAAGGATAACTTCACCTACAGTCTCTCTTTTATGCTCGACAACTGGGCATACGGAACCACCGACAAACCCGGTCCCTACTTCCTCAACCCACGGCGAAACCCCAAAGGAATGGCCCTTTTCGATGTAGCCGGATACAATAGCTGGACCAAACGCGACGAACTCAAGATGCGTCTGCTCTACCTCGGAGAAAGTCTTTATGAAGACTACATCTGCACCTTTGCCGGCAATCAGATGACCGTGCAAATCAGCAACCGTGCGGAACCGGGGAAAACGATTATAATAACAGGAAACAGTATTAATTGAAAATGGAAAATTGAAAATGGAAAATTAGGGGGATATTGAAGACCCGAAAATTGTCCTTAGCCAAAATGAAGGCTTAAAGGGCAAGAGAAAAAAAATAATTTTCAATTTTCCATTTTCCATTTTCCATTCAAAAACAACAAAATTATGAAAACCGCTCACCTTCTTAAAAGGGCCATCGGCCTTTGTTTGCTACTCTGCCTCTCTTTCGCGGCAGTCGCTCAACAGAATGCACCACGCCTGATTGTCCGCGGAGACGACATGGGTTCGTCCCACTCCGCCAATCTGGCCAGTATCGATGCCTTTGTTAATGGCATTGAAACCTCTATCGAAGTCATGGCCGTCGCCCCCTGGTTTCCGGAAGCCGCGCGTATGCTGCGTCAGCACACCGGTATCGACGTCGGCCTCCACCTCGTCATAACCAGCGAATGGGACAATATCAAGTGGCGCCCCATCACCCACTGCCCCAGCATTACCGATGCCGACGGCTACTTCTACCAGATGCTCGGCCCCAATAAAGCCTACCCCGGACAATCCATCATGGAAAACAAGTGGGACGTCAACGAGATCGAGCGCGAGTTCCGGGCACAGATCGAATACGCCCTACGCCACGTACCGCAGATCAGCCACCTCTCCGGACACATGATGTCGGTCGGATTCAACCCCGAGGTAGCCGCCATGAGCAAACGACTCGCCGCTGAATACGACCTGCCCGTGGTCGACGTTTTCGACGCCGCGCAGACCTACAACTTCATCGGCGTCTCCTACGACGGACCCAAAGTTACCTCCGAAGAGAAAGAGGCCGCCTTCCTCCGTATGCTCGACAAACTGGAGCCGGGAAAGAACTATATGTTCCTCGACCACCCATCCTATAACAATGTAGAGATGGAAACCGTCGGACACATCGGATACGAGAACGTGGCCATCGACCGGCAAGGCGTTACCGACACCTGGACCAGCCCGAAAGTCAAGCAAGCCATCGCCGACAAAGGTATCGAGCTAATCAACTACACCACGCTCACCAAACCCCTTCCACGTAGCACACCCGAAGCCGAGAAGGTCAACCCACGCGGCATCACCAACTACCTGGAAGCCGTAAAGAAAAGCGGACAAGACCTCCACAGCCTCATGATCCTCCGCAACGGAAAAGTCGTGGCCGAACACTGGCTCGGGGATAACGCCGCCAATAAACCGCACATCCTCAACTCCGTCAGCAAAACCTTCACGTCAACCGCCATCGGGTTTGCCGTCAACGAAGGACTGCTCAAAGTTTCCGATAAGGTCATCTCCTTCTTCCCCGACAAACTCCCGGCCGAAGTCAGTCCCTATCTGCGTGAACTGGAAGTGCGCCATCTGTTAACGATGACCGTCGGACACGATACCGATCCCACCCGCATCACCCGCGCAGAGACTACCACCGACTGGGTAGAGGCCTTCCTCGCTTATCCCATCGAGCACAAACCGGGCACGGAATACGTCTACAACAGTCTCGCCACCTACGTGCTCTCCGCCATCGTGCAAAAACTAACCGGACAGCGTGTCATCGACTACCTGCAACCCCGCCTCTTCCGTCCGCTCGGAATCGTGGGAGCCACCTGGCAGGAAAGTCCGCAGGGCATTAACGCCGGAGGATGGGGACTCTACGTCAAAACCGAAGACATGGCCAAACTCGGACAATTCTACCTCCAGAAAGGTCAGTGGAACGGTAAGCAACTCCTGCCCGAAGCCTGGTTCGACGAAGCCACCGCCGCACAAGTACCCTCACTTCCCGCCGGCGTGAAACGCGAGAACCTCAAGGTAAAACCAAAAGACAGCGACTGGTTGCAAGGCTACGGCTACCAACTCTGGCGATGCCGCCATAACGCCTACCGCGCCGACGGAGCCAACGGACAATACATCATCGTCCTACCCGAAAAAAACACCGTCATCGTAACCACCGCCAACATCCAGGATATGCAA
>JAJDIA010000063.1 GCA_030266465.1 Parabacteroides sp. OttesenSCG-928-G21 | reverse complement strand
TATAACCGCTCGCACAACCATTCTTTATCCATACCATTGTTTCAGTCGTTTTCTGCATGCAAAACCCGGTACAATAAAAATTTTAGTTCCGTTAAGCAGAAATTAGTCTATTAATCCCTAATAAAATCTTTTACTCATACGACTAACCGTCTATTTCGTCGATAAAAACCGGGGAAAGCAAAAAAATGCGGCTGTACTTATCGATATTATTCCTACGCTCGCCGAGTTGTCCCACCTCTTTATCGAAACCATATTTATGGTATAGGTTTCCGTATCTATCTTTGTATCATCAAGATTTCGATAAGGCAAAAGATTTTTAAGATTAGTTTTCTGGCAAGGTATTAGCTTAAGGTAAAAAGATTGTTTTAAAGGTTTTGATTAAGATTAATAGTAAAGGTAAAAAGATTAGGTTATAAAATTAAAAAATTAGGTATTATGAAACGTTTATTTATTGGATTAGTAGCAGTAGTGATGAGTGTAGCAACAGGTTTTGCACAAACAACAAACTCAGAGAAGGAACCATTTTCGGCGGATATCAACAAGTTGAGTACCTATCTGGCATTGGAAGCCAACCAGGTAGATGAGATAGCAGATATTAATAATCTCTTCCTCCAAAGACAACAGGAAAGCATGCAAGTATCCCCTGCCTTTCAGGAAGAAATGTTGACACAGGCCGTTTATGAAAATCTGCAATTGATGAAATATTATCTGACTCCGGAACAATACCGCAAATATGTAAGGATCATCAATGCAACAAACAGCAATCGGCAATCAAGTGGAAGTATCCTACCGGATGTTTATCTGGCTGAAAATTGAAACGAAACCGTTGAACATATAAGAGATGTTGATAAGCAAGGCTGTCCAAAAAATTGGGCAGCCTTTTTAGTCTTAGAGATACTTCTATTATAGTTTTTTCGAGTCCTCAATAAATTTCGCCAGACCGATATCTGTAAGTGGATGTTTCAATAATGCGAGAATAGAATCAAGCGGAGACGTAATAACGTCAGCTCCCAATTTGGCACAATTAATGATGTGCATAGAATTGCGGATTGAAGCAGCAAGTATTTGTGTTTCAAATCCATAATTATCATAAATCAGTCGAATATCTTCTATCAATATCAAACCATCCGAAGATATATCATCCAGACGTCCGATGAATGGGGAGACATAAGTCGCACCTGCTTTTGCCGCCAAAAGAGCTTGCCCGACAGAAAACACCAATGTACAATTCGTTCTGATACCTTTTGCCGTAAGTGCTTTTATAGCTTTAATACCGTCGGCGATCATAGGTATTTTAACAACAATCTTATCGTCTATCTTTACCAACTCAGCAGCCTCTTTCATCATACCGTCATAATCGACAGATAAAACCTCCGCACTTACATCACCATCCACTATATCACAGATTGCTTTGTAATGGGCATTGATAGCCTCTTTCCCTTTGATACCTTCTTTTGCCATGAGTGACGGATTAGTTGTCACACCATCCAGCACCCCTAAATCCTGTGCCTTCTTAATTTGCTCCAGATTTGCAGTGTCAATAAAAAATTTCATGAGTCAACAATATTAGATGGGTTAATAAATAGTTTTTGTATAGATAATCATTTCACTCCTAAAGATATCTGTTTTCTTTTTATCAACCACTTTTCTATCAGAAGATTTACAAAATACATAAAAAAAAAGAAGCGAACAGAACAAAAACAAAAAGGCTGTCTAAAAAAGTAAAATTAGACAGCCTTTTCAGTCTTATCGGAGATGTTCTAAAAGTAGTCGGATACAAGGCGCCTGAATTTCAATCATGAAGGAGCATACTAAAGTATGTGACTGAATGAGTGAAAGGAAGCAACGATGTAAATGGCTACTTTTGGGACATCTCCCAAACCATGTGGTAACAATATATTTTCTTAATCAAATATACTTCTGAACTTACTAAAGATCTTCTCTTTTATAGTTTTCCCCGGTTGAAAGTTAGGGGAATTCTCTAATCCGGTCAGTGTATCCTTTTCAGTGGCACTAAGCTTTTCCGGAATATATACACTAACATTTACCAACAAATCTCCTGTTCCATAACTATTCACCGAAGGAAGACCTTTATTACGCAAGCGCAGTACTTTTCCCGGTTGCGTTCCCGGATCAATTTTTAGTTTTGCTTTTCCGTCTACAGTCGGAACCTCTACCGTTGTACCAAGAGCAGCTTGGGGCACGGTAAGCAGCAGATTATACAAAAGATCGTTGTCATCTCGTATTAATTCCGGATGCGGCTCTTCTTCCACTAAAATAAGAAGGTCACCATTTACTCCGCCATGCTTGGCCGCATTCCCTTTCCCACTCATGGATAATTGCATACCTTCTGCAACCCCTGCAGGGATATTTATTGTAATTATGTCATCATCACGAACGATACCCTCGCCCTCGCATTGTGTACATTTTTGGGTAATTTGTTTACCTTCTCCATTACATGTAGGACAGGTTGTTTGTGTCTGCATCTGGCCAAGTATAGTATTCGCCACGCGCGTAACCACACCCGAACCCCGACAGGTATCACAGGTTTTTACACTTTTATCATCTTCAGCTCCGGAACCATGGCATTTGCTGCATGCCACATATTTTTTCACCTTTATCTTTTTTTCAACACCATTGGCGATTTCTTTCAGGTTGAGTTTTACTTTTACACGAAGGTCTGAACCGCGATTCACACGCCGACGTCCGCCACCGCCACCAAAACCACTGAAACCACCAAAGCCGAAATGTCCGCCGAAGATGTCTCCGAATTGTGAGAAAATGTCTTCCATCGACATTCCACCACCAAAACCACCTCCTTGTGCCGAACTACCTACTCCGGCATGGCCAAATTGGTCATAACGTTGACGCTTTTGCGAGTCACTCAATATATCATAAGCTTCTGCAGCTTCCTTAAACTTTTCTTCTGCCTCTGTATTTCCGGGATTCTTATCTGGATGAAACTCTATAGCCTTTTTCCGATAAGCTTTTTTGATCTCTTCAACAGTGGCTGTGCGAGTAACTTCAAGCACTTCGTAATAATCTCTTTTAGCCATTTGGGTATTTATTTTATTCTTTTGTTAAAAAGTGATTTACAGGTTACTCGCCAACAACAACTTTAGCGTGACGAATCACTTTATCATTCAGCATATATCCGGTTTGTACACAGTCGATAACTTTACCTTTAAGTTCCTTTTCCGGGGAGGGCACGATGGCTACTGCTTCGGATGTTTCAGTGTCAAAAGGCTGCCCGATAGCTTCAATCGGTTTAACACCTTGTTGGGCAAGGAATGACATGAATTTTGAATAGATCAATTCAACGCCTTCAACAATAGCATCTGATTCTCCTACGGCTTGCATGTTTTCTAACGCCCGCTCAAAATCATCAATAACAGGTAGCAAACCCGTAAGTATATGTTCACCGGCACTTTTAATCAGATCAGCTTTTTCACGAATTGTACGTTTTCTGTAATTGTCGAACTCTGCCATAAGTCGCAGATGCATATCATTCAGTTTGTCAAAACGCTTTTGAAGATCCTCATCGGTTTCAGACACAATGTCAGCATCTCCGGAAAGTTCTGCCGCAGCTGACGCTTCATCCTGTAAATTTGGCGTATCTTCAGGAATAAATCCTTCATTTCCGAAAGATTGTTCTTGTTCCCCATTCTTATTCATTTCGTCCATATCTTATTATTTTTTTGTTTATTCATTCATTTTCAGCTCCATAAAGATTACAGACTCATTCACATGAGACATATATAAAAAGCTGACAACTATGTTGTTCTGAGGTATAACAGCAAATATGTTGCCAAGAGTTCAAAAAAAATGAAATAATCTTTACCTTTGCCTTAACAAGAGAGTTCAAATCTTATCTAAACAAAGGTTTTGCTCCTAAGACTTCACATCTTTGAAATATTTGATAACGCTAATATGAGAAAAGCTATTTTATTTTTAGTATGTATATGCATGGCCTTCTGTCATGTTGCAATAGGCCAAAACAATATGGTATGCCGACTGGGATTCACCTACTTTGTTAGTGTGAACGACAACTGGGCAAAAGGGAAACCGGTTATCGAACAGGTTTACCCTTATTCTCCTGCCGAACAAGCCGGATTAAAACCTTATGACGTTATTGTTATGATTGATGGTATACCCATTGAACAAATTGCTTATGACGAAATACCGCAACTACTTAATCAGGCCGGACAAAATGAAGTAGAAATTGCAATCAGTAATATAGGGACAGAACGGAAAGTGGTAAAAATCCGCAGGGAATGTATTCCTGACAATGCTATTCAAGAAGACCAATTAGCTGCAGCATTCTCCATGTATAGCCTGGAATCTACCAGCGAACGCTCGTTTACTGCACCTTTTAAGACAACTGTAACAACAGATGCTGTGGATTTTTCTCAATTCAAAACCTATAGTTTTAGCGCTGTCGATGAGAATAACAGGCAATTAGAAACAGCTATCAACAATGCTATCTCTACCGAAATGGCGAAAAAGGGAATGCAGCTCAACAATAGCAATCCGGATATACTGATACAAACGTATTATTACTATGATAAGAATCCGAACTTCCGGGGTTCTAACCTTGTTCAGATCAAAAGAGAACCTATGTATAGATTTAATGTCACACGTAATCAGTTTGTCAAATTACCTTTCCTGAACCCGGCCACAGCCGAAGTGGAAGTAGAATATATCCTGCAACTGGGTATCCGGCTGGTCGATCAGATTCTGGTTCCAGGTCGTATTTTATGGGAGTGTGAAGCAAATGAAATGATGAACGAGCCTTATGCCCTGGCAGAATATGCTCAGATAAATGTTCCTTTAATGTGTATGCAATATCCGTATGTAACGTATACTCGTAATGCCAATTATACGGTTACCCAAAAAGCATATAACTATACCGGTATCAGTTATAATATTGATCGGTTGGAAGAAGTTGTTGATGTAAACCGTAACTCACCCGCCTATGCGGCAGGAATCAGAACTGGCGATATCATCGAAAGCATTGAAAAACATCGGATGAATAAAAGTGCTGAAGCGTTCAGTTCCTCTTATAAGCGATTCATATCCAGCTCTATGAATCTAAGGGATGCCTCTACCCAATTCACGGATGTCAACGGATTTGACCTTTGTATGTTTTGGGATGCATTTAATTATCCGAAGATTGCTGAGACGATGCAGCGTAATGAATATAATGCTGCCTTCTCCTATCTATATTATTTTGCACCGTACGTAAACCCAACCGGCAATAATGCCTGCACCTTTGTAATCAAGCGTGGACGGGAGCGACAAGAGGTTGTTATCCGTCCAACCATACGTACGGAATTAGTTATTGAAGTAAAATAACAGAAAATTAACACGTGATTTATCCACATAATTTTGAACAGAAAACAGGGTTTGACCAGATACGACATATCATTAGTGAGAAATGCCTGAGCCCGTTAGGGAAAGAACAGGTTACAGCAATGGCTTTCTCTACAGATTATACGTATATCTGCAGACAACTGGCACAAGTCGACGAGTTTATCCGAATATTGCAAGGCGAAAAGGAATTTCCCGCCAGTTTTTTCTATGATGTACGCCACTCCATACAGCGTATTCGTCCGGAAGGAACATGGTTGGACGAAAAAGAATTGTTTGACATTCAACGTTCTCTGCAAACTTTGTCTGCCATATTACGCTTTTTCCGACCCTTCGAAGACGAAATACCCTATCCGGAATTAGCTCGTTTAGCTGAGCACACACAATCTTTTCCGGAGATTATAGATCATATTGACCGGTTACTGGACAAATATGGCCGTATCAAAGACAACGCCTCTCCAGATCTGGCACGTATCCGGAAAGAAATAACAACAACGACCAATAGTATTTCCCGTAGTCTGCAATCCATACTACGCCAGGCACAAACCGAAGGGGTCGTCGATAAAGATGTAGCTCCGACCATGCGTGACGGGCGTCTGATGATTCCCGTTGCCCCAGCCTTCAAACGAAAACTGAAAGGTATTGTTCATGACGAATCAGCAAGCGGTAAAACCGTATTCATAGAACCGGAGGTGGTTGTCGAAGCCAATAACCGTGTCCGTGAACTGGAAGGTGAAGAACGAAGGGAAATCATTCGCATTCTGACCCTATTTACGGATATTATCCGCCCTTTGGTTCCGGATATGCTTCTCTCCTATCGTTTTATGGGAGAAATAGACTTCATCCGCGCCAAAGCGCTTTTTGCCCAGCAAATCAATGCCATCAAACCACGTTTTGACAACCGGCAAGAAATTGATTGGGAAAGAGCCGTACATCCGTTGCTGCTTCTCTCCCATCGAAAACAGCAGAAAGAGGTGGTCCCTTTGGATATCCGCTTAACACCGGAAAAAAGATTACTTATTATTTCCGGACCAAATGCCGGAGGAAAATCGGTTTGCCTGAAAACAACCGGACTTCTTCAATATATGCTTCAATGCGGAATGCTTATACCTGTACATGAAAACTCCCGTACCGGACTTTTTCAACATATATTTATTGACATTGGTGATGAACAGAGTATAGAAAATGACCTGAGTACGTACAGTTCCCATCTTCTGAACATGAAACATTTCCTCAGGAACTGTAACGAAAAAACAATCATATTAATCGATGAATTCGGCAGCGGAACAGAACCACAGATTGGCGGTGCCATCGCAGAAGCCTTACTGAATCGTTTTAATCAGAAGAAATGTTACGGCGTAATCACTACGCACTATCAAAACTTAAAGCATTTTGCCGAAGAACACGAAGGAGTAGTCAACGGAGCCATGCTGTATGACCGTCATTTGATGCAACCGCTTTTCAAACTCTCCATAGGTAATCCGGGAAGCTCTTTTGCTGTTGAAATTGCACGAAAAATAGGCCTACCGGATGATGTCATTAACGACGCATCGGAAATGGTGGGAACCAATTATATCAATATGGACAAATACCTGCAGGATATTGTCCGGGATAAACGCTATTGGGAATCCAAACGCCAACAGGTTCGTTTGCGTGAAAAAAAGCTGGAAGAGGTCACCGAACGCTATGAACAAGACCTTGAAAAAGTCAACAAACAACGGAAAGAAATCCTGCAAGAAGCAAAAACGGAAGCACAACGGATCATTACTGAAACCAATGCGCAGATAGAAAAAACAATCCGTGAGATAAAAGAAGCGCAAGCCGAAAAAGAACAAACCCGGCTCGCACGAAAATCTCTGGATGAGTTTAAGGCAACTATCAACGACACAAAAGAGGTTGACGAAAAGATTGCCCGGAAAATGGATAAAATCAAACAGCGCAATGAACGTAAGAAAGAGAAAAAACAAACAGAAAAAGTCCCTTCTGCAACACAGAAAAAAGAGGAGATTGCGGTTGGTGATTCTGTCCGTATAAAAGGCCAGTCTTCTCCCGCTACGGTTATGGAAATACAAGGGAAAGAGGCTGTCATTGCGTTAGGTATGATAAAAAGCACCATCAAGATCGATCAACTGGAAAAGGTCAGTAAAGGACAGATTAAACGTGAAATGCAGAAAAGCACCTTTGTCAGTAGTCAGACAATCGACGAAATGCATGAGAAAAAATTGAACTTTAAGACCGAAATAGATGTTAGAGGTATGAGGGGCGATGAAGCCATGCAAGCCGTTAGCTATTTTATCGATGATGCTATCCAGGTTGGCGCAGGCAAAGTCCGCATCCTTCATGGTACGGGAACCGGAATTTTAAGGCAACTGATCCGGGATTATCTACGTACATCGATACCGGGTGTACGCAGTTATTACGATGAACATGTACAGTTTGGAGGAGCCGGTATTACAGTTGTAGAACTAGACTAAACCAGCAACATGCGTAAAAAAACGGCACAACACAAAAAACGCCACATCAACAATCGGCGCTTATCTGATAAATACTATTATTCCGGGGAACACGAGACTACGACTGGAATTCGCCTCGTTCAATACAATGAACAGAAGTTGCAATCCAGGGAGGTAAAAAACACAGATCTATTCAGCAAACTTATTGATGAAAACATGATCAATTGGTTTCAGGTAAGTGGTTTGACCGACGCAGATACAATCACACGTATTGTCAAAGATTTCGGAATGCACAATCTGGATGCAAAAGACATCTTAACCCCGCAACATGTCGCTAAAATAGAAGAATATAACAACCGTTTATTGATCGTCCTCAATTCCTGTTATTATAATTCCAATGCGGAAATGCAATCCGAACATATCAGTATATTGATTGCAGGCAACACGGTCATCTCCTTTACAGAAAGTAATAACCCCGTATTTGAATCGACGGAAAAAGCCATCGAAACAAACTTGCTCAACTTGAGAAAAAAAGGCTGTGGGCTGTTACTGGTTTTTTTACTGAACACGGTCGTTTCCAATATGGCTGAAACCATCTCGAAAGTAGAAGATCACTTGGAAGATTTGGAAGAAGCGCTATTAAACACGGCTAACGATCAGTCAAACATGGGAATACCTATTCAACAACGCCGACGCGATTATATGACTGTTCGCAAAAACAGCCAACCATTGAAAGATCAATTTCCCAAACTATTACGCTCTGAAACAGGAATAATAACACCGGATATACTACCACTCTACGGCGATATTTCCGATCAGCTTCAATTCATTTCACAAACGGTAGAAAGTTGCCGGGAAATCATATCCTCCCTGGTTGACCTCTACATCTCCAATAATGACCTACGGATGAATGCGATCATGAAACGCCTGACGGTTGTCTCCACGGTCTTCATTCCCTTAACATTTCTCACCGGAGTATGGGGAATGAATTTCAAATTTATGCCGGAACTGGATTGGCGTTATGGATATCTTTTCGCCTGGGGCTTAATGCTCATTGCCGGTATACTCACCTGGCTCTTCATGAAGAAAAAAGATTGGTATTGATCATAATTATTAATTATGAGTCATGAATTGTGAAAATCATTTTCAATTAAATTCGCTATTCCCTCTATCTCCACCAACAGTTCTTTCCGGCAAACATCAGCCCACATATAAGAAATAGGTATTTGTAGATTATACTTATCCATTAGCCAGACGGCATCCGCATAATCTTCTTTATCCCGGAGATAGACACGCAGGATTACCGGAACAGCTTTGCCGGTCAATTCCGCAATATTCTCCATCGTAGCACGCAACTGTTTCTCAAAACTGGCATTCTTCAGGCTCTCCTCTCCGCGAATAGCGGCCGTACCGGAGATATAAATCAGCGTAGACTGATCAATCGTTATGCTTTTTGCCCGTTCAAACTTCGGCGTACTTTTTATCTTATGCGAAACGTCAAGCACCTGATCAGAATAGGCATGCGCAGCAATCTGGAGTTTGTTGTCAATCGCTGTCGCATAAGCATTACTACGCTTAAAGACGACAGCATCTAAATCGACCAGTATGCCACCCAGATTTGTACCTATTCCCGTTGCTGCCGGATAACCATTTTCCCACGTTGTTTGTTGATAACAGGCACTTCGGGCATTATTAAAAGACTGGTAATGTTGATCTTCACCTGCATATCGGGTAATCTGTTCAATATAATTCCATTGGCGGATAATACTGTTTATCGGAAAATGCTCGCGCTCCAGAACCTCACTCAATAGCCGGAATACCTCTTCCGATTGCTGTTGAATAGACTGATTGACAACATCACTTTGAAAGCCACCGGCAAACAACATGCGCATATCCTCATTTTCCAACACCACATAAGGAATCTCTTTATATAATTGAAAGGACAGTTTATCGCTTGTTTCCGGCAGATAGCTATGTGCTTCCAGTATCAGCGGAGCATCCAGTGGAGGTTGTGATACATAACTGATTGTCGGCATTTTATCACCAAACTTCTGGTGAATCTTTTCATGTATGACTCGCTTCCGACTCAAATACTCTTCATTCGTTGGCGGTGTTCCAAAAAAAGCCAACCGCAAGATCACCTCTTCATCGGGAAGCTGATTAAGCAATTCATCTACCATAACCGGAAACGCAGCCTGCTCAGCCCGATATAAATGATAGCGTATTTTATCACAATAATTCATCCTTTCTATCTCTCTCTACTCTTTTTAGTTTACATTTGATCTACCG
>JAJDIA010000062.1 GCA_030266465.1 Parabacteroides sp. OttesenSCG-928-G21 | reverse complement strand
AAAGACTATTTTGAAAAAATGCACAGCCGCTGTGACCTTTTGCTGCGATTGTCGACTAATGGGATAGAAACATATAAAAACTGTAGTGTGGAACAGAAATTTCTAAGTATGATCCGAGATCATAATGGCATTATTTATAAAGTAGCTTCAATTTATGCCGATAAAGAGAATGTGCTGGATGATTTATATCAGGAGGTTGTATTGAACCTTTGGAAGGCGTTCCCTGATTTCAGGGAGGAAAGCGCTTATTCAACCTGGATCTATCGGATAGCCTTGAATACCTGTATCTCTTTTTTTCGCAAGAGTAGTCGCAAACCCATGTATGTGGAATTATCGCCCGATTTGAGAATTTCTTCCGAAGACAATAGTTTATATGTGAATGAATTGTATGCGCTGATTAATCAGTTGAACAAGTTGGAACGTGCGATCATCTTCCTGTATCTCGAGGACAGGCCCTATAAAGAGATCGCTGATATAATGGGGATTACTCCGACGAATGTGTCAACGAAGATCAACCGCATCAAGGAGAAACTAGTTAAAATGTCGAACATCTAATTTATTGTTGAACAGTAATATATTATGATTATGGATTTGGATGTATTAAAAAGAGAGTGGCAAAATAATAAAGCATTTCAAAAAGAAGTAGAAGATAGTATGATAAAGAAAATGATTGCAAACCGGAGTAAAGGTGCGTTTGAACGCATAAAAAAATACGAAAAACAGGCATTGCGGATTGTGCCGATTTGTGCACTGGCTTTTGTCTTGATGAATTTCCCTCTACTTTTTCATGGAACCGCATTTAGCGCCTTTTGGGTGTTGCTGATGATTCCGATTGGGGGATTGTTGTGGTATTGGTCGTACTGGCTTTGTGGATTTCTGGATAAGATAGATATGAGCCGAATGAGCGTGACGGAGATATCTCGTTATATGTTGAAATACAAAACGTATCTGGTACGGCATACGGTTGGTGCGGTTATCCTGATGCCGGTTTATATGGGAGTTTGGCTCTATTGTTATTGGTCGACCGTAAATCCGGCATTTATGGAGACTTTCTGGATAGAATACTGTGTTATTTACCTGTTGGCATTAGAGGCTTTAGTTCTTGTTATTTTATGGTTCCGTTTCTTCCGGCATGTTCGGAATATACAAAAGAACCTGGACGAGTTGGCACAGTTTGTTGCGGAAGAATAGGTTTACAGGTTTTTAGCCACGTAGTGGCGGGATTATACATAACCGTATGTGAGCTGCGCTTTCAGCTTGCATACGGTTTATGTGTAATCTCACGCCTGCGGCGTTCATTCTCGCCCGCTAATTATTCACAAGAATACACTCCGGAGAAACCTTAACCCTTTTTTACAATTATTCTGCATATATTTGCAATAAGATAGGATGTGCTTTAGCAGAGCTCAAGCACGCTTGGCTCTGCATTCGGCTTTCACTATCTCTGTAAGTTATCAACAAAATGGTTAATTTATTAACAGAATGGGTATTTGTTAAACCTGTTTTTCGTTATGTTCCACATTAAATCGTTAGTTTTGTCGCCAAAAAAGAGGAAAATATATGGGTAAAATTATAGCATTAGCAAATCAGAAAGGTGGAGTAGGGAAGACTACGACGACCATAAATCTGGCTGCTTCGCTGGCTGTACTCGAAAAGAAAGTATTAGTGGTTGATGCAGATCCGCAAGCCAATGCCTCATCGGGTTTGGGTGTGGATATACGTAATGTGACGTTGTCTATTTATGAATGTTTGGTGAATGGCGAAGATGCACGCAAGGCTATTGTCCAGACGGAAGTAAAAGGATTGGATATTATACCATCACATATTGATTTGGTAGGGGCTGAAATTGAGATGCTGAATATGGAGACCCGGGAACGGATCCTGAAAAATGTGTTGCAACCGTTGAAGGATGATTATGATTTTGTTTTGATTGACTGTTCTCCTTCGTTGGGACTGATTACGGTCAACTCCCTGACAGCGGCCGATTCGGTGATTATTCCGGTTCAATGTGAGTATTTTGCTTTGGAAGGAATCAGTAAACTGCTGAATACGATTAAGATTATCAAGTCCAAGTTGAATCCCTCTCTGGAGATAGAAGGATTCCTTCTGACGATGTATGATGCCCGTCTCCGGTTAGCCAATCAGATCTATGAAGAGGTGAAGCGCCCGTTCCGTGAACTGGTGTTTGATACCGTAATCCAACGAAATGTTAAATTGAGCGAAGCGTCCAGTTACGGAAAGCCGGTGTTATTATATGATGCCGATTCCAAAGGGGCGCTTAATCACATACAATTAGCAAAGGAATTAATTAGCAAAAACTCATGAGTGCAGCGAAAAGGTCGGCTTTGGGCCGTGGTTTAGATGCCTTGATTACAATGGATGACCTTAAGACCGAAGGTTCGTCTTCTATCAGCGAAATAGAAATCAGTAAAATACAGCCAAATCCGGATCAACCCCGGTCGGTATTTGAGGAAGAGGCGTTGGAAGAATTAGCTACCTCTATACGTTCTTTAGGTGTTATTCAACCGATCACATTAAAAGAGCTTGCCAAGGATAAATACATGATCATCTCCGGAGAGCGCCGTTATCGTGCCTCTTTGCTGGCGGGTCTGGAACGTATTCCTGCTTATATCCGTACGGCGGCAGATGAGAATGTGGTTGAAATGGCGTTGATCGAAAATATTCAGCGCGAGGACTTAAATTCTATCGAGATTGCTTTAGCATATCAAAAATTGATTGATAATTACGGGCTTACACAAGAACGGTTGAGCGAACGTGTAGGGAAAAAGAGGGCTACCATAGCGAATTACCTTCGCCTGCTGAAATTGCCTGCTGAAATTCAGGTGGGATTGAAAGACAAAAAGATCGATATGGGACATGCGCGTGCGTTGCTTCCTGTCGAGGATCCGGAATTGCAACTGGCTTTTTATGAGCAGATATTGTCGGAAGGTCTTTCTGTCCGGACGGTAGAGGATCTGGTTCGTAATATTGATGCGGAAGAGGGCCCTTCTCCGAAAAAGAAATCAAAGCTGAAACAGCAGAAAGAGTTTGATTTGCTGAAGGATCATTTGTCGCGTTTTTTTAATACCAAGGTGCAACTTACTTGTAACGAAAAGGGGAAAGGGAAAATAACCATTCCTTTCTCTTCCGAAGATGAATTGGAAAAAATCATCGGATTACTGGATAAACTGAAATGAAAAAAGGCTTATATCTCCTTATAATCTTGCCGTTCTGGCTGCTTTGCATTCCTGTTAATGGATTTGCACAAGAGGTTATTATGGAGGTGGCCGATACAGCTTTTGTCTCTTCGTCGGATTCGATTGTCCGTGCGGTAATGCTGGAGGCAGAGGCAGCTCCTCTTCCTGCAATAAAGATGGGTTCAAACTTTAAACCCAACCCAACGAAAGCGACGTTGTTTGCGCTTGTGCCGGGTATGGGGCAGATTTATAACCGGAAGTATTGGAAGTTGCCGATTGTTTACGGGGCATTTATGGGCTGTTATTATGCGATCAGTTGGAACCACGAGAATTATGCGGATTATCGGCAGGCCTATTTTGATATTATGTCGACAAACCCTGTTGCTAATGATAGTTGGAGGGATTTTATTCCCGGGGGTAACCGGATGACTGAAGAAGAGCAAAATGCTAAAATAAATGATACCCAATTTATCAGTTTGTTGAAACGAAATAAAGACTCTTTTCGTCGGTTTCGTGATTTAAGTATTATTATTACCGTAGGGGTGTATGCTATTTCTATTATTGATGCGTATGTAGATGCACAATTGTTTGATTTCGATATTTCCCCGGATTTAACTATGCGTATAGAACCGACATTCACCCCCAAGACAAGTGTGACACCTCAGACATACGGGGTTAATTGGAGTTTGACTTTTTAGTAATCAGGATAATTTGAGAAATATGAAAAAGTTATTCATTTTTATCAGTCTTTGTTGTTTCGCCTCCACTCTTTTTGCGCAGGAAGAGGTGGCTATAGAGAATGAAACAGAGATGGCGGAACAGCAGTACTCTGTATTGTCAAGCGATCCTACGGTTGCAGAGATCGGGCTGATTCCGGAAAGCTTGGACGCTAATGTGGATAGCCTGTTACGTTCCTGGCATGTGCAGTATTTTTCAAAAGTGGATGATTATTGCCATGATGATGATAAAAATGTGGTGTTTGATGAGACTGTTTATGAAATGCGCCTGAAGAGTCTGCCTAATATAATTTCTTTGCCGTATAATAAGATGGTGCGTGATTGTATCAATTTATATGCGGAAAAACGTCGTGGTTTGGTTGGCTATATGCTGGGAATGGCAGACTATTATTTCCCGATTATCGAACAGGTCCTGGATGAATATAATTTGCCGTTGGAACTGAAATACCTGGTTGTGGTGGAGAGTGCATTGAATCCATTGGCACTTTCCCGGGTGGGAGCCGCCGGCTTATGGCAGTTTATGTTGCCTACAGGGAAAAGTTACGGACTGGAAATTAATAGTTTGGTTGACGAACGCCGGGATCCGGTCATGGCTACTCACGCGGCTTGCCGTTATTTTATGGATATGTATACTATCTATGAAGACTGGAACCTGGTATTGGCTGCCTATAATTGTGGGCCGGGTAATGTAAATAAGGCATTGCGCCGTGCGAATGGGAAAACCGATTTTTGGGGTATTTATCCTTATCTGCCTCGGGAAACGCGTTCTTATGTTCCCTTGTTTATCGCGGCTAATTATATTATGAACTTCTATTGTGAACATAATATTTGTCCGATTCAGACCGATCTGCCTTTGGCTACAGATACCATTATGGTCAATAAAATGCTTCATTTTGAACAGGTTTCAGAGGTATTGAATCTTGATATTGAATTGATCAGAGCGCTTAATCCGCAATATAAGCGGGATATTGTTCCGGGTAATGCGTTGAAGTCTTCTGTTTTAAAGCTTCCGGCATTTGATACCTATTCTTTTGTAAATTCAGAAGATGCCATTTTCTTGCATCGTGCGGAAGAATTATTGGCGGATTGTATCTCTTATGATCCGGCGGATGAAACCCGTACGGTGAATACACAACAAAAAATTACCCATGTTGCCCGTACCGGTGAAACCGTAAATACTATAGCGGATAAATATGGTGTAAACGCCCGTGACATCCGGCGTTGGAACGGATTAAGTACGAATCGTGTGGGGAACGGCAGGCGTTTGACCGTTTATGTGAATAATGGCGGGGTAAGATTTGCTTCTGCTGCTCAGACCCCAACTCCGGCTCCACTGCCGGAAGAGAAAAAGATTGATGAATCCGGAAAAACATATATCACCTATACGGTTCAATCGGGTGATTCATTGTATTCTATTTCAAAACAATACCCGGGGATTTCTGCTGCCAACCTACAGCAGGTAAATAATTTGCCTAATGCGAATATTCGCCCCGGACAGGTGTTGAAAATACCGGTCAGTTAATTATTTCTAATAAGTTTCTTTTGAGGACTATTTTGTTTGCATAATTACGATTTGTTCGTATAATTGTGGTATTAATGCTTATTTTAACTATTATGCAAATAAAAAACCTCATTTTTTATCTGTTTTTCTTCTTTATTATTCTAACAGGGTGTTCTTCTTCACAGGGAGACGAGACTATTTCGTTTGTAGAAGTGAATGGTTCACAGGTAATGGTCTGTGATATGGACAAAATAAAGGAGAAAAAGATTCTCCGGTTAAGTGAATTGGTTGAAAGTTGCGAATTGATTCGTTTAGAAGATGTCGATGATGCTTTATTTAAAGCTGTGACTATTACTGTTACAGATAATTATATTGGGGTTAGACAATCCGGGAAGCCTTATAAATTGTTTAGCCGTTCGGGAAAATATCTGGGAAATATCGGAACAGTTGGCCAAGGACCAGGTGAATATATTAATTTTATGTATGATGAGATTATTGATGAAAAAAACGGATACATCTATCTGATGCCTTTTTTGGATAAGAAAATGCTCATATATGATATAACCGGAAAACATATAAAAGACATACCATTGCCTTCTCGGATGAATAAACCTAAAATGATGTATGATAATGGGCTATTTACGATAATCCAATTGCCAATTTACGAAGCGGATATCCTTTCTATACAAATAGATTTGGATGGGACTGTTTTACAGGAATCTTTGCCACCCAAAATATATGTTTGCAGAAAGTTATACAGAGGAAATTCTATCTTATCGACATTCGGATGCTTTTGAATTTCATATAACGACTACCGATACGCTATACCATTTTGATGTAAAAACCCATCGGTTTCATCCTGTTTTTACAATGATAAACACACCTGTCTCTACCGCAGAACGGATGTGGTGTGTTGGATACTATGAATTACCTGATCGCTTTCTTACTACTTTTTGGGCTTATGAGAATAATAAAAATACGGAAATTCGTGCATTTTCAACGGATAAAGACAGTCAAACCTCCTTTTCTATTACTAAATTCGTGAATGATTTTTATGGAGGAATAGAATTGCCATTGACGACATTTAATAAAGGTTATTTTATTCATAATGTAGAGCCAGGTGAATTAATGGATATCATCGATAAGCGTTTAACAGAATCTGATTGTACGGAACAGGATAGAGAACTATTAACACAATTACTGTCTACGCTTGATGAAAACAGTAATAATTTGTTGTTTGTTGGGAAGCTGAAACAATAAAAATAAATAATCCAAATTATAGCTTAGGCTGAGAATATACCATTCATCTTACAAGTAAATAGAATTGAAGCCATATCACTTAGCAAATATTTAATTATATTTGTCCTCACGCAAAAAAAAGAGGATGATTTTTCTACTATGAGTGATACCGGTGAAATAAAAATGACGGATGAACAATTGGTGCAAGCGGAGTTTCAGGCGCTGTTGGATGATTATTTGAATTCTAATCACAGACGAAAAGTCGATAAAATCACCAAGGCTTTCAACTTCGCCAATGAGGCACATGCCGGGGCAAAACGCCGTTCCGGAGAGCCGTATATTATACATCCCTTGTCGGTAGCCCGTATTGTCTGTAAAGAGATGGGTTTGGGTTCCACCTCTATTTGTTCCGCTTTATTGCATGATGTAGTAGAAGATACGGAATACACCGTTGAGGATATTAAAAATCTTTTTGGAGCGAAAATCGCACAAATTGTTGATGGGCTGACTAAGATATCCGGCGGGATTTTTGGAGAACAGGCCTCTGCTCAGGCAGAAAACTTTCGGAAATTATTGTTGACAATGAGTGATGATATCCGTGTTATTCTGATTAAGATAGCGGATCGTCTTCATAATATGAGAACTTTAGGGTCAATGCTTCCGGCAAAGCAATATAAAATCGCAGGAGAGACCCTTTATTTATATGCTCCATTGGCTCATCGTCTGGGACTGTTTACCATTAAAACCGAACTGGAAGATCTTAGTTTCAAGTATGAGCATCCACAGGAATATGATTTTATTAAGGAAAAACTGAAAGCGACAGAAGAGACCCGGAATCGTTTATTTGAGCATTTTTCGGCACCTGTTAAAGAAAAGTTGGATGAAATAGGTTTGCATTATGAAATGCGGGCCCGGGTGAAATCAGTCTATTCCATCTGGAATAAGATGCAGAATAAAGGAGTTGCTTTTGAAGATATTTATGATATCTATGCTGTCCGTATTATTTTTGATCCGTTGCCCGGAGTGGATGAAAAGAATCAATGCTGGGATATTTATTCGATCATTACGGATATTTACCGTATTCGTCCGGACCGTATTCGTGATTGGGTGAGCCGTCCAAAGGCTAATGGTTACCGGGCTTTGCACCTGACGGTTATGGGTCCTGACGGACAATGGGTGGAAATACAGCTTCGTAGCCGTAAGATGGATGATATTGCGGAGAAAGGTTTTGCTGCTCATTGGAAGTATAAAGAGAGCAGTGTGGAAGAAGATACCGAACTGGATAAATGGCTTCAGACGATTACAGAGATTTTAGAAAGTCCGGATCCCAATGCGCTGGATTTTCTGGATACGATTAAACTGAATTTGTTTACTTCCGAAATTTTTGTTTTTACCCCGAAAGGTGATCTTAAAACCCTACCACAGGGAGCAACAGCCCTGGATTTTGCGTATGCCCTGCATACGGATATAGGAAACCGTTGTATTGGTGCGAAAGTAAATCACAAACTGGTTCCACTTAGCCATACCTTGCAAAGTGGGGATCAGGTAGAGATATTGACTTCCCGTTCACAGACTCCACAATATGAATGGCTGAACTTTGTGACAACAGCGAAAGCCCGTTCGAAAATAGATGCTGTCCTTAAGAAAAACCGGAAAGAAGCAGCCAAAGCAGGGGAGCAAAAAGTTATTGCAGCTTTTAAACGTTCGGATTTGGAACTATCTACTTCTAATTTGGAAAAGTTAAGCATGTATTTTGGATTTCCGAAAAAGGAAGAGTTTTATTATGCGGTGGAGAAAGAGGATGTTATTCTGCCGGATAATATCAATAAGTTATTGAAAGAGAAAACCGATAATGTCTTGTATAAGTATGTGAAACAAGCTTTCGGGATGGGTAATAATAAGAAGAAAGAGGCCGAAAAGGAGGATTCCGCTGAAGAGGCTGGCAATAAACTTAAATATGATAAATCAAAACCGTATATATTAAAAGAAGAGGCTTATGAACGCAACTATGTGATTGCGGAATGCTGTAAGCCGATTCCGGGAGATGACGCCTTAGGTTTTATCAATGATGATGGTACGGTAGTTGTCCATAAACGCTCCTGTCCTATCGCTATGCGATTGAAGAGTAGTTTTGGCGAGCGGATATTGAATACAGAATGGAGCAGTCATAAAAACTCTTCTTTTGATGCCACTCTTGAAGTAAGAGGAATAGATGCAATTGGTGTATTGAATGATATCACAAAAACGATTTCCGAATTTAATGTAAATATCCAACGGGTAGGAATAGAGGCTAAAGATGGAATGTTTGAAGGGAAGATCAAAATGAAGGTACATGATGTAGAGGATATTCAGAAGATGTGTGTGACCCTTTCAAAATTCAGCAATATTAAATCTGTAGGCCGGGTTGCAGAATAGGAATCTGTTTGTTTACTGAGCCATTATTAAATAGGTCGTATAGCCAATATAACAAAGAACCATAATTATACCTTCTACACGGGTAATAGTCCTTTTCTTAAAAAACAGCCCGAACAGGTACAGCAACACGCAAGATAAAATCAACATGCTTAGGTCTAAATTTGTAATTCCCTGAATAGACAGGGGAGTGATAGTTGCACTGCAACCTAAAACAAAGAAGATATTAAATAGGTTTGAACCGATAACATTACCAATGGCTATTCCCGGATTCTTTTTCAGTGCGGCTACTACGGATGTGGCTAATTCCGGCAACGATGTCCCTCCGGCAACAAGTGTCAGACCGATAACCGATTCACTTACCCCTAAACTTCTTGCGATACCAGATGCTCCATCAACAAATAATTGTCCTCCTAGGACAAGCCCGATTAATCCTCCGATAATGAAGATGATAGATTTCCATATCGGAATCTCTTTAATGGCAGTTCCATTTTCGCCATTTCCATCTTTTGCTATGGCGAATGTGTAACTGAGAAAAATCAGAAAGAAACAAAGAAGTATTAGGCCATCGCTACGACTAATGCTATTAAGTGTTCCTCCATCCAATAAAACATCATTGGAAAAGATAAACAAAACGACGGCTGCTAAGAGGCAAAGAGGTATTTCTTTGCTTATTGTCCCTGTGTTCATACTGATAGGTACAATCATCGCCGTGCAACCTACAATCATCAGTGTATTGAATAAATTGCTTCCTACGACATTGCCAATAGCGATGTCTGCACTCCCTTTTATAGCGGAAGACACACTGACTGTCAGTTCCGGAGCTGATGTTCCGAAAGCCACAATCGTAAGACCAATCACCAGACTGGAGATATGAAACCGTTTGGCAATAGAGGATGCCCCATCAGTCAGCGCATTTGCACCGATAAGGATAAGTAATAATCCGCCGATGAGACATATAATATCCATTTAGCCGGATATAAATTAAAAAGGCAGATCGTCTGCCGGATTAGACAGATCGAAATCCGGTGTAGATGGAGCTATTGGAGCGGCGGCCGGTGTAAAGTTGTCTGGAGTAGCTGGGGCTCCGGATGTATTTGCAACAT
>JAJDIA010000061.1 GCA_030266465.1 Parabacteroides sp. OttesenSCG-928-G21 | reverse complement strand
TTTGTGTTTGCTTTCTTCTATACGAAGAGCTATCTGTCGCCGGAAGATGGCGTGTTAATCAGGTGGCTTGTCGGTTTTCTGCTTGCGGGAATTGTTTGTGTAAGTGCTGTTGTGTTTTATTTATTGGAACGGAAATATACCGATAGGATCATTCAAAAAATAGAGACTACTTCCCATACGGAAAAGACATTCATCAGCAATGCTTCTCATGAGTTGAATAATCCGTTGACAGCAATTCAGGGCGAATGTGAAATTACGCTTATGAAAGAGCGTACGCCTAAAGAATACCAGATCGCCCTCTCCCGTATTGCTTCTGAAACAAGACGTATCATACAGTTGATGAAACATCTGCTTTTCCTCTCTCACGGCGAAAATGAGATATTAAATCAAGTAATTGAACCGATTTCTTTGGCGGAATTTCTCATGCAGTTTGCTCAAAATCGCACCTCTTTTTCTCCGGATAATTTTAGTTTTGTGGTGAAAGCCAATCCGAATTTATTAAAAATAGCGATTGAGAATATATTGAATAATGCGTTGAAATACTCTGAATATAAGCCTGTTGAGATGCGTTTGTCCGGGAATGTTTTGTATATCAAGGATTATGGTATTGGCATTCCGGCCAGTGATTTGGAACATATCGCCCAACCTTTTTTCCGGGCCAGTAACACACATCCCTATAAAGGTCATGGAATCGGATTGAGTTTATCTATTCAGATATTAAATACATACGGTGCAAAAGTTACAATTACCTCGGCTGTAAATGAAGGAACGGATTTTAAAATAGAATTTCCTTAGACGGAAGGGAAGGGAGTATTAAGTATAAACTATGAATGAAAATATAATTGACAAGCAAACAGGATTAGTATTAGAAGGTGGAGGAATGCGTGCCATATTTACGGTTGGTGTTCTTGATTATTTTATGGATCATGAGTTATGGTTTCCATATACTATCGGTGTATCTGCCGGTGCGAGTAATGGAATTTCCTATGCTTCCCGGCAAAGAGGACGTTCCCGTTACAGCAATATTGATCTGCTGAAAAAAAGAAACTATATCGGACTGCCTTATTTCCTCCGTGGAAGAGGGTATATTGATATGGAGTTCCTGTTCAATGAATATCCGGAGAAGCATTATCCATTGGATTATGAAACTTATTTTAATTCTCCCGGACGTTTTGTGATGGTGACAAGTAATTGTTTAACCGGTCAGCCTGAATACTTTGAGGAAAAATCAGATAAAAAGAGATTGGTGGATATTATACGGGCATCCTGTACTTTGCCTGTTATGTGTCCGATAACCTATGTGGATGATATACCTATGGTAGATGGTGGTGTGTGTGATGCTATTCCTATTCGTCGTGCCATAGCGGATGGTTATGATAAAAATGTAATCATTCTTACCCGCAACAAAGGTTATCGGAAGGAAGAAAAAGATTTTAAGCTTCCCGGTTTTATTTATCGAAAGTATCCGGCTATCCGGGAACAACTCCGACTGCGTTATCGCCGTTATAACGAAGTGCTTGATTATATCGACGAGTTGGAAGAGGCCGGAAAAGCATTGGTTATTCGTCCGGAAAATCCGATACAAGTAGGAAGAACAGAAAGAGATACGGAAAAACTTTCAGCCCTATATGATGAAGGATATGCTTGTGCAAAAAATAAAATGAAGAATTATAAATTATGAGTTATGAATTATGAATCGGAGTTGATCAATTCTTAATTCATAACTCATAATTTATAATTATTTTTTACAGTGTTGCTGTGCCTCTTTACTTAATCGCATGGCACAGAAATTAGGTCCGCACATGGTGCAAAACTCTCCGTCGGTCACAGCGCTTTCTTTATAATATTGCAAGGCTCTTTCAGGATCCAAAGCTAAATGAAATTGATCCTTCCAACGAAAATCTGCACGCGCTTTGCTTAATGCGTTATCACGTACCTGAGCACCCGGATGACCTTTTGCCAGATCAGCAGCATGTGCTGCGATTTTATAGGCGATTACTCCATTCCTTACGTCTTCTTTATTGGGAAGTCCAAGGTGTTCTTTAGGGGTTACATAACAAATCATAGCTGTACCTTGCCAGGCAATCTGTGCAGCGCCTATAGCTGAAGTGATATGGTCGTATCCCGGAGCAATGTCTGTAGTCAGGGGACCTAAAGTGTAAAAAGGAGCTCCATGACAAGCATATAACTGTTCCTTCATGTTTTCATGAATTTTATTCATAGGTACATGGCCGGGTCCCTCTATGATTACTTGCACAAAATGCTCCCAGGCAACTTTAGTTAATTGCCCCATTGTATATAATTCAGAAAATTGTGCAGTGTCATTCGCATCATAAATGGAACCGGGACGGAGTCCGTCACCTATAGAGATCGCCACATCATAGGCTTTCAGTATTTCACAGATATCATTGAAATGTGTATACAGGAAGTTTTCCCTATTATGTATCTGCATCCATTTGGCCATGATTGAACCACCACGCGACACAATACCTGTCAGGCGGGTGAGTGTCATATCTATATAGCTCTTAAGTAAACCTGCATGAATCGTAAAATAATCGACACCTTGCTCGGCCTGTTCAATAAGCGTATCCCGATAGATTTCCCAATTTAATTTTTCAATATCCCCATCCACTTTTTCCAGCGCCTGATAAATCGGAACAGTTCCCATGGGTACAGGGCAATTACGTATAATCCATTCCCGGGTTTCATGGATATTCGGACCCGTAGATAAGTCCATCAATGTGTCTCCTCCCCATTTACAGCTCCAAACAGCTTTTTCAATCTCTTCGTCTATGCTGGAAGAAAGAGCGGAGTTACCTATGTTTGTATTTATTTTTACCAGAAAACGTTTGCCGATAATCATAGGTTCTGCCTCCGGATGATTTATATTTGCCGGAATGATAGCACGCCCTGCGGCTATCTCCTTGCGTACAAATTCCGGAGTGATATATGATTTTAATCCTAATGCCTCTATCTGTTGGTTTTCACGAATAGCAACATACTCCATTTCCGGAGTAATAATCCGTTTTTTTGCATAATACATCTGGGTTATGCCTTTTCCCTCTTTCGCTTTATAAGGTAAATGAAGATGAGGAAATCGAATACTGTCAAGTGATTTGTCTTTTTGCCGTTTGCGTCCGTATTCCGAAGACAGTTCTGTTAATTGAACAACATCTTTCCGTTTTAAATACCATTGATTCCGGATTCTGGGTATCCCTTGCTGTATATCTATAGAACTATCCGGATCTGAATAAGGACCACTCGTGTCATAGACAATTACCGGACTGTTTTTCTTGTTGATTTTTTCTCCCTGATCATTTATGGTTACTGTATCCAGAAGTTTTATTCTACGCATTCCTACCTGAATATTATATCTTTCTCCGGGTACATACACCTTATCTGAAGAAGGATAGGTGATACGTATGTCGTTTTTATCTGCCATATCTATTCGTTTTCTGTAATTATATTTAAGAATTTACGCGTTTCTGCTGTAGGGTCATCGGATCGGATGATAGTTCCTGACACAGCGACGCCACTAATTCCTGTCTGCATTAATGAAGGAATGTTATCGAATTCTATCCCCCCGATTGCAAAGATAGGTATATCAAGCCGAGCATCTTTACATTGTTGCATGATTTTTTTATAACCTTCCAGACCCAATAAAGGACTTAATTTTTCTTTTGTTGTCGTTTGGCGATACGGACCAAGTCCTATATAAGAGGCATTACCCGCTACAGCTTGTAGAATATCTTCAAAAGTATTAGCCGTTACTCCTATGATAAATGATTCTTTACGTCCCTGTTTCTCTACTAATTCCCAAGCTTGGGATAAGGGCATATCATTTTTTCCTATATGCACTCCTGAAGCGCCACAGGCTAAAGCCATTTCAACATCATCATTTAAACAGCAAATAGTTTCGGTGTTATAGGCCCGGCAAAGAGCTACAGCTTCACGTGCCACATCCAGATTAAGTGTGTTTTTCATCCGAAGTTGTATCCAGGTACAACCCCCTTCAAGCAGCATACGAATTTCATCGATTTCAGTATAATCAACGGTACGATGCGTAATAAACATGAATCGTTGATTTTTATTTAGTTTCATTTTATTGGTTTATTTCGTTCATTAATAAACGGATATTTTTAAAACGTCTAAGTGTGTCTTCTGTTTTATGTTCTCTGTCATTCCCCCATAACCCTCCTAAAACAGCAACGCCACCAAAATTAATACCATCGAGTAATGGTATCGTAGTTTCATCTATTCCACCTAAAGCAATTATACGGTTATTAATTAGGTTAAGATCCGATAATCTCTTTAATTCCTCTAATGAAAAATGACTGTGATAATCTACCTTCGATATACTATCAAATATCGGGCTTAAAAACATATAATCAAAGTGCGTATCGGTATCTATTTCATCCAAGTTATGTAATGAACGACTTAATATGCCGGAGAAATTTGTAGGAATTATCGTATTCCTACTATTCAAATGTAATCCGCCAAGCGAATATTTTTCTGCCAATTGAAAACAATCATGTAAAGATATCTGCGGATAATAATAGGCTGGAATAGAACGGATCAGCAGTTCCATATCGGACAATTCACCTCCAGGTTTTCGTATATGCAAGCGGGTAATGCCTTCTTCCAATAGTTGTGTCAAGATTGCCGCCTCTCCATCGAAAAAGTAGGGTGTTGTAATCCCGATTAGTTTACGCATTTTAGTCCAGAGCTATCTTCTTTATCGGTTGTGGATCAAACAGGTGATTTAGTGGCCCATATCCATGTCCTTCTTGCACATTGGCACCGTTTAATAAGGCTTTGGTAATATAGCCTTTTGCTGCTTCAACAGCTTTTCCCATGGGATACCCTAATGCTACATAAGCAGCAATAGCAGAGGAGAATGTACAACCGGTTCCATGTGTATTCTTTGTGGATATTTTAGCTGAAGAAAAAGATAATGGTTCTGTTTCCGGCAGAAAAAGCATATCTGTCATATCTTCTCCTTCCAAATGTCCACCTTTCATCAGGACAGCATGGCAACCCATATCCATAAGTTTGTATGCTGCACGAGACATATCATTAATATCCCGGATTTTCATTCCGGTTAAAAGTTCCGCCTCATCAATATTCGGTGTAATCAGTGAACTGCGGCTGAACAGCATTGATATGATAGCTTCAATAGCGACATCTTCTATCAGTTTACTTCCGCTTGTGGATACCATGACGGGATCAACAACAACAAATGCAGGCTTAAAACAATCAATAGTCTCTGCTACTATCTCGACCGCTTCTTTGTTATGTAGCATGCCGGTTTTTACCGCATCGATTATACTGTCTTCAAACACCGCGTTCAGTTGTCCGCGAAGTATCTCTGATGATATTGGCTGAATTCCTCTTACGCCTAAAGTATTCTGAGCAGTAATCGATGTTATTGCCGACATACCATATACGCCAAGCGCTGAAAACGTTTTTAAATCAGCTTGAATCCCCGCACCTCCGCTACTATCAGATCCTGCTATTGTTAAAGCAGTGGCATAGCGGTACTTTCTTTGAATATCCATACTATTCTTATACTAATAAACTTTCATACAAATGTACGAAGAATAGATCAGAATCAGGCATCATAAAAAAACGACTGTTTCAGAAATCGAAACAGTCGTTTTACTTCGTATTATGGTCTACTGATTATTTATCCAATAATATTTCCATGATCTGAACTGCAGCTTTGGCAACAGAAGAACCCGGGCCAAAGATAGCAGCCACACCTGCTTTATATAAGAAATCATAATCCTGTGCAGGAATTACACCACCGGCAATCACGATAATATCCGGGCGTCCCAGCTTCTTCAGCTCTTCAATAACCTGAGGAACCAATGTTTTGTGACCGGCAGCCAATGAAGAAACACCCATCACATGAACATCGTTTTCAACAGCCTGACGAGCAGCTTCTGCCGGAGTCTGGAACAATGGTCCCATATCTACGTCGAAACCACAGTCAGCATAACCGGTCGCTACTACTTTCGCACCACGGTCGTGTCCGTCTTGACCCATCTTAGCGATCATGATACGGGGCTGACGACCTTCTTTCTTGGCAAACTCTTCCGTCAGCTTACTTGCCTTTTCGAAGTCTGCATCTTTACCTGCTTCTGATGAATACACGCCTGATATCGTTCTAATAATTGCTTTATAACGTCCTACAACATCCTCGCAAGCATCGGAGATTTCTCCCAATGTCGCACGAAGACCAGCTGCCTTAACAGCTAATTCCAATAGATTACCTTTCTTGGTACGAACACATTCTGTAATGTCAGCCAACGCTTTTTTCACGGCTTCATTATCCCGGTTAGCACGCAATTCATTCAAACGTTGGATTTGTTCTTCGCGCACAGCGGTATTGTCGATTTCAAGGATATCAATCGGATCTTCTTTTTCCAGACGATATTTATTTACACCAACAATAGTCTGCATACCAGAGTCAATCCGAGCTTGTGTACGAGCAGCAGCTTCTTCAATACGCATCTTTGGCAGACCGGTTTCGATCGCTTTTGCCATACCGCCCATGCTTTCAATTTCCTGAATCAAAGCCCAACCTTTTTGAACCAATTCGTTGGTCAGTGTTTCCACATAATAAGAACCGGCCCATGGATCGATTTCTTTACAAATCTGTGTTTCTTCCTGAATATAGATCTGTGTATTACGTGCAATACGGGCTGAGAAGTCTGTTGGTAAAGCAATGGCTTCATCCAATGCATTGGTGTGCAAAGACTGTGTGTGACCTAACGCTGCTGCCATCGCTTCAATACAGGTACGTCCTACGTTGTTGAACGGATCCTGTTCCGTCAATGACCAACCTGAAGTCTGGCTGTGTGTACGCAAGGCCAAAGATTTCGGATTCTTTGCTCCGAAACTCTTTACAATCTTCGCCCACAACATACGAGCTGCACGCATCTTAGCAATTTCCATGAAGTGATTCATACCGATTGCCCAGAAGAAAGAAAGACGAGGTGCGAAAGCATCTACATCAATACCTGCATTGATACCTGCACGCAAATATTCCATACCGTCACATAACGTGTAAGCCATCTCAATATCTGCTGTCGCACCGGCTTCCTGCATGTGGTAACCGGAGATAGAAATTGAGTTGAATTTCGGCATCTTTTGTGAAGTATATTCGAAGATATCAGCGATAATCTTCATGGAGAATTCAGGTGGATAAATATAGGTATTACGCACCATGAATTCTTTTAGGATATCATTCTGTATCGTACCGGCCATTTCTTCCAGCTTAGCGCCTTGTTCCAATCCGGCATTGATATAAAACGCCAGAACAGGAAGAACCGCTCCGTTCATCGTCATGGAAACCGACATCTTGTTCAATGGAATACCATCAAACAATACTTTCATATTTTCCAGTGAGCAGATAGAAACACCCGCTTTACCTACGTCACCAACCACGCGTTCGTGATCAGCATCGTAGCCACGGTGTGTAGCCAGGTCAAACGCTACAGAAAGTCCTTTCTGACCGGAAGCCAGGTTACGACGATAGAAAGCATTTGATTCTTCTGCTGTCGAGAATCCTGCATACTGACGGATTGTCCAGGGACGCATAGCGTACATACCGCTATACGGACCACGTAGATAAGGAGGCAAACCTGAAGCATAGTTCAAATGCTCCATTCCTTCCAAATCCTCTTTTGTATAAACCGATTTCACCTCAATCTGTTCCGGTGTGTTCCAATCGGCTTTAATACCATTTGCCTTTGCCCAGTCTGCGCCGTTTGTAGCTACAAACCCGGCATTCTTAATATCTATATTTTTAAAATTCAGTCTCATAATTCCTCTACTTAAGCGATTCCTAATTTAGCATTGAAAGCCTTCAATGTTTCAAGCACGTTGCTCTTTACATTGATAAATTCAGTAATACCCTGAGCCTTCAGGTCTTCCATAGATGCAGGAGCACCGGCAACAACAAATAATGCTTTTCCATTCAAAGCCTTATAAGCTGCAGGAGCCAATTCCGTATATTCGTCATCACTTGAGCAAAGAACTACAATGTCAGCACCTGCTTTCATAGCAGCATCTATACCTGCTTCAACCGTATCGAAGCCCAAATTGTCTATTACCTGATATCCGGCACATGCAAAGAAGTTGCTGGAGAATTGAGAACGAGCCAGGCGCATAGCCAGATTACCCATAGTCAACATAAATACCTTCGGAGTCTTTCCGCTCTTTTCAGTAGCCAGACGCAATGCTTCAAATTCAAAAGCACCACGAGAGAAATCAAGTGCTGTAATCGTTGCCTCTTTTCCGCAACCACAATTACATGCGGCATCTTTCTCAATCTTATCGGCAGCTACTTCCGTGAAGTTCGGGAATTGGTTGGTTCCCAGCAGTGTTTCACGACGAGTTGCAATCGCTTTCTTACGAGCTACAGCAGAAGCATTTACCGCTCCCTGTACTTCGCCGGCTTTTGCAGCTGCATAAAAACCACCTTTGTCTTCTATTTCAAGGAACAGGTTCCAAGCCACTTCTGCAATTGAACCGGTTAATACCTCTATATAATAAGAACCGGCAGATGGGTCAACCACCTTATCAAAATGACATTCCTCTTTCAGCAATAATTGCTGGTTACGGGCAATGCGTTCAGAGAAATCATCCGGTGTCTGATAAATCACATCAAACGGAGCTACAGTAATTGAATCTACCCCACCAATGGCAGCAGACATCGCTTCTGTTTGTGTACGCAATAAGTTCACATGCGCATCATAAATCGTCATATTCCATTCAGAGGTCTGAGCCTGTGCAACCATCTTGCAGGCATCATTGTTCTGCGGTTTGTAATTCGCCACGATTTCCGCCCACAACCAACGTGCAGCACGGAATTTGGCTATTTCCATAAAATAATTGGCACTAATACCAAAATTGAATTTTATTTTGTTGGCCACTTCGTCAACAGAAAAACCGTTTTCTGTTAATTTAGCGATGATTTCATTTCCCCAGGCCAAAGCATAACCCAACTCTTGGGTGATATAAGCTCCGGCATCATTCAACTGACAAGCATCAACAGCAAGAACCCGGTAGTTCGGAAGTCCTTTTGCAGCGGTTAATACAGCGATGGCTTGTTCCGCCCAGTTATCCAGCGGCTGACCTTTTACCAAAGGTTTCTTGAACGGGTTATAGCTCACTGAACCATAACATTTGTTCGCATCTGCTCCCAGTCCTTTCACGTAGTCTGCCAACATACCGATAAGACTTGCAGCCTGACAATTACAGGTTTTAAAATTCAGCTCAACACATTCCGGGCAAATGCCTTTCAATAATGTTGCCAGATTTTCAGCGCTTACCTCTTTTCCTTTGAAGTGGAAACCCAATGAAGTAACACCTTTTTGCAATAAATCTAATGCTTTTGTATTCGCAGCGGCAAAATCAGTTACGTCAATATTTTGACGCACCTTCCAATCATTGTCTTTTTTTGTTCCGCGAACATAAGGAAATTCACCGGGGAGAGATGTCGTGGTCTTCAAACCTGCAATATCTTCCGCACGATAGAAAGGATTTACATTAAATCCTTCGCCTGTTTTCCAAACAAGCTTTTTCTCAAACGGAGCCCCTTTCAGGTCTGCCGTAATCTTCGCCATCCACTCTTCAGTGGTTACCGGAGAAAATTCCGAGAAAAGTTTTTCTTTTAAATCTGCCATAATATTTATTAGTTTATATACTGGTATTGTAATATATGTTACTATCGTATTCAATAACAGGGTGCAAAGGTAGAACAAATAAACTGTATAGCCAATGGAAAAATGAGGAAAATATTTGTCTGTATAATGACTTTTTGAAAGGAGAGGAAAGCCTCTCCGTTTACTCTCTGTTGACTGCCTGACAAAATAGTTGAATGCCTCGGATACATTTTGACAGAATGTAAGTTGACTGCCGAAACTTACATTCTGTCAATTTAGCCCCCTCTGTAATGCGCTGAATGAAACCGGCTCGACCCCCGGTCCGAAAGAACGCCTTATTTTGACTTCAGGGAAATTCAGAAAGATAGCAATCCGGACTTTAAAGAGATAAAATGATAGGCAAAAATCAAATCATCGCAATGATTTCGGGAGAGGTGTCAGCAGTAGGGGGATAGAGGGCGCAAAAAGTCAAATCAATTTCATCCGTGGTTTTGAACGAAAAAATGGAGAAATTCGACGGTTTCGGAGATTTTAGACGACGTTT
>JAJDIA010000060.1 GCA_030266465.1 Parabacteroides sp. OttesenSCG-928-G21 | reverse complement strand
GCAAAAAAGAAGAACTTCGTTCGGTTGTCTGGTATGTAGATTGTGGTGATGATGACTTTTTGCTTGATCGGAATATCGAGTTCCTACAAGCGATGAAGGCGGCTCAAATCCCGTTGCAATTCCGTGTTCGTGACGGCGGACACACCTGGGAATATTGGCATTCGGCTTTATACACCTGTTTACCTTTTGCTTCACGAAATTTCGGTAAATAAATACCATTAAATTATAATGAACAAATCCTGCAATTTCAAGTAGATTGCAGGATTTGGTGTTTTATATTCTCTATTTTTTTAGAAAACTTTTTTATTACATATTGACTAATCAATATGTTTTTTTTATATTTGCAGAAAACTAAGCATACAATAATGGATCACTTTTACTCTTTAGGTCTTTTGGTAGGCCGGGCATCCGTATCGTTAACAAAGTCTTTGAATGCTGGTTTGGAGGCTCATAATATAGACCTGCCACATGCCCAATTTATAGTCCTTAGATGTCTTTATTATAAAGATGCCTTAAGTCAGTTGGAGATAGCCCAATTGCTCTTTAAAGATGCGGCAGCTATCAAACGGACGGTAGATCTTTTGGAGAAAAAGGGATTGGTAATCAGAAAACAAGTCAGAACCCTCAAGAATTCTATTTGTATAACGGAAAAAGGGCGTAATCTTATGCCGCACGTATTAGCTATTTCCGATAGCCTGATCGATAAAGCCTTAGATGGAGTTGCACCAGAACATCAGCAACTACTGCGAACAATGTTGGATAAAATATATACAAATCTGGAAAAAGAATAGGTTATGAGAAAATTAGAATCCAATGGACTAAAGATACTGAAGATTGTCCATCTGTTTTGTGCGTTTCTCTGGATAGGAGGGGCATTCAGTATGCTGTTGCTTTTACTCGACCTCTCCGGGAGAGAATTACGGAATGTATATACGTTCACTTTCATTGCAACTAATAGATGATTGGTTAATAATTCCCGGAGCGATAGGATGTATGCTGACAGGGGTTGTTTATGGAGTCTGGAGTAAGTGGGGATTTTTCAAACACAACTGGATTACTGTTAAATGGATACTTACTGTACTGATGGTCTTATTCGGGACATTTGCTATGGGACCTTGGGTAAATGACAATGTTTATCCCATCGATGAGCTATTTCGTTATACAACGGACGACAATGTTTTTGCCCAGAATGTGTTTTTAACGATGATTTGTGGCATCATCCAAACAATCTGTTTATTGTTGGTCGTTGTTATTTCTGTTTTTAAACCGTGGAAAAAGAAAAAATGAATAATATGGAAATCTCTATTTTTATTACTAATTACAGGGAGGCATTCGGTGAGGCAGTTGAACTCCCGCTTGTTTTCTGGTATTCCGATGAACCTGTGGCAGAAACAGAAAAGATCAATGGATGTTTTTTCAAGGGCTTGTCGGCCGTTCGTAAAGGCATGCCGATCAGCTTGAATGCGGAGATAATTGGTTGTGGCGGCGGTAAATTTTATACAGGTTTTTCAGAGATGCCCGAACGTGTGCCTAACTTTGTATCACTGAAAGAAAAATATAAGAATACACCGGAGATGGTATTTGATTTTATCGCAGATCTTGGTGTTATGCGTGCCACTAAAAAATACCTGAACTTCGCACGGATTGATACAATTGACAGTTTTGATCAGGTAGAGGCTGTACTGTTTCTGGCGACACCCGATATCCTTTCCGGCCTGACTACATGGACTTACTTCGACAATAACGCTGAAGATGCTGTTACGGCTATCTTCGGTTCCGGTTGCTCGGCTATTGTAACACAGGCAATCAATGAGAATAGGAGGGAAGGGCATAGGACTTTTATCGGTCTGTTTGATCCATCTGCCCGTCCTTATGTCGAGGCGAATATTTTGAGTTTCGTAATACCAATGTCACGATTTAAAAAAATGTACCATACCATGCGAGACAGCAGTCTTTTTGATACACATGCGTGGAATAAGATTCGTGAACGGATAAATGACTTTAATAGCTAATTATGAACGAGCAAATCAATCAAAGACTCTACGCACTGGCAGAAAGTGATTATAAGCAATTTAACGAAAGAATTATCCCCACTCATTATAATATACTTGGGATTCGTATGCCGGCACTGAAGAAGCTGGCAAAAGAGTTGGCAGCTACTCCCGAAGTTGAAACTTATCTGAAAAATGCGGAATATAGTACATACGAACATATTCTGCTTTATGGATTGGTGTTAGGGCAGCTCAAAAAGACACCATTGGAAACAATATTCCACTATCTGGATCCACTGATCCTAAAGTTTGATAATTGGGCACATGTAGATACGATTATTTCAGCACTGAAACTATTCAACAAATATCCAGACGAGGTTTTAGCGCATTTTCTACCACTTAAAACCCATGAAGGAGAGTTTACGAAGCGTGTTTTTGTTATCATCTTAATGGATTTTTTCATGAACGAAGCTTATATTGATGTGGCGTTGAAGCATCTGTCGGAAGTGCCGCAAGGACAGTATTATGTAGATATGGCTATCGCTTGGGCGATCAGTGTAGGACTGATTAAATTTTATGACAAGACCTTTCCATTGTTGGAACAAAAAACTTTCTCAAAATTCGTACATAATAAAGCCATTCAGAAAGCCCGTGAAAGCTATCGGATCACATCGGATACGAAAGAATTACTGAATAGTATGAAGATAAAATAAAAAACCTGTCCGATTTGTTATTTGGACAGGCTTTTTATAGTTGGTTTAGGCATTTATTCTTCCGAATTGCTGCCTGTTTTTGTTGATTTTCTTTTCTTTTTAATTTCTGTCGTAATTTGTTGTTCGTCTTTGTTGAACCCTACAACAATTGAATCACCTTCACCTACGGATGCCCGAATAATCATTTCAGCCATTTCATCTTCAATGTATTTTTGGATAGCACGCTTCAACGGACGAGCACCAAATTGAACATCATAGCCTTTTGTTGCAATAAAGTCTTTCGCTTCATCCGTAATGATAAGCTGATATCCAAGGTTCGAAACACGCTGATAAAGGCCTTGTAATTCTATGTCAATGATTTTGTGAATAGACTCTTTATCTAATTGATCAAACATGATAATATCATCTACACGATTTAAGAATTCAGGAGCAAAAGCTTTATTCAATGCTTTCTGGATGACACTTCTTGAAAAGTCTTTATCCACTTCGTTTTGTGAATTGAAGCCTACACCGCGACCAAAATCTTTCAACTGACGTGTACCGATATTTGATGTCATAATCAATATGGTATTCTTGAAATCTATTCGACGACCAAGACTATCTGTCAAACGACCTTCATCAAGCACCTGGAGCAAAAGATTGAACACTTCCGGGTGAGCTTTTTCTATTTCGTCTAATAAGACAACGGAATAGGGTTTACGACGAACTTGTTCCGTTAGTTGTCCGCCTTCTTCGTAACCAACATACCCCGGAGGAGCACCGATTAATCTGGATACGGCGAATTTTTCAAGATATTCACTCATATCTATACGGATAAGTGTATCCGGAGAGTCAAACAGGTATTCCGCTAATTTTTTAGCTAAGTGGGTTTTACCAACACCGGTAGGTCCAAGAAACATAAATGTACCGATCGGTTTGTTCGGATCTTTTAAGCCTACGCGGTTACGTTGAATAGCTTTCACAATCTTTTGTACCGCATCATCTTGACCAATAACTTTGCTTTTTAAGATATTACCCATCTCCAACAACCGGACATTCTCTGCTGTCGCTATACGCTGAACAGGGACGCCTGACATCATGGCAACAACTTCTGCGACTTTATCTTCATCTACAGTTTCCCGTTGCTCTTGCATTTCTTGTTCCCATTTGGTCTTAGCTGCTTCAAGCTGTAATAAAAATTGTCTTTCTTTATCGCGAAAACTGGCCGCCAGTTCAAAATTCTGAGATTTTACGGCCGCAAGCTTTTCAGCTTTAGTATCTTCTATTTTTGCTTCAAGTTCTTCAATACTTTTAGGGACAATTATATTAGAAATATGCACACGTGAACCAGCTTCATCTAAAGCATCGATAGCTTTATCCGGGAAATTACGGTCACTGATATATCTCTCTGTCAATTTGACACATGCATCTAAAGCTCCATCTGTATAAATCACATTGTGATGTTCTTCATAACGTGGTTTAATATTTTGAAGTATTTGCAGTGTTTCTTCCGGAGTAGTCGGATCAACGATCACTTTCTGAAAACGGCGTTCCAAGGCTCCGTCTTTTTCAATATTTTTTCGATATTCATCTAACGTTGTAGCACCAATACATTGAATTTCACCACGTGCCAAGGCCGGTTTCAACATGTTAGCAGCATCCATAGAACCAGTAGCAGAACCAGCTCCGACGATCGTATGTATTTCGTCGATAAACAGGATTATATTCGGATTTTTAGCAAGCTCATTCAGTATAGCTTTGATTCGTTCTTCAAACTGGCCACGATATTTTGTGCCTGCAACAACAGAGGCCATATCCAGAGCAATGACACGTTTGTCAAAAAGTATACGAGAAACTTTCCGCTGTGTAATACGTAAAGCCAAACCCTCTACAATTGCCGATTTACCAACACCGGGTTCACCTATTAAGACCGGATTGTTCTTTTTGCGTCGGCTAAGGATCTGAGCCAAACGCTCAATCTCTTTTTCTCGTCCTACAATAGGATCCAGTCTGTTTTCATGTGCAGCACGAGTCATATCAGTGCCGAAATTATCCAGAACAGGAGTATCACTTGAAGATTTAGAATGCGCAGCAGAAGCACCGGATGATTCACGGCGGGAACCAAAAGAATCCTCTTCGTCTTCATCCTCTTCATCATCGGAATAGCCATCACTTATTTCTTCTATTTCCTGATCCTCTACATGTTGTTGATCATACCATCCATCACTGACTAAAGCATGAAAGATAGTGGTATAACTAACCCCCATGTCTGTTAATATCCGGGATGCAATGTTTGTTTCTTCTTTTATGATGGCTAACAGCAAGTGTTCTGTTCCTGTAGACTCACTTCTTAGCATGCGTGCTTCCAGCATGCTCATACGCAATACACGTTCAGTTGTTTTTGTTATTGCAAGATCTTGTTGCTGAGGACCATCTGTATCAAAAGTATTTTTAATATCATTTTCGATTTTCCATTTAATATCAGAGGTGTCAATTTTTAATTCTTCCAAAACCTGTATGGCTTTTCCATCCCCATCACGTATGATGCCAAGCATTAAATGTTCCGGTCCTATATAACTGTTCTGGAGACGCATAGCTTCTTCGCGGCCATACTCGATAACATCAATCAATCTTTTTGAATAATTATTTTTCATAAATATATAATGTAGATATATACAAAAACGATAATACAAAATTAGTAAACTCTACTTATTAAACAGCAAAATCCATGCCATTGTTCGATTTTAAGAAATGAAAAGGTTTCAGATACATTTTTTCACTTCAAATCCTTTTCTGGTAAAGAGAAAAGCTGTACTTTAGTGCGATTTTTAAGTAATGAGCTAGAGATTGTAATTAATAAAAGTATAAATGGTTGATCAAGACAGAATTATAAAAATTAACATCGAGGATGAAATGAAATCTTCTTACATTGATTATTCAATGTCGGTTATCGTTTCTCGTGCACTCCCTGATGTTAGAGATGGGTTTAAGCCGGTTCATCGCCGTGTGTTATATGGTATGAATGAATTAGGTAATACCTCGGATAAGCCCTACAAAAAGTCTGCCAGAATTGTTGGAGAAGTTTTAGGTAAATATCACCCACATGGTGATTCTTCAGTTTATTTTGCCATGGTTCGTATGGCACAGGCGTGGTCATTGCGTTATCCGCTGGTAGATGGTCAGGGGAACTTTGGCTCAGTAGATGGTGATAGTCCTGCGGCAATGCGTTATACAGAGGCTCGCCTCAGTAAGCTGGCTGAAGAAATGCTACGCGATATTGATAAAGACACTGTTGATTTTCAACTAAACTTTGACGATACTTTAAAGGAACCGACGGTTCTTCCGACGAGAATACCCAATTTATTAATTAACGGTGCTTCAGGTATTGCTGTGGGTATGGCCACCAATATGCCTCCGCACAATATGAATGAGGTTCTGGATGCCTCTATGGCCTATATTGATGCCCGTGGGGATATTGATATTGCTGGACTAATGGAGTATGTTAAAGCACCTGACTTTCCAACCGGAGCTACTATTTATGGTTATGCCGGTGTTAAAGAAGCGTTTGAAACGGGTAGGGGACGTATTATTTTGCGCGGTAAAGCTGAAATTGAAACAGAAGGCAACCATGAGAAAATAATTATTTCTGAAATTCCATATCTGGTAAACAAAGCTGAACTTATAAAACATATAGCTGAATTAGTCAATGAAAAGCGCTTAGAGGGTATATCTAACGTAAATGATGAGTCAGATCGTCATGGTATGCGTATAGTTGTAGATGTTAAGCGTGATGCAAATTCGAATGTTGTTTTAAATAAATTATATAAGTTAACAGCACTCCAGTCTTCGTTTAGTGTTAACAATATTGCTTTGGTGAATGGACGTCCACGTCAACTTAATTTACATGATTTAATAAAAGCGTTTATAGAGCATCGTAAAGAGGTTGTTATTCGTCGTACTAAATATGACTTAAGAAAAGCTGAAGAACGTGCTCATATTCTGCAAGGATTAATTATAGCCTCTGATAATATTGACGAAGTTATTGCTATTATTAAAGCTTCAAAAAGTCCTCAAGAGGCTATTGAAAACTTGAAAGACCGATTTGAATTATCTGATATTCAGGCGCGTGCTATAGTTGAGATGCGTTTACGTCAGTTAACAGGACTGGAGCAAAACAAACTTCGTGCAGAATTTGAAGAAATAGAAAAATTAATTGCATATTTAAAAGAAATTCTTGAAAATGAAGCCCTCTGCATGAATGTGATCAAAGAGGAACTTCAAGAAATCAGAGATAAATATGGAGATGAGCGTAAAACTGACATCATTTATGCTTCAGAAGAACTAAATCCTGAAGATTTTTACGCTGATGATGAGATGATTATCACCATTTCTCATATGGGATATATTAAGCGTACTCCATTATCCGAGTTTCGTGCTCAAGGAAGAGGTGGAGTAGGGGCTAAAGGTTCAGAAACAAGAGATGAGGATTTTGTAGAGTATATCTATCCAGCATCAATGCATGCTACTTTATTGATTTTTACAGCAAAAGGAAGGTGTTATTGGTTAAAAGTTTATGAAATTCCGGAAGGAGCTAAAAATGCTAAAGGTCGGGCTATTCAAAACCTGCTGAATATTGAATCGGATGATAAAATACAAGCATTCATCAGAGTTAAAAAGTTAACTACAGATCTTGACTTTATTAATTCACATTATCTATTATTCTGTACAAAGAAAGGTGTTATCAAGAAAACTTTACTTGAAGCTTATTCCAGACCTCGTCAGAATGGTGTAAATGCTATTATTCTGCGTGAAGATGATGGGCTTATCCAGGTAAAGATGACCAATGGGGATAATGAAGTATTAATTGCGAATAAAAATGGTCGGGCTATACGTTTCCACGAAAGTAAAGTTCGTGTTATGGGACGAGCTACTTCCGGAGTGAAAGGGATGACTTTAGATGAAGATGGTTCAGATGAAGTTATTGGTATGGTATGTATAAAAGATAAAGAAACTGAAAATATTTTGGTGGTTTCTGAACAAGGTTATGGGAAAAGATCTCATTTAGAAGACTATCGTATAACAAATAGAGGAGGAAAAGGTGTAAAAACCATTAATATTACAGAAAAAACAGGTAAACTTGTAGCCATGAAAAGTGTAACTGATGATAATGACTTAATGATTGTCAATAAATCAGGAATCACTATTCGAATGAAAGTGTCTGATGTTAACGTTATTGGTCGTGCTACGCAAGGAGTTCGTCTAATTAACTTGGAAAAGAGACATGATGAAATTGCTTCTGTATGTAAAGTTTTATCTGAATCAGATGAAAAGATTGCTGAAGAAAAGGCTGAACGAGAAGCAATGGAAAGTGCTTTGGATGCTACAACAGATTTAACTGAAAATAATCTCACTGATGAGAATGCTGAGTTATAAATATTATTGTAGAATATAAAAAAGAAATAATTATTAATCCCAAATTAGAATTACATGAAAAGAGTATTATTTTTTATTACATTATGCGTTGCTGTATCTACTACAGCGTTGTTTGCACAAACAAAAAGCGTAAACAGAGCTGAGAGTTTAGCGAAAAGCAGAACTCCTAATTTTGCAGAAGCAAGAACTCTTATTCAGGAAGCATTACAAAATCCTGAAACAAAAGATGATGCTAAAGCATGGTATGTTGCTGGATATATAGAAGACAGACAATTTGATGCAGAAAGGACAAAAGAACTTTTAGGTCAGACTCCTAATCAAGCAGTTATGTATGAAGCACTTTCTAAAGTTTGGCCTTATTTTCAAAAAGCTTATGAACTGGACCAACTGCCAGACTCTAAAGGTAAGGTAAATCCCAAAAACACTAAAAAATATTATGGGAGTTTTATCCGCTAATCATGTTTACTATATTAATAGCGGAGCATATTATTTTGAAGAAAAAGCTTATCAGAAGGCTTATGATGCATTTGAACAATATTTAGAGATTGCTCACCATCCCATGTTCCAAGGAGCAAAAGTTGCAGAAAAGAGTGAAAATTATAATACAGTACTATTTTATTCTGCTATAGCTGCTACTCAATTGAATGATTCTCAAAAGGCAATTGCAGCGTTAGAACGAGCTAAAACTACAGAACTTCGCACTAGCGAAATTTATCAATATTTAGCTTATGAATATGAGCAAGTTGGTGATACTGTAAAATGGGAACAGACTTTAGAAGAAGGTATGGCAAAATTTCCAGATGAAAAATATTTTTTGATGGTTTTGATCAATAATTATATTTATTCTAATAGAAATGAACAAGCTATAGACTTCTTAAACAAGGCAATAACAAGTGAACCTACTAATCCTCAACTATATGATGTGCTGGGTAGAGTTTATGAAACAGGTTTAAATGACGTTGAGAATGCTGAGAAATATTTCCAAAAAGCATTGGAAGTTGATCCTAATTATACAGAAGCTTTGATCGACTTGGGACGCGTGTACTATAATAAAGGAGTTCATGTTCAAGAAGAAGCTAATATGCTTTCTGATAATACAAAATATCAGGAAGAAGTGGCGAAAGCTAAAGAATACTATAACAAAGCCCTTCCTTATTTTGTTAAAGCCCGTGAAACAAAGCCAGATGAAAGAGAAGTTCTGGTAGCTTTAAGAGGTATTTATTATAATCTCAGTATGGGTGCTGAATTTGAAGAAATAGAAAAAGCAATGGGTATTTCTGAATAAGATAAGCATTTAAATAGAATATGTAAAAAGATCATCAATATTTTGGTGATCTTTTTTCTTTACACAAGAATTCCACATAATGGACATTATGTTAAATATAATGCGGCAGAAAAACGAACAAAGTTAGGATTGTCTCCTATTAACAAAATAAAAAAAGTCCGTACAGAACTTCACAGCTACATACGGACAAACAAATAACAAACTCTACTTATATGAAAAAACAAATACTACTAACAAAGTTTCTATAAAAATATCTGTAAATTCGTTTTATTACCCAATTAACAAGAACACATAAGGAAATGTTCTGAGAAAATGCATTTTTTTACAAAAAATATTACGCATGCATAACTAACAACGGTGTATCCGCATGAAATAACATCTTTCGAGCTATACTTGGGTTAAACAAACGAGCTAAAATATTTCTGCGATGCGTACTTATTGCAATAATATCTATCTGATTCTTACGAACAAAATTTTCTATCGCAGTAAGCAAATCCCCATCATCTAATACAGTATGAGTTATTTTAGCATCGGGATATTGTTTTTTGAAATACTCATTCACTCCTGATAAGCGGATTTCATTCCACTCATTTTTGCTTGTAGAAACATTAAACAGATGAATATTAGCATCATAACCTTCTATCAAAGACATAAATTTATCAAAAACAACTAAATCTCTTTGATTGAAAGATGTAGCAAATCCGAAATTTTTCACCTCAGCTAAGTCACTATACGGTATATTCTCCGGAATAGCCAATATAGGCACTTTATTTGCCTCTATAATCTCCCCTGTTACACTACCAATAAGATCCATCTCTTTTTGGTTTTTACCCCGGGTTCCCATAATAATCAATTTCGGTTTATATTGCTTACTATAGGTCATAATTTCTTCTTCAGGCAATCCTTCACGCAATACATAATCGAATTTCACCTTTGGGAGTTCGCCTGAATTCATTTTACGAGTAATATGTGTACATAAATTATCCATATCCTGTTGCACTCGTTTTAAAATTTGCTGGATAGATTCTTCCTCATTCAGTTGATAAGCTAAAGTATCCCCCATAGGAATGGCCGAAGGGAAATAAGGACTAAAATAGGCATGTAAGATTACAACTTCAGCTTTCATTTTATAAGCATAATTAATCCCTAATGC
>JAJDIA010000006.1 GCA_030266465.1 Parabacteroides sp. OttesenSCG-928-G21 | reverse complement strand
GTGAGTTAGATAATATGGAACGGGAAACCGATATTAAAAACTTTACCAGCCGGCTGGAAGACCGGTTTGGCAAGATACCCAAAGAGGGGAAAGAGTTGATCCGGGTGGTCCGCCTGCGTCGTATGGCCCGGCAGTTGGGTATGGAAAAGGTGGTGTTGAAGACCGGGAAAATGAGTATTTACCTGGTATCTGACGCAGAAAGCCATTATTACCAGAGTGAGGCTTTTGATAAGCTACTGGGGTATGTACAAAAGTATCCGAGGGATTGCAATATCCGTGAGGTAAACGGAAAGCGGAGTATTGTGATCAAACATGTTCCAACGGTTGAAAGGGCCGTCTCTATATTAGAGGAAATGGAGCAGATTGAACGTTAAATTTGAGCAAAAAAATAACGAGTTAAACTAAAAAACCACGGGCATCATGAAGAAAACATTAATTGACTTATTTGAAGGTGCGGTAAAACAATTTCCGAATAATACCTTTTTGTTGGAGAAGACTAAGGAGGTGTTCGAGCCGACAACGTATACGGAAGTTCGGGAGCAGGTATATGAACTGGGAGCCGGACTGGTTGCTTTGGGTGTAAAAAAAGGCGATAACATGGCGCTTCTCAGCGAAGGGCGCAACGCCTGGATTATTGGAGAGCTGGCTATGTTTTATGCCGGTGCGACTAATGTCCCCTTGTCTATCAAGCTGGAAGAGGCTAACGATTTGCTTTTCCGTATGCAGCATGCTGATGTGAAGTATATAATGGTTTCCGGAAATCAATTGAAAAAGATAAGGAGTATCATTGATCAATTGCCGCTGATAGAACGAATCATCATCTTTGACGAACAGCCTTCGTATGATATAAAAGAGATATCGATGAAGGAGGTGATCGAAATAGGCAGGAAGTATCTATCGGAGACACCTATGGAGGAATTCCTGGCTATCGGACAGTCTTTGCAAAATGATGATTATGCGACTATAACGTATACCTCAGGGACTACGGCAGATCCAAAGGGGGTGGTACTGACACACCGTAATTACACGGCGAATGTTGAGCAGTCACTTTCTTGTATGGATATTGATGAGACATGGCGTACGTTGATTATTCTTCCGCTTGACCACTGTTTTGCACATGTTGTAGGTTTTTACATCTTCATGTCGAAAGGGGCAAAAGTAGCTACTGTACAGGTAGGACGTACCGGGATAGAAACGCTGAAGAATATTCCGGTCAATATAAAAGAGATAAAGCCTTACTTAATCCTGAGTGTTCCGGCATTAGCCAAGAACTTTAAGAAAAGCATCGAACAAGGTGTAAAGGCCAATGGCAAGATGGCTGAAAGGATGTTTAACTGGGGATTAAAAGTCGGCGAGACTTATAATGGCGATGGTGGTGACGATAAAGGTAAAGGTTGGCGTGTGCTGTTGAAACCACTAACTGTATTGTTCGATAAGTTGGTATTCTCTAAAGTGAGACAAAACTTCGGGGGTGAACTGCGCTTCTTTATTGGTGGAGGAGCATTACTGGATAAGGACTTACAGAAGTTTTACTATGCGATTGGCATGCCTATGTATCAGGGTTATGGTCTGAGTGAAGCAACACCGGTGATTTCGACCAACGGTCCACGCCGGCATCGTTTCGGTAGCAGCGGCGTAGTAGTTAAACCTCTGGATCTGAAAATATGCGATGCCGATGGTATAGAACTACCTAAGGGACAAAAAGGCGAGATTGTAATCCGTGGCGAGAATGTAATGGCGGGCTATTGGAAAAACCCGGCCTCCACAGAGGATACTGTAAAAAATGGTTGGCTTTATACCGGTGATATGGGGTATATGAGTAAAGATAGTTTATTATATGTACTGGGACGTTTTAAAAGCTTACTTATCAGTAGTGATGGAGAGAAATATAGTCCGGAAGGTATAGAAGAAGCTATGGTAGAGCATCTTGATCTGGTTGACCAGATTTTGCTGTATAATAATCAGAATCCGTATACAGTGGCATTGATTGTTCCGAATAAAGATAAGTTACGCCAGATCGTTGCGCATCAGCATCTGGAGTGGGATTCAGAGGAAGGTAAAAAGGCGGCGGTAGCAGCTGTTCAGAAGCAGATTGACAGATTCAAGAAGGGTGGCGACCTATCTACCCTATTCCCTGAGCGTTGGCTTCCGACTTCATTTGCACTTCTGCCCGAAGCCTTCACAGAACAAAACGGTTTGGTTAACAGTACCATGAAGATAGTCCGGGGAAAAGTAGAGAAGCTCTATGAAGATCGTATTGAGCATCTGTACACCTCTGAAGGCAAGAATCCTCAGAATGAAAAGAATTATAATTCTTTATAAAAATCGGCTCAGCAGGGTAGCTTCAATATAGCAACAAAGACCGTTCACTAAAGGATGAACGGTCTTTGTTTTTTTAAGCTTACGAAAGTTTTCCTGTATCCATCACGTTGTTTTAGCGTATTCATCATAAACTAAAATTTGAGTCGTCATATTCAAAAATCCGTTAGACCCGGGTATAAATTAATTTAGACGGGGGTATAAATCAGATTATACCCGGGTGTAATTTTGTTTATACCCGGGTCTAACTGAAAACAGACCTGTGTCTAACTGGAAAAACAATCAAATGCCGCAAACAAAACAACCTAATGTTACAAGAAAAAGTAAACAATAAATTTTCCACCTCTTCATAATTTTTCGGGGTGGCCCCTTACTTTATACTTGCACTAAAACAACCTCTCCTTTTATTAATGATTATTAATAGGTCATTTCTCTTAATTACTATTGAAAATTGTACTTTTGTACGCTGAAAACGTCTATATACGAGTACAACCTAAATTTATGGCAAAAAAGATTCGTATTATTTTCTTTTTTGTTGGACTATGCATAATTTCCCATTCATTTATTGCATCTGCCCAACAGACCACTTTGGTTTCGGGTATAGTACGAGACTCTATTACAGGCGAAACGCTACCTTATGTTTCCGTATTATTTGAGAACTCATTGATCGGTGGGATGACGGATGACAATGGCTATTTTTCCATTCAAAACAATCAGGGATATAGCAATCTACAAGTAACTTCTTTAGGCTATAACACAAAAATTATACCTTTAAAAACAGGCACTAAAAACGAAGCTTTGGATGTTCGTATGGCTCCCATTGCTTTTGAAATTGATGAAGTCGTTGTCAGACCGCAGCGTGAACGTTATTCCCGGCGAGATAATCCGGCCGTTGAGTTAGTGAAAAAGGTTATCGAATATAAAGATCAGAACCGTATCGAGTCAAAAGCAGAATATCAGGCGGAAATGTATGAGAAACTGACGCTCTCACTCGACAATTTTAACCCGAATCTGGAAAAGAACAAATTCCTGCAGAAATTCCAATTTATAACAAATTACCTGGATACCTCCGAGTTTAATGGTAGCCCTATCCTGACTGTTTCCGTGCGCGAAACATTATCGGACAAGTATTACCGGAAAAGCCCTCGTACGGAAAAAACCATTATTAAAGCAAAGCGGCAGGAAGGTGTTGACCAAACATTGGACGACAGTGGCACGCTTTCTGCCAATCTGGAAGAGATATTCAAGAGCATCAATGTTTTTGATAACAATATTACTATTCTGCTGAATCGCTTTGTCAGTCCTCTTTCCTCCATAATGGCTACCACCTATTACCATTATTACATCATGGACACGCTTGATATTGGCGGAGAACCCTGTATAGATTTAGGTTTTGTTCCTGCGAATAGCCAGAGTTACGGGTTTACGGGAAGGATGTATATCACAATGGATGGGAATTATTCTCTGAAAAAACTACGGCTGGATACACCCCGCAACATCAACCTGAACTGGGTAGATCAGTTCCGTGTCGAACAGGAATTCACGCAAATAGCTGACGGAACATGGGTAGTGAGCAATGAAAACACCTATGTTACTTTCTATCTGATTAAAGGCGCTCAACAGCTTTATGCACACCAATTAAGGAGTTACGAGAACTATAATCTGGAAGTTGCTAACAGAAGCGAGGTATTCGATCTTCTGGGGCCTATACACACATTGTCCGGGGCTACTTTCCAAGCGGATACGTTTTGGCTATCCAATCGGCATATTCCTTTGAAAGAAAAAGAGAGTGCATTAAATGATCTATTGGGCGAGTTACGTAAAGTTCCCGCCTTTAATGCGATAATCAAAACGGCTGAGATTTTGATTTCAGGATATATCCCTACTTCCCGGACAAAAGAAAACAGTAAACTTGACTTTGGTCCTATGAATACGACCTTCTCTACCAATCGTGTGGAAGGATTTCGTATGCGTGTGGGCGGAATGACGACGGCTAATTTAAATCCCCGTTGGTTTGCCTCCGGTTATCTGGCATATGGTGTTGACGACCGGAAGTTTAAGCACAATATCAAACTGACCCACAGTTTTATCGACAAGACCTATCATGAAGGGGAAAGCCCTAAAAACAACCTTTCGGTCATTCATGAATACGATATATACACACCCGGTCAGGATTTCCTTTTCACCAGTAAAGACAATATGTTTGTTGCCTGGAAAGTAGGTGAACCTGTTACTAAAATGCAATACATCGAAAAAAGCGTGGTTCAATATGAAAAGGAATGGTTGAACGGCTTAACGGTGAAAGGATGGGCTAAGTATGAAAATAATGAAGCCGCCGGAACCTTGCATTATGAGGAATACTTGGATGACGGTTCCCTGAAGCCTATTGAGGATTTCACGACATCCGAACTTGGCGTACAACTTCGCTTTGCTCCCGGTGAACGTGCATACAACAGCCGGATAGGAAAAGAATCCGTAGCGAATATGTCAAAAGATGCACCTATTTTCAAATTGTCGCATCAAGTCGGACTTGATAATGTATTAAGCAGCGATTATAAATACCATCACACGGAGATAAGCGCGGAAAAACGCATCTGGCTTTCTTCTTTTGGTCATATTGATGCGTCAGTAAAAGCTGGAAAGGTCTGGAATAAAGTGCCTTTCCCCCTATTAATCTTGCCTAATACAAACCAATCTATTACGATACAACCTGAAACATTTACAATGATGCGTGCGCTTGAGTTTGTAACAGACGAATACGCTTCTTTCTATCTTACGTATTATTTAAAGGGTTGGATATTAAATCGAGTGCCGGTCATCAAATGGCTGAAACTTCGGGAAGTGGTATCTTTCAATGGTGTCTTTGGACGGTTAACCGATAAGAATAATCCGGCTATAGATCCGACAGGCTTGTATAAACTACCTGATGGGACGCGACCTTTAGGCAAAACGCCGTATCTTGAAGCCAGTGTAGGCTTAGAGAATATCTTTAAGATATTACGTGTCGATTATTATTGGCGATTAACCTATCTGGACGAACCTAATATAAAAAAGAACGGTCTTCGTATTGCTTTACGCTTTTCTTTCTAATTGACTTATGACACAGAAAAAACCGACAGATACTCCGCTGAATCACGCGCCTAACGTATGGGCATTATTGCCTTTAGGGGTATTTCTGCTTACCTATTTACTGGTTTCTGTCATTGCCGGCGATTTTTACAAAATGCCTATTACCGTAGCTTTTGTCATTGCTTCGATCGTTGCCATAGCGATGTCTAAAGGAGGAGGTCTGAATAACCGGATAGAGCAGTTCTGCCGGGGAGCAGCAAACAGCAACATCATGTTTATGGTGCTGATATTCATTTTAGCCGGCGCTTTTGCTCAAACGGCAAAAACAATGGGGGCTGTTGATGCTACGGTGAATCTGGCTATGTCTTTTCTTCCTGCAAACTTATTGGCGGCAGGGATTTTTGTTTCCGCTTGTTTTATATCCATTTCCGTGGGCACTTCCGTCGGTACCATTGTAGCTCTTGCTCCGGTGGCGGTCGGAATTGCGGCAAAAGCGGACATCCCGACAGCACTAATGGTTGGCTGTGTCGTTGGAGGGGCTATGTTTGGAGATAACCTTTCGTTTATTTCTGATACAACAATCGTAGCCACGCGTACACAGGGCTGTAAGATGTCGGATAAGTTTAAGGTAAATATCCGTATCGCTTTACCTATAGCCTTAATCGTAATGTTAATATATATAGGTATCGGAAGCGGTAATGGCGCATCTTATATCCCTGAAACCATTGAATGGATAAAAGTCCTGCCCTATCTTATTGTCCTCATTGCCGCTATATGTGGAATGAATGTCATGCTTGTTTTATTCATCGGTATTCTACTAAGCGGAATTACAGGATTATTCACAGGTGGTTTCGATATCTGGGGATGGACAGCCTCGATGGGTTCCGGAATCACAGATATGGGTGAATTGATCATTGTCACTCTGCTTGCCGGGGGCGTATTAGAAACCATTCGATATAATGGAGGATTGGATTGGATCATCCTTAAACTCACTTCACGTATTCGTTCATCCAAGGGAGCAGAAGCAAGCATCGCTGCATTAGTCAGTTTTGCGAATCTATGTACTGCAAATAATACCATCGCTTTAATTATGGCCGGCCCTATTGCAAAGAATATCGCTGATGAATATCAGGTTGACCCACGCAAAAGCGCCAGTATCCTGGATATATTTTCATGTTTTATACAAGGAGTTATACCGTATGGAGCACAATTACTGATGGCTTCAGGATTAGCGGGAATTTCGCCTATTGAAATTATGCAGTATTTATATTACCCTTATCTGCTGGGAATCGGTGGGATACTTGCCATTTTATTCAATTATCCATCCAAGTTCAGTCGCAAAGTTATAACGCTGAAACAATAGCCCTTTGCTTTTCAAAAAACTCAATACGTTCCCGTTCCCCGCTAACTGAGATTAACGTAGAAGAACGGCGAAGAGAGTCCAGTCGCCTTTTCATCCGTGTCAAAACATTCGGATCCAAAGTAGCCATATTGTTTAAGACAAAGACTTTTATCAAACTGATATTATATTTTTTCGATTCTATATGCCAATAGTTCGTATCAAAATTAATACAAGAGACATATAGGCTTACTTTATTGCCGGTATCCGGATAAGCTCCCAAGGTAGCCAACACTTCCAAATCCCTCAAAACGCCTAAAATATCCTTCTTCAAACAAGCCACATCCTTGTCACTTAGGATGGAGATATCATGAAAATACTTTATATCAGTAACTAAATACTCAAATACTAATGGGTCTAATATGTAATAGGTTGATTTTATGTGCTTGAGACCTTCCCAATGATCTCGCATAAGGCGACTTACCTTACTGGGATAGGCTACGTTTTCCATTTTTTTCAAACCGGAAGTGTCTCCACTCTGATACATCCATTTCATCAAATAAAAACGGGACAGACAGTCGTATTTAGCATAGATCCCAAAGGGAATCAGGTTGGAACTTTCTAATATGGTTGATTGTGATAATGTTGTAATTTCCCAGAGAATGCTCAGAAACTCCTGCATCATCATATAGTCCTTTTCGCTGGGATTGTCATAATCAACAAGTTTTAATTGAAAAGGCCTGCTCTTACTCGAAACCGTATTACTGACTATATTATCCAACGACATACCAAAATGATTCGCTATTAGCGCGACTTCCGGAAAAGAAAAACCGACCTCGCCACGTAAACGTCTATAAACCGATTCCTTTTCAATATATAGCAAATCAACTAAAATATTAGTCAATTCTGCTCTATTAGGAACCTTTTCCTTCAAAGCATCCAGAAACATATTAGCTATTAACTCTTTATTCATATGGAGCTTTATAACGTTTAGCTGTGAAATATACCAAAAACACTTTATATATTTCGATAATTATACAAAAATAACAAAAAAAGAACAAATGAATATATATTTAGTCAATATGTTCCTATAAAACTATTCATCAAAATGAGCTAACAGTTTTTATTTCATTGCATTCTTTTCTCTTTTTCATTTCAATCCGTTCGGATTTTTATTGCTTTAAAGTTTGTTGCCGATAATCGTCGGTTTTATTGCCGATAGTTATCAGCAAGCTTGCCGACAATTGTCAGCAATTCTGCCGATAATTATCAACAATTCTGCCGACAATTGTCGGCAACAAAACCATTGCTTAAGAAACTGAAAAAGAACCGAATAGAAATAGTGATTTTATGCTAATGAAAAATAATGATTCAGTGATACAAAATGCGCATACAAACAGCTACAAATCAGACACATAAGAACAAATCACTCAATACGCCACAAACGAATAGCGCATAAAAAACCTCCTTTCTGAATAGACTTTACTTATTCAAAAAGGAGGTATTAACCTTATCGGTATGCTGTAATTAGTTTTTAAAGACTAATCCATCTGCGTCGCGATCAATGATAATCGGTCGGTTACGATCTATCTGCATACCTAATATTTCCTTAGACAGTTGATTTAGTATATATTTCTGAATAACCCGCTTTACCGGACGGGCACCAAACTGCGGATCAAACCCTTCTTCGGAAATAAAATGTATGGCGGCATCTGTAAACTCCAACGCGACACCATTTTTAGCCAACATTTTCTTTACGCCATCCAATTGAAATATAACGATTTGCCGGATTTCTTCCTCATTTAACGGAGTAAACATCACAATCTCATCAATACGGTTCAAAAACTCCGGACGGATAGACTTTTTAAGCAGTTCCAATACCTCTATTTTTGTTGCATCAATGACCTGTTCCCGATTATCCTGAGTCATTTTTTCAAAGTTTTCACGAATTAAGGAAGAACCCATATTACTGGTCATAATAATAATGGTATTCTTAAAATTAACTACGCGCCCTTTATTATCCGTTAAACGACCATCATCCAACACCTGTAAAAGGATATTAAACACGTCAGGATGTGCTTTTTCTATTTCATCAAATAAAACAACGGAATAGGGCTTACGACGAATAGCCTCCGTTAATTGCCCTCCTTCATCGTATCCGACATATCCCGGAGGTGCACCAATCAAACGGGTTGCACTGAATTTCTCCTGATATTCACTCATATCGATACGCGTCATCATGTTTTCATCATCAAAAAGATATTCCGCCAAGGCTTTTGCCAACTCAGTTTTACCAACCCCTGTCGTTCCTAAAAAGATAAATGAACCGATTGGACGTTTTGGGTCCTGTAAGCCGGCACGACTTCGTCTGACAGCATCGGATATAGCGCTGATACCTTCCTCCTGCCCTACTACACGGGTATGCAACTCGGCTTCCAGATTCAACAGTTTATCTTTCTCGCTTTGCATCATTTTATTAACCGGTATACCTGTCCAACGTGACACTACATCGGCAATATCCTCGCTATCAACCTCCTCTTTTATCATTGCTGCACCGCCTTGCATATCATGCAATTTGCTTTGTATATCTTCAATCTCTTTTTCTAATTCCTGAAGTTTTCCATAGCGTATTTCAGCCACTTTTCCATAATCGCCTTCACGTTCAGCTTTATCTGCTTCAAATTTGAGATTCTCTATATCTATTTTATGCTGTTGAATCTTATTGATCTGATCCTTTTCACTTTGCCACTGCGCTTTTTGTTTATGCTCTTCCTCTTTCAGGTCAGCAATCTCTTTGTTCAAGGATTCCAGTTTACCTTTATCATTTTCACGTTTGATAGCTTCGCGTTCGATCTCCAATTGTTTGATACGGCGAGATACTTCATCTAAAGACTCAGGAACAGAATCGACCTGAATACGTAAACGTGCCGCCGCCTCGTCCATTAAATCAATGGCCTTATCCGGCAGGAAACGGTCAGTAATATAACGTGCAGAAAGACTTACCGCAGAAATTATAGTATCATCTTTTATCCGAACCTTATGATGGTTTTCATACTTCTCTTTCAAACCACGCAAAATTGAAATGGTATCCAATTCATCCGGTTCATCCACGATTACTACCTGGAAACGTCGCTCCAGCGCTTTATCTTTTTCAAAATATTTCTGATATTCATCCAATGTTGTCGCACCAATAGAGCGTAGTTCTCCCCGGGCTAAAGCCGGTTTTAATATATTGGCCGCATCCATGGCTCCTTCACTTTTTCCTGCGCCAACCAATGTATGGATTTCATCTATGAAAAGAATTATTTCGCCTTCCGATTTGATCACTTCATTTACGACTGATTTTAATCGTTCTTCAAATTCACCCTTATATTTCGCCCCCGCAATAAGCGCACCCATATCCAATGAATAGATCTGTTTTGTCTTCAGATTTTCAGGCACATCACCACGAATAATACGGTGAGCCAGACCTTCTGCAATGGCTGTCTTCCCGACTCCGGGTTCTCCGATTAATATCGGATTATTTTTCGTACGCCGACTTAAAATTTGTAATACCCGGCGAATCTCATCGTCCCGCCCAATGACCGGATCGAGTTTGCCATTACGGGCACTTTCATTCAGATTGATCGCATATTTGCTTAATGCATCATACGTATCTTCTGCCGACTGACTGGTCACCTTATTCCCCTTACGTAATTCATCAATAGCCTTACGTAATTCACTTTCCGTAACACCGGCATCTTTTAGCATTTGGGAAACCGTGCTTTTTTCAGTCAATAAAGCAAGAATAATAGGTTCCAGTGAAACATACTGATCACCCATTTTCGAAGAATAGTCAATCGCTTTCTGCAATACTTTATTCGTTTCGTTGGATAAATAGGGTTCACCTCCCGAAACCTTCGGCAATGACTCAATCTGGTTATCTAACGCTATTGTAAGGTTTTGCAAAGAAACGCCTAATTTCTGAAACAAGAAATTGGCTACGCTTTCACCCGTCATTATGACAGCTTTCATTAAATGTTCCGGATAAATAACCTGTTGATTATTCTTGGATACCAATTGAACTGCCTGCTGAACTGCTTCTTGAGATTTTACTGTAAAATTATTCAGATTCATATTTTTATATTTTTTCTTATCAATTTATTCATTTTATTTTCCAATCATTTTACTGCAAAGAAAATGCCATATAATTAATGTGCCATTCTGGCATTTACAGCTATAACCTTATCAAATTGAAAACAATTCGAAAAGAGGAAAAGTTTTATATCGGGCTCTTTTCGTATCTTCGTACATAAATATTAATATGCTGATATTATGAAGATCATAGATAAGAGTCTTTTAGACAAGACTTCAGAAAAAGCGACTAAGTCTCCCCGTTTACGCATGAACCATAATTTTCATGCCTCTGAAGATGCGCCAATAAACAGATTATTAAATGCGATGGAACCGGACACCTATATTCGTCCGCACCGCCATTTAAATCCGGGGAAAGAAGAGATTTTTTTATTATTACGTGGTAAAGCCGTGCTTTTCATTTTTGACGAGAATGGAAATATTACCGATCAACTAGTATTAAGCCCGGACGAAGGTGTCTATGGCGCAGAACTTGAACCCGGAGTATGGCATAGTTTGTTGGTTATAGAACCTGGGACAGTTGTTTATGAAGTGAAAGAAGGACCTTTCGTTCCCCTTGCTGCGGCAGACCTCGCATCATGGAGTCCGGATGCTGCTGATAGAGAATCAGTTATAAAATATATGGATTTTTTAAGAAAAAACATAAAATAAAAAACGAATCCCATCACAAAGAAAAATCACACAAACTTCTGATAATCAAACAATTAAATGAGATTATTATAGAAAACAACCATACATCAACAAATCGATTTAATACATAAAAAGCAAAATAACTTACAAATTATTAGGTAATTAAAATAATATTTAATACTTTTGTTTATATTATTACTGACTATTATTTATTATACGAAAATTGAGGTCTAACTAAACTATTCCATTTTTGCATAAGATGTATATCTTATATAGTGGGATTTGTTAATCTTTTAAGATTATGAATACCTTTTATGTAATCGGTTTAAACGAAAATGTACAACAATTAGCTACTCCAGACGTAACTCCAATCTTATCTTCTAATTTCATTTTCTCTGGAGGTATTAAACAACAAGAGACTGTTCGCTCTATCCTGCCGAAAAATTCGACATGGATAAACATTAACATTCCATTTAATAAGACTTTTGATGAATATGAAAAGTTTCTTAGTAATGGAGAGGATATCGTTTTGTTTGTTACTGGTGACCCGGCATTTTTTGATTTTACAAGCTCTTTATACAAGCGCTTTCCGGATACGGACTTAAAAATGATGCCAGCCCACAATGTGTTTCAAACATTAGCTCAGCACCTAATGATACCTTATCATGATATATATATGGCTAATTTTGAAGATCATACCTGGCACGATTTCGACTTTGCATTAATAAAAGGAAAACCAAAAATTGGCGTTTCTGCAGACAAAATTCATTCTCCTTCTGCAATTGCCGAACGGATGATGGAATATGGGTATAATAACTATACAATGTATGTAGGCGAATACCTCAATGACCCGGAAATGCGGACTATTCGAAAAATGAGCTTAGTTTCAGCCTCTTCCGGACACTTTAACTTCCCCAACAGTATCTTATTGGTGAAAGAATATGAGAACCCCACTCAACTGTTTGGCATTCCTGATCATTATTTTTCACGCGTGATGGGTGAAGAGAATAAAATCACAGAAAGACCGGTACGGTTAATGTCATTAAGCATGCTGGAATTAAAATCCAAAAAGAATTTCTGGGATATTGGATTTTGTACAGGTTCTGTAGCCATTGAAGCACGTTTACAATTCCCTCATTTACATGTTACAGGTTTTGACATTGAGGAAGAGTGCGGCAATCTGATGGCAATTAATAGCTGCCGGTGTGGTGCACCTGGTATTCATGCTGTAATCGGAGATTTTTGTAATGTGAGTTTATCGCTGCTTCCTCCTCCCGATGCTGTATTCATTGGTGGCCACGGAGGAAAACTAATCGAAATGGTATCACGAATCGCTGAAGTAGCCGAATCCGGGTGTATTATTGTTTTCTGTTCATTAAATGAAGAAAGTAATGTATTTTTCCAACATGCGTGCACACTTTTCTCCTTACGGATTCTAGAACAAACCCGAATGACTATTGACAGTTATAGTACGTGTACAATTTATAAGGCTATCAACATTTGATACTCAGTTGGCGCAAGACGTCACGAATTTTCTCAAATGTGCCTATCCTTGTCGGAACAAGAGGAAGTCTTAATTTATTTTCGATGAATCCCATCATGTGAAGCATACACTTCACACCGGCAGGATTACCATCAACAAATAAAAGATCAAACAGTTCCGTAAAGCTATGGTGTATTGTACGGGCATTGGCATAATCTCCGGCTAAGGCAAGACGTACCATTCGGCTAAATTCACGAGGGAACGCATTTCCAATAACAGAGATAACACCTATCGCACCTAAGGTTACAAGCGGGAAAGTTATCCCGTCATCGCCGGATATAACATTAAAATTGGCCGGTTTATTCTTGATAATATCATCCATCTGCGTGATATTGCCGGATGCTTCTTTAACAGCGATTACATTTTTAAACTCACACGCAATACGAAGTGTTGTCTGTGCCGTCATATTAACACCGGTACGTCCAGGGACATTATACAGAACTATCGGCAATTTCGTTGCTTCTGAAATTGCTTTATAATGTTGATAGATTCCTTCCTGAGAGGGTTTGTTATAATAAGGCACAACCGATAGGATGGCATCAACGCCATCATAGTTTTCATTTTTCAACTTCTCGACAATGGTACGCGTACAATTACCTCCCACACCTAAAACAATAGGAATACGTCCACGCACTCTGGTTACAATAAATTTAGTAACCTCCCTTTTTTCTTCTTCGGTAAGAGTTGGCGTTTCCGCAGTTGTTCCTAAAACAACTAAATAATCTGTCCCATTTTGCAGTTGGTAATCTACTAATTTTCCTAACGCATTGAAGTCTATGCTGTCATCTTCTTTGAATGGAGTGATCAATGCCACCCCCATACCTTTTAAATTTATATCTGCCATAGAAGGAGATTGTACCTGATTATGATTTGTACACAAAAATAAATAAATTCTATCATTTAGACCGGATTGTCTGCAAATAAAATAGAATTTGTTCAAATAAATAAGGAATATTGCTATTATCTGTAACTGCCAACGATAAATCATAGGTGTCCGTATCTTCCCATTTCACACCTACTTTAAAAAGAGAGGGGTTTGAAAAAGCCAGATATTTTATCGCATAACAATAGGGACGGGTAATGTCTATTAAGATATCTGCCTTATATGCAGACACTTTCTCTATTACCTCTTTGGACGGCACTCCCCAGAAATCCAAATCATCTTTTACAGAAACAATCTGATCAAAAAAATAGACCTCTTCTCTTTTATCCTTTTTGGGCAGGTAAACGATCACAGAAACCGTTTTCCCTTTTTCTTTTAACTGAGTAATATAAGGTTCTGCCTGAGACAAATCTCTGGAATGAACAAACAAAAGAATACTTTTCGCATCATTTAAGGTGCAAAAGTTATTCATACGATCAAGATTTTGACCGGCTAACTTTTTCAGTTTGCTCTTTATCACAAAATTAGTCCATGCCATCCGCTATCATCTTTAAAAAGTGATCTTCATCTATAATTTTCACACCAAGCTTTGCGGCTTTTTCCAATTTTGCCGGTCCCATATTATCTCCGGCCAGGATATAATCTGTTTTTCCGGAAACCGAGCCGCTGTTTTTGCCGCCATGTTGCTCTATCATAGCTTTATATTCGTCTCTGGAATGAAGAGTAAATGTACCACTGATAACAATAGACAACCCCTTTAATTTTTCGGATCGGTTAGTCAGCATATCTTCCGACAAAGAGAATTGAAGACCGTATTCCTTCAAACGATTTACCAACTCCTGATTTTTTTCATCCGAAAAATAATTAATCACACTCTGCGCTATTCGTCCACCTATTTCGTCAACATCCGTTAGTTCTTCAAGAGACGCTTTTATCAACAGATCAATTTCAGGAAAGGCGACAGCAAGACGTTTTGCAACCGTTTCTCCCACATAACGAATGCCCAAACCAAACAAAACGCGCTCATAAGGCACTTTCCTGGATTCACGCAGACTTTCCAAAAAATTTCGGGCGCTTTTCTCTGCCCATCTTTCCAGTCGTAAAAGATCATGAATTGTCAATATATAAAGATCTGCTGCATTTTGTATATAACCAGCTTCATATAAGTCTTCCACTGTTTCCGGACCTATATTGATATTCATCGCTTTTCGCGTGATAAAATGCTCTATCTTCCCTTTTATTTGTGGAGGACAACCGGATTCATTCGGGCAATAGTGCGCTGCTTCGCCCTCGGGACGTATCAAAGGCGTTCCACATACGGGACAGCTTGAAATAAAACGCACTTTATCACCCAACAAGATAGAACGTGAGTCGATATCAACTCCCACTATTTTCGGTATAATCTCCCCGCCTTTCTCCACAAAAACCGAATCTCCCAAATGAAGATCCAGACCCGCAATAATATCCGCATTATGCAAAGAGGCCCGTTTCACGACTGTACCAGCCAACTGAACCGGTTCCAAATTAGCAACCGGCGTAATCGCACCTGTTCTGCCAACCTGAAAAGAGACGGAATTAAGTCGCGTAACGGCACGTTCGGCCTGAAACTTATAGGCAATTGCCCACCGGGGACTTTTAGCCGTAAAACCTAAATTTCGTTGCTGTCGTAAGGAATTTACTTTTAAAACGATACCGTCAGTAGCTACCGGAAGATTTTTCCGTTCATTATTCCAGTAATTAATATAATCGTAAACATCTTGCAGCGACATACATTTTTTGATCACATCCGGCACTTTCAGTCCCCAACCCCGTGCCATTTGCAAATTATCATAATGGCTATCGGCTGGCAGTTGCTCGCCTAATAAATAATAAAAGTATGCATCTAATTTCCGGGAAGCTACAACAACCGGATTTTTCTGTTTCAACGTTCCCGACGCGGCATTCCTGGGATTGGCAAAAAGAGGTTCTTCCTGTTCTTCCCTTTCTTTATTTAACCGCTCGTATTCCTGCCAGGGAAGTAGTATCTCGCCACGAATTTCAAATACCGGTGGATAATCTGTGCCCTGTAATTTTAAAGGGATAGAACGAATTGTCCGCACATTCGCAGTAACATCATCTCCACGCGTGCCATCCCCGCGTGTAATTGCACGGACCAATTTCCCCTCTTCATATATTAATGATATAGAAACACCATCGTATTTTAATTCGGCAACTATTTCAAACGGTTCATTCAGTGAGCGAGCAGTACGTTCATAAAAATCACGGACTTCACCTTCAGAATAGGTATTACTCAAAGAGAGCATCGGATATTGATGAAGCACTTGCTTAAAATCACTTGTCAAATCGCTACCTACACGCTGTGTCGGTGAAAACGGATCGGCATATTCAGGATGTTCAGCTTCCAATTTCTGCAAACGAAGCATTTTTTCATCATATTCCCGGTCAGAAATAGTTGGCTGAGACAATACATAATAATTGTAGTTGTGTTGTTCTAATTCGGCACGTAACTGCTGTAAAATTGCCCCAACATTATCCATAAGATTGTCGATATAGAATTAAGTAATCAGACAAATATACTGTAAATCCTTTATTCTTTCCGAAAGAGTCGGTTGATATTACCTTTTATTAACGTGCGAGTAAAATAATAATCCGATAACTTACAGTGATTTAGTCGTATATCCATTTCATTTCCATTGCATTCTTTTCCTTTTTTCATACCTGTCTGCTCCGGTTAATACGGGCTTGAAATTGTTTGCCGACAATTGTCGGCAATTCTGCCGATAGTTATCGACAAGCCTGCTGACAATCGTCGGCAATTCTGCCGATAATTATCGGCAACAAAATTCTCACATAAAAAATCGGGGAGTCACTGAATAGAAATTAGTGCTTTATGCTGAAGAAAATAGAACGATCAGCCACATCCTCTTACTTGAAAATTGTAACCAGTTTGTTGAATATTCCAAAATACACAACTTGAATAGGTTGTAAATTTTGTTCAAACTCCGCATAAAATCAGGAAAAACAGAAAACTTACGATTTTCAACAAAAAAAGTTTTTAGTAGATTTTCTCACCAATTTTTGTCCACATACATTTGCGTATCGAACAACGATAACGAGGGTGATTTTGAGGGATGAAAAACAGTCAGATTGAAGTACTGATACAAAAATTGAAAAACAGGAAAAGGAAATTATAACAAACAATTAAACTTTAAAATAGTATGACCGCTCTACAATTTCAGACAAAATTAGTTAACATGCAGGAATATATGCTGAATATAGCATTGTTTTTAACCGCAAACAAAGAGGATGCTTACGATTTATTGCAAGACACTACATTAAAAGCGCTAAGCAACAGAGACAAGTATGTTGACAATGTCAACTTCAAAGGATGGGTTACTACCATCATGCGTAATATCTTTATCAATAATTATCACAAGACCGTTCGGACATATACTGTCATCGATCAAGGTGCAGATTTATATAATTTAGACACAATCAACCATTCCGGATTTTCAGCACCGGATAGCAGTTGTGATATAAATGAAATCAGTAAAGCAATTGAAAACCTTCCTGAAGATCTAAAGAATCCGTTTTCTTTATTTGTCAGTGGGTTTCAATATATTGAAATATCAGAAAAATTAAACATTCCTTTAGGAACTGTAAAAAGTCGCATTTTCTTCGCCCGTCAGACCCTTCAAACAACATTAAAAGATTTTCGTTAATAGTAAGACCGTTTTAGACAAAAAAGCCGCTCCTCATTATTGGGAACGGCTTTTTTATTTTCATTAATTCAAATTTTATTTGCTTCTATATATTCTATTGTCATAGTACTTGTAGATTCTCCCCAGCCAGATTCATACCAATCTGTTTTTTCAATAGGATAACCATGAGAATTATATTTGTAATCATTTACCAAAAAGGGCACATATCTATCTCTATATAAATCATACATCCAGATTTCTCTGGCATTATTAAACAGATGTTCCAAACCTATAAATTCATAATTCCATTGAGAGATCATAAACCAAGCCGGCAGGTTGACATGTTTAAATATACCATTATAACCATCTGTTCTTAACTGTCTTGCAGAAAAAAAATCTTCCGTAATATAATTATACTCTTTAATATTCCATTCGGAGTCGCAATAATATTTTTGCAAATTTTCTATCACTTGAAGATTTGGAGAATAAGAAACATCTAATCCATAATAATAAATAACATTTCCGGCATGTTGTTTTATTTTTTCACTATAAGATTCATCTACTAAAACATTTATCACAGATTCATCATTTTCTTCAATCGCATACTCTCTTTTCCCCGTATAATGATAAAGATATCCATAAATCAATTCATAGATATCACTTTCTTTCTTTATTATAGGTTCATCGTTATAGGTATAACTCACATTATTCTTATGAATCATTGTTCTTACACCCGTCTCTAAATTTTTCCTTTCTTTGATATATTGCATTTTTAGTGGACGATTCATTTCATCATATTCAAAATCTATCGTATATAAATATTCAGAATACAAATCGTTTTCTTCTATAGATTTCACTTTTATCAGAGAAGGCAGTAATGGGGTTAAATCTTCTGTGGCTTTTTCATCATCCGGATCAATTTTCTTATAATCCTCTGTCCCTCCTATTATCACTTTATCATCTAGTTTATCACACGATGCAAAAAAGATAACACATAGTATAATCGGCAAGAAATACAGAACGTTTTTCTTTTTCATGAAAATTATCTTAGATCTATTAATCCTAATTCAGAGAACCAATCTTCCGCTCTTAAAGGCCATTCATTCACCTGTTCTCCGGTATCACGAAGACCATAACCATGACCTCCAGAACTATACAAATGCATCGTTACAGGTACTTCTGCTTCTTTAAGGGCATAATAGTAAAAAAGACTGCTATTTATATACGACTTATCATCTGCTGCCTGGATTATTAATGTTGGAGGAGTATTTGAAGATACTTGTATTTCCGGTGCCAATTGAAAATCAGCACTGTCTAAATAGGCTGGGTAAACAAGTAAACAAAAGTCAGGACGACAACTCACCTTATCCATATCATCAAGAATAGGATAGGTTCTCTCCAAAGAAGAGGAATTGCTTAACATGGTCGACAAATGCGCTCCTGCCGAAAAACCCATTACACCTATTCGATCCGGATTAATATTAAGGCCTTTAGCATGTGAACGGATATATCCTAATGCGCGTTGTGCATCCTGTAACGGAGCTTCATGTTTTTGTAGGCCTTCTCGACGTGGTACTCTATATTTTAACAAAACAGCAGTTATCCCTAATTCATTCAGCCATTCACATATTTCATCACCTTCGAGATCATACGCAAGAATATTATAGCCTCCACCGGGGCAAACGAGCATAGCAGTTCCATTTGAATTTTCTTCAGGTGCAGGATAAATTGTAATAGTTGGCTCGCTTACATTCATAATGCGCAAAACCGACTTTTCAGCAACCTTACCACCATTAGTATCACCTTTTTCTATTAGAGTAGTTGTTTCGCCAGGAGCGCTATCGGGGAATAACAAAATAGGTGATTCTTGTGCCATAATCGTAAATGTAAATATTAGTCCGGTTAAAAACAGAACTATTTTTATTTTAAAGCTTCTCATTATTGTGTGTGTTTATATTTGCTACGAATATAAGGCTTATCTTATCTACAACTACTATTTTTCAGTAAGATTTTTTGATTAAATAATTCATTTTATCAAGTCAAAATCGTAAAAGGATTATTTCTCCTCTCAAGTTCTGAATAATCTTTCCGTTGAAACAAAGAGATAAAGTGGAAAAGAAATGAATGAATGAATGAATAAATAGAATACCTCAAATTTTCATACATGCGACAATTCAGGTTTTGTTTAGATTGAAAATTGTCATAGGATTGTATTATTAGCACACAAAATTTTCACTTTTCTTTCGAAATCAAACTCATAAAAAGTAACCTTTAGCCTTTTCTATCAGACTTATTTGCTTTGAATAGGTAATACAAACCAGAAAGAGGTACCTTTTCCTTCTATGGATTTCAGTCCGGTTTTCCCGCCTAATTCCTGAATTATTTTATTCGAAATACGCAATCCTGTACATAATCCGGAACGAGCATTACTACCATTAACAGGGAATATACTTGCCATTTCCTGTTCGGTAAAACCAATACCCGTATCGGCAACCTCTACCCGTACACTATCCTCCTCCAAACGATAAGAGAGCGTTATTGATCCTTCATTCGTATATTTATACGCATTATCCAATAAAAGATATAGCACCTGAATGACGCGATCGCTGTCGGTCTCTACAAATATGGACGGCAAATGCTGGTCGAACAACAATTTAATATAATCCTTTCTGTTGGCAGACTTTAGGTTAATCGCCGAATGACATAGCTCTTTTATATCAAATTTACCGACAGCCGATTTTACTTTATTAATTGTAATAGTTGTCGATTTTAAGCCCGTATTTAGTTTTTGCAATAAATCTCTGTTTCTCTGAATCAGTTGAATATAATACTGATTCTCTTCAGACTGATTTTTTTCCGTTAGTAGAAAAGACAATTCCAACACCTCATTAACCAGCGTTTGCACTTCATGAATACCTTCAACTTGCTTATGGGAAAAACGATTCAATACTTTTTGTTCACAATCCATATACCTAACCTAATAAAATAGTTATACACTTATTTCTATTGAGCGTTCATAGAACAGATAAATGGGAAGATTGTTCTAAAAAAAGGATTATTTTTGGCTTAAAATAGATTTAATCAACTTAAAGCAAAAAAATTACAATAGAATCATATTGTCGGAAAATTAACTCAACAGGCTTAGAAGGTTATTAATTGTATCAAGTCTGTTCTTCTTCATATTTCTCATGCCTTGCAAGCCAAAAAGCCATTCAAAATGCTGCTAATAATGATAAAAGCTAAATAAAAGTTTAATTCCTATCAAAACGTAAGAGAGATTTTGGAAGTCTGCTAATCAAATACTATTTATCTTTGGACCAAACAGAAACATTTTAAAGAAAAACACTAGTATGATTAAAAAAACAATCACTATGCTTACGGCATTTATTATAATGCTAAGTATATGCAGTTTTGTTGTGCCCTATTCGCCTGCGGAGAATAACCAGGCAGCCACGGCAAGCAGCAGCGTTGTCTACAACAAAGCGAACCAAAGTATTACACTCTCATGGTCCGCATTCGGAACTTCCGGGGATTATATCATCACAAGAGGCGGCAGCCGTTTAGCTACGGATTTTATCTCTGTCGGCTCTACCTCCGGAACCTCGTTCACAGACACAAAACCGAACGCCAACAAGTACGAAAACTACTACAAGATCACCCGCGGTTCTACCACCATCGTGCTTTCACTGGAAAACCAGATTTTCGGCGACAACATGTATTTCTACGACCGGAAATACGAAGAAGCAGGAACAGCAAGAGCTGAAATCAACGACCATTTCGCCACAACCGGTCAGGGTAGAGCAAATGGCGAGTGGACTACCAAGCGTCAGGCCTACTACTTCAAACCCAATGTCGGCTCGCAGACCTACGATCCGGGTGGTAGCCTGGGTACAGCCTCCGCACCGGATGCCAACCCCATAGAGCTGGGCTTCTACTCCCACATCGGCGGACTGGGCAAATTGCCCTCGGATGTTAAGCTCGGTGCAATCTTCACCCGCCCTCACCTTTCCGGTGGAGCGAATGCAACCTGTACCTTCTGGCGTTCTATGGAGAATGTAACGGTAATGCGAGACTTCGCGTGGACCGTCTCTCAATCAACCAGCGCAAGAAGAATCCTGATTCAAAGTTCCTCGAAATATATCTCCGACGTTGGCACTAACAACTTCTGGGGAAGCGGTGGTTTCATCGCCGACAGCTACTACACAGCATCCGACAGGCCCAATTGGGGAGGTCAGCAACAATGGTACACCAGAAATACTATCTTCCCTTCGGGCTCCGGCTCTATGGGCGGTTCGTACAACATGGTTTGGCAAGGTTGCGTTAATGCTCCTGATTCAGACCCCACCAACTCACCCGTTGCCAATACCCCTATTATCCGGGAAAAGCCATTCCTTTTCATAGATGATGATGGCGAATATAAAGTATTCATCCCCGCATGGCAAAAGGACAGAGTAGGAACCTCCTGGTCTACCACAAATATGGGTAAAGGCGAAATACAAGATCTACTCACCAATTGGTACGTAGCCAAAGAAGGTGACACCGACGTTGAAATTAACGCCGCACTTAAGTCGGGCAAAAACATATTTTTCACCCCCGGCCATTACGCCTTGAATGCACCGATCCAGGTAAACAGAAAGAACGCAATACTCCTTGGCGCTGGTATCGCTTCGGTTACGCTTGAGCCTACGGAGAACAACTCCTGGGGCTGTATCTATGCAGACGACAAAGACGGAATCATTGTAGCCGGCCTTCTCATGGACTCTTTCAACAGCACGACCTATCAAATTCGTATCGGTGAAGAGGGCGCAAAAGCAGATCATTCTGCCAATCCTATATTGCTCTCGGACATCACCTGCCGGGTAGGTGGCGTTCAGTCCAAAAACATTCAGATACACGCTTCCATGCAAATCAATAGCAACCATGTCGTAGGTGATCACTTCTGGTTATGGCGTGCCGACCACGGCACACAGCCCGGTGGTGCCGCACGTTGGACAAGAGACCGCTGCAAAAACGGACTCATCGTCACCGGTAACGACGTAACGCTTTACGCTCTGTTCGCTGAACATTATCAGGAATACGAAGTCCTATGGCTTGGTGAGCGTGGCAGAACATACTTCCTTCAGAACGAACCACCTTACGATCCGCCAACACAACCCGAATGGAGCAGTCAGGGCGGTCGCGTGGATGGTTACGCAGCATACAAAGTGGCCAATACCGTAAAAGAACACCACAGCATAGGCTTTGGCTCTTACGCAGTTTTCACCGGTACCGACGGCAAGGTAAACAAACGCAACGCCTTCGAAGCACCCAACACCCCCAATGTCATCCTTGAAAAGATGTGTATTACACGCTTCAGTGGCCCGGGCAATATACTAAACGTAATTAACGGCACAGGCGGTAGCACGGCCGACGGCGCAAAGCGCGTTGCTTTATACAACAACGGCTCAGGCACGCAACCCTATGACGAAGTCTTCGACCTGCCGAATCGCCAGTCATGGCCGGCGTATATCGTTATGGAGTAGTCGTCCAAAAACAGCGTCGGTCCGACGGCACATAAAATATAAAACAAATTGCTCATGTAGCATTTTTATAGAAATAGTATCTATCTTTATCCACTGCCAAGCCGATGAAATAAACGGCTTTGTCTAACGGATCAGGTAAATGACAGATAAACTATAAAATAAAACATTATGAGAAAAGTAGTTGCATTATTGGTTGCCACATTAGTTGTATCAACCTCCCTTATACCGATAAATGTATTCGCACAGATGCGAGGACCACAGTATACGGAGAAAGAGGTTTTCAGAAACGACGAGGTAATTTTCCATCAGATAGACGAACATACCTGGATAGGTAGCGGTAATCTGATGTCGAACGAAAGCATGTATCTGATCGAAGGCAATGACAGAGCCATTCTTTTGGATGTAGGCACCAGGATTGCTGATCTGGACAAGATCGTCGCATCGATTACCAGCAAGCCTGTCATGTTGATTGCCACGCATGTACATCCTGATCATACCGGTTCGGCTGTACAATACTTTCCGGAAATATATCTGAATGCGGCGGATACAATTAATATTCCGTCGATGATGCCGGACTACAAAGGTGAACTGAAATTCTTAAAAGATGGTCAGATCATTGATCTGGGTGGCCGTCAGATAGAGGTTGTCTTTACGCCGGCACATACACCGGGATCGACCACTTTTATTGACAAAGAAAAGAGATATGGTTTCAGTGGGGATGCCTTTGGCTCAGGAAATCTATTGCTTACGATGGATTTTTCAACGCTGCTGGCCACTTGCGAAAAGATGGATGCCATTATCAAAAAGTACAATCTTACACAGCTTTATCCCGGACATTACATGGGCGTAAATGCAGAGACACCGAAAAGGATTTCCGATATGATCACACTTTCCAAGGATGTATTATCCGGCAAAGTGAAGGGAACTGAAAACCCACAAGGTATGCTGGGTCTGAATCTGATTGTCAACGATTATGGCGTGCGTATTAACTATAATGCACAAGCTATAAAATAACAGACCTACTGCAACTTATACAAAAAAATCAAATCCCTGATTCTGTATAAGAGTCAGGGATTCGGATTAAAATTCTTCCCATAAAAATACCCGTTTCATCCAAGTGAAACGGGTGTTTCTCTTTTATCTTCGCTTTACGCGAACCCATCCGGCGCTTGTACTCCATCAATGATCGAGATCACCTCTCCATCCTTAATTACCTCCACCGTAATCTCCGGTCCCGAGAAAGAACCGAGCAAATCCTGATCATCCGTCGGTCTAAGCATAAATCCTCCCGCTATCTCGTCGGTGTACTTAAAATCGAATACTGTAAAGCGGTTCGGATCTTCCTCCGTCTGGAAGTTGACGATACCGCCTACCGCCCTATCTTTTACCGCATTATGGAAAGCCTGCGGGTCGGGCGCCATGATCTGCATAATATTGCCGCTGGCTACAAACTCCTGACTTACGGCCGTAAAACGGAAAGGCTCTACCGGTCCGGGTTCCGGTTCAGGATGCGGATCGGGATCAGGTTTCGAGCTATGTCCGGGCGAACGATAGGCAATTGCACGTATCGCATTCTCAATATGTGCATTTACACCATCAATCATGACCTCCAACTTCTCCCGCGTAGTTGCATTCTTTTCAACCAACTCATTCGCCTCATAGAGTGAATTAATGGCCGAAGCCAAATCTCTGAAGGCCATATCCAACGGCCGGCGTATATTCCGCATATTCCCCTGCCTTTTCTGTGCGTCTAACCATTCCGAGCGATTATTGTAGAGTGTCCGAAACAAAATATTCGACTGATCCAGCGATGTAACCAACCCTTCCAGCGAAAGCGCTTCTACCTTCTCAAAATTGGCCGGTATCCGCAACTCCTGCACCAGATTATTAATATAAGCCGTATTTTCAAGATAAGCTTTACGTGGAGCCTCCTTGTAATTATCAATGATTAATAACAGATCATCAGCCAACTGCTGCTCCGATAGATCAACATTCAGCGTTAGTGCCTTTATCGTCATCCGAAGTGAGCGAAACGCTTTACTACGCACTATATCTGCCCTCTTTATCTCAGCCGTACCTACCATCCGGGAATTATGCTTAAAAACAATATCCTCATGCTCAAATAGTGCTTTATAGGTAGCAAACAGAGTAGCTAAAGATGCAAAGTCCGCAATCTTTGTTGTCAAAAAATCACTCAATGTCCAATGGAGCTGAAAATGCTCCCCATTCCGTAGGAAATTAAATATCCCAAATCGTTTAATCTTATTCATAGTCTTTTTATTTAAAATTTATAATAGGTAAATAGCCAAAGCTATTTATATTTAACTCACTCTAAAGCAAGTAAATTCTTAGGAGAAAAATGTGACAGAAAAAGGTTATTTTACAGACTGATATAGACATTCTGCGTAAATAATGCGGACAGCATTTTCGGAAAATGAAAAAATCAACCTATAACCACCTAAAAATTCCGATTTCCGAAAATCTGATAAGCAAGTTGTGTCAAAAAAAGTTTGTATCATGTCGTCCACATATGTGGACGGGGTCAAACATTTTTGCAGAAGGTCGTCCATATATGTGGACGGGGTCAAACATTCTTGCAGGAGGTCGTCCATATATGTGGACGGGGTCGAACATTCTTGCAGAAGGTCGTCCATATATGTGGACGGGGTCGAACATTCTTGCAGGAGGTCGTCCACGTACTTGGACGGGGTCGAACATTTTTGCAGAAGGTCGTCCATATATGTGGACGGGAGTGTATAAAAATTGACTATAAAAAATTTCCTGATTTTGATTTGACAGGTTTTCTTTTCTACCTCCCCATCTACTTGTAGTAAAAAAAGAAAATCCCTAACTCCACATAGGAGTCAGGGATTCGGGTTAAGATTCTTCTTATGAAATCTGTTTGTGATTCGCCTGGGGCTCGAACCCAGGACCCCATCCTTAAAAGGGATGTGCTCTACCTGCTGAGCTAGCGAATCTCCGGTATGTATCATTTTAATACGGGCGCAAAGGTAGATTTTATATTTTTTTCGTGCAAATATTTCGCCTCTTTTTTATTTTCTTATCTTTGTGCAGAAAGCATAACTTGTCAGACAAAAATCTATTACTAACAAAGGTATGGCAGACGATAAAAAAGTAATTTTTTCAATGGTGGGTGTGAATAAAATATATCCCCCACAAAAACAAGTTTTAAAAAACATCTATCTCTCTTTCTTTTACGGAGCAAAGATCGGAATTATTGGTCTGAACGGTTCCGGTAAATCTACGCTGTTAAAAATCATTGCCGGTATTGAGAAAGAATATCAGGGAGAGGTGGTATTCTCGCCCGGTTATTCTGTGGGTTATCTGGAACAGGATCCGCAACTGGAATCCGGCAAAACGGTTAAAGAGATCGTGCAGGAAGGTGTACAGGATATTGTTGATACATTAAAAGAATACGAAGAGGTTAATGAAAAATTTGGCGACCCTGAGATTTTAGACGATCCGGACAAGATGGATGCGCTTATCAATCGGCAGGCTGCCTTACAGGATAAAATAGATGCAACCGACGCCTGGAATCTGGATAGTCGGCTGGAGCGTGCGATGGATGCGCTACGGTGTCCGCCGGATGATCAGGTTGTAGATACGCTTTCCGGTGGTGAGCGCCGACGTGTCGCCTTATGTCGCTTGTTGCTTCAACAGCCGGATGTCTTGCTCCTGGATGAGCCGACGAACCATTTGGATGCAGAGTCGATTGACTGGTTGGAACAACATCTTCAACAATATGAGGGTACGGTTATCTGTATTACGCACGACCGTTATTTTCTGGATCATGTGGCCGGCTGGATTCTTGAACTTGACCGTGGCGAGGGTATTCCGTGGAAAGGGAATTATTCTTCCTGGCTGGATCAGAAAACTAAGCGCATGGCACAAGAGGAAAAGCAAGCCAGCAAACGCCGCAAGACGTTGGAGCGAGAATTGGAGTGGATCAATATGGCTCCTAAGGCTCGTCATGCTAAAGGTAAGGCTCGTTTGAATTCTTATGAGAAATTACTGAATGAAGATCAGAAAGAACGTGAAGCTCAACTGGAAATATTTATACCAAACGGTCCGCGATTAGGAAATAAGGTGATTGAGGCACAACAGGTTGCCAAAGCGTTTGGAGATAAGATTCTTTTTGATGATCTGAACTTTATGCTTCCTCCGAATGGTATTGTTGGCGTTATTGGTCCGAATGGTGCCGGTAAAACCACTCTTTTCAAAATGATTATGGGGATGGAAAGCGTAGATAAAGGCACCTTTGAAGTGGGTGAAACCGTCGTTATCGGCTATGCGGACCAAACACATAAAGATATTGATCCGAATAAAACCGTCTATCAGGTTATCTCCGGAGGACTGGAAACTATCCGATTGGGCGGCAAAGAGGTAAATGCCCGTGCTTATTTATCTAAATTTAATTTTAGTGGAGCAGATCAGGAGAAGCTCTGCGGTGTCTTATCCGGTGGAGAAAAGAATCGTCTGCATCTGGCACTTACAATGAAAGCTGATGCGAATGTCCTACTACTCGATGAGCCGACGAATGATATTGACGTAAATACGTTGCGTGCGTTGGAAGAGGGGTTGGAGAATTTCGCGGGATGTGCGGTTGTCATTTCGCACGACCGTTGGTTCCTGGATCGTATATGTACACATATTCTCTCCTTCGAAGGAGATTCTAATATAATGTATTATGAAGGAACATACTCGGATTTTGAAGAATATAAACGGAAACAATTGGGCGATGTTGAGCCTAAACGTGTACGCTATCGTAAACTAATTGATTAATCACATAAATTTTATCACACCATGAAAAAGAGAATGCTATTGTTTGCAGTGATGTTTGCTGCACTATTTGGCGCCAATAACGCAGTTCAAGCGCAAAAAGCGGTTAATTTATTTAATGGAAAAGACCTTTCGAACTGGAATTTTGTTGTTGAAAACAATTCTGTTCCTGCCGATCAGGTATATTCTGTACAGAATGGAGTAATCCACATTAAAGGAACTCCTTTCGGATATATGTACACAAAAGAGAAATACAGCAATTACAAATTGCATGTGGAATGGCGTTGGCCGGTTGAAGCGACCAACAGTGGTATCTTTGTTTTAATTGAAGATCCTGCTAATCCTTTTCCTAATGGTATCGAATGTCAGCTGGCTGCCGGTAAAGCCGGAGATTTTGTGTGCCTGAATGGTTCTGATTTGTTTGAGTTCCACCAACGTCCGGGAACAAGACGCCCGGCTTTCCCTGTTGTCGCAAAAGCAAATGAAAGCAGCGAAAAGCCAGTAGGCGAATGGAATGAAGCGAATATCTGGGTAAAAGATGGTAAAATCACTGTTTTCATTAATGGTGTATTCCAAAATGCAGGAACGAACAAGGTAAAAGAAGGTTTTATCGGATTACAGAGTGAAGGAAAAGACGTTCAGTTCCGTAATGTAACCGTTACGCCCTGGTAATTGACAATAAAATGTGTCATACTTAAAAGAGACACGATATAAACACAGATGATTACAGAGAGACTATTTATATGAATAGCAAACTGTAGTCATTTGTGCTTATAAGTAGTAAAGCATTCATAGATAATGAAACGGATCATCGAAATATGTGCCAACTCTGCACAAAGTTGCGTAGAAGCTGAAGCTGGTGGTGCTGCTCGTGTAGAATTATGTGCTGCCATTCCGGAAGGAGGCACAACACCTAGTTATGGTGAGATCCGAACGGCGCAGGAACTGACTTCAACAATTGCTATTCATGTGATTATCCGTCCGCGGGGGGGTGATTTCCTGTATTCCGAAACAGAGGTTTCTGCTATGTTGCAAGACATCGAACTTTGCAAGCAGCTTAATGTGCAGGGGGTTGTATTCGGCTGTCTGACCAAGGAGGGAGATATTGATGTGAAACTTCTTCATAGACTTGTCAATGCGGCTAAACCTTTGTCGGTTACTTTTCATCGGGCATTTGATGTCTGTCGTGATCCTTTCCTGGCATTGGAACAAATCATAGAGGCCGGTTGCGACCGTATCCTTACATCCGGACAGCAGGCCAATGCCGTAGAGGGTATTCCGCTAATCGCAGAACTGGTAAAAAGAGCCGGGAATCGCATTATTATCATGCCGGGTTGCGGTGTCCGGGAAAGCAATATTACGCTGATCGAAGCCCAGACCGGTGCAAAGGAGTTTCATACTTCGGCACGAAAAATCATCCATAGTTCAATGGAGTATAGAAACGAAAATGTATCTATGGGGAGTTGTTCTACACATTCAGAATTCGAAAAGGTAGAAACCAGTAGGGAGATCGTTGCCCGCTATCTTTAATGATGTGATTACAGAGCGTCTAACAGGTAATACTCTGCCAGTATATCCTTTACCCTTTCCGGCGTAAGACGGCCATACACCTTTTCCCCTATCATAACAACGGGTGCTAATCCACAAGCACCGACGCAGCGCAAGCTATCCAGTGAAAAAAGGCCGTCGGGTGTAGTTTCGCCCACTTTAATGCCTAATTGAGACTGTAATTCATCCAATACCTTTTCCGCGCCTTTCACATAACAGGCTGTCCCCATACAAATAGAGATAGGATATTTCCCTTTAGGCACCATCGTAAAGAAGGAATAAAACGTAACTACGCCATACACTTTCGATACGGGTATTTTCATTTTTTTCGCAATGACCTTCTGCACATCCGCCGGTAAATAGCCCAGTAAGCCCTGAGTTTTATGCAGGATATTAATCAATTCACCGGCTTTATTATGATGCTCATCACAGATAGCGATTATCTGATCTATCTTATGTTGGGATAATTTTACTTCAGACATTTTGAGATGATTTTAGATTAATAATGAATTACTCAAACAGTCTCATTCCGACTTATTAAAATAATGCGTATGCAATAAATGATGCGCCTTCTCACTCATCGGCTTACCCAGATAATCTTCATATAACTTTATGATATAAGGATTTTCATGAGATTTACGAAGCGGCTTATTGTAATCCTCTTCATACAAGGCATTACTGCGTGCTTTTAACAGGATAGAATTCCCATGATGCAACGGCTGCCCGCCACCACCTACACAGCCTCCGGGACAAGCCATAATCTCAATCGCATGGAATTCCGACTTACCTTCACGAATATCTTCCAGCAGCTTGCGCGCATTCCCTAAACCGTGCGCTATACCGATTTTCAACTCAAAACCCTTTAGATTAACAGAAGCCTTCTTGATTCCTTGCAGTCCTCTTACCTCTTTAAAGTCTACGTTTTTAAGCGTCTCTCCGGTATATAACTCATACGCCGTACGCAAAGCAGCCTCCATAACACCTCCGGAAGCGCCGAATATAACGCCTGCCCCCGTTGATTCTCCTAATGGTGTATCAAAATCTTCCTCCGGCAAAGCATTAAAATCAATATTAGCCCGCTTAATCAGATTAGCCAATTCCCGTGTAGAGATCGAGTAATTCACATCCGGATCCCCACCAGCATCGGCAAACTCTTCACGTGCACACTCATATTTCTTCGCCAGACAAGGCATAATCGAGACTACAATCAGGTTTTCACGAGGAATATTCATCAATTCAGCCCAGTAGTTCTTCGCTATCGAACCAAACATCTGCTGTGGAGAACGCGCTGTCGACGGTATATCCAGCATATCTGAAAAATAATGTTCAAAGAAGTTCACCCACGCAGGACAACAAGAGGTCAGTATCGGTAAACACACATCCTTATCCCCATCCAGAAAACGAGTCAAGCGATCCAATAGTTCAGACCCCTCCTCCATAATCGTTAAATCAGCAGCGAAATCCGTATCAAAAACCTTAGCAAACCCTAATTCACGCAAGGCACTAACCATCTTTCCCGTTACGGAAATCCCCGGAGGAAAGCCAAACTCTTCACCCAAAGCAGCGCGTACCGCCGGTGCTGTTTGAACGATAACCGTCTTCGACGGATCAGCCAAATCACGTAATAAACGATTCGTATGATCTACCTCCGTTAGTGCCCCGACCGGACAAACAGCCACACACTGTCCGCAATACGTGCATTCCGAGTCCTTCAAATCCTTACGGAACGCTGGAGATATCGTTGACGTAAACCCCCGATTGACTGCCCCTAAAGCCCCCACCGTCTGCACATCATTACACATCATCTCACACCTGCGGCAATAGATACACTTCTTCATATCCCGAATAATAGAAGGAGAAGACTCCACCTCATACTGGCTCTGTTCACCTTTGAAGGATATCTCCTGTATCTTAAAGCGGGAAGCCAACCTCTGCAGATCGCATTTCCCTGACTTCGGGCAGATCAGACAATCCGTCGGGTGATCAGACAGTATCAATTCAAGCACAATGCGCCGGGCATTCAATACCCGCAAGCTACTCGTCTTCACCTTCATTCCCTGCTCACACCGTGTAGCACAAGACGGAGCCAGGTTTTTCCGCCCCTCAATCTCCACTACACATATCCGGCAAGATGCCGGCAAGTTAGTGATACACAAGTCTTTCATATTCATATAGCAAAGCGAAGGAATCTCTATCCCGATCTCCTTGGCTGCCTCCAGTATCGTTGTTCCGACGGGCACTACCACCGTATGATTATCAATATATAGAACGACGTTATCTTCCATGACTAATCACTGTTTATTATTCTTACTGTACTGTAATGGCCCCAAAGCGGCATTTTTCCATACATACACCACATTTAATGCATAACTTCGTATCAATCACATGTGGTATTTTCCGTTCACCTGTAATTGCATTGGCCGGACAATTACGTGCACACAGCGTACAGCCGGTACACTTATACGGATCAATGACATACGACAAAAGCGCCTTACACTGTCCCGCCGGGCACTTATGATCAATGATATGCGCCTCATATTCCTCCATGAAATTATCCAAGGTAGATAGAACCGGGTTAGGCGAAGTCTGTCCCAAACCACAAAGAGCCGTATCTTTTATCACACTTCCCAGATTCCGTAAGTTATCCAGATCATCCAGCGTACCACGACCCTTCGTGATCCTATCCAGAATCTCATACAATCGCTTATTACCAATCCGGCAAGGAGAACACTTCCCGCAAGACTCTTCCACCGTAAAATCCAGGTAGAACTTAGCCATTGCCACCATACAATCGTCCTCATCCATGACGATCATACCACCGGAACCCATCATCGAACCGGCCTGAATCAGATTATCATAATCAATAGGCCGATCCAGATGCTTATCCGTCAAGCAACCACCCGAAGGGCCACCCGTCTGTACAGCCTTAAACCTTTTACCATCCTTAATTCCACCGCCGATACCAAAGATCACCTCCCGCAGGGTAGTACCCATCGGCACCTCGATCAACCCCACATTATTCACCTTACCGGCCAGGGCAAACACCTTAGTCCCCTTGCTCTTCTCCGTACCAATCTGCTGAAACCAATCCGCCCCCTTCAATAAAATCACCGGAATATTCGCGTACGTTTCCACATTATTCACATTAGTCGGAAAACCATTATAACCCCGCTCACTCGGGAAAGGAGGCTTCAACGTAGCCTCACCCCGCAAACCCTCCATACTATGAATAAGCGCCGTCTCCTCTCCACAAACAAAAGCTCCGGCACCATACCGCAACTCTATATCAAAAGAGAAATCCGTCCCCAATATATGTTCACCTAATAGCCCATACTCCTCCGCCTGAGCAATAGCGATCTTCAACCGCTCTATAGCCAACGGATACTCCGCCCGGATATAAATCAACCCCTTACTCGCTCCCGTGCAATACCCGTTGATAGCCATAGCCTCAAGCACCGAATGTGGGTCGCCCTCCAGGATAGAACGGTCCATAAAAGCACCCGGATCGCCCTCATCGGCGTTACAAACCACATATTTCTGCGTAGCCTCTACCTTGCAGGTAAAGTTCCACTTCACACCGGTAGGGAAACCTCCCCCGCCTCTACCTCGCAATCCGCTGGCTGTAATCTCCTGGATCACCCCCTCCGGAGTCATCTCCGTTATGGCCTTCCCCAGAGCCAGATATCCGTCACGGGCAATATACTCATCAATATTTTCCGGATTAATAAACCCACAGTTACGTAAAGCTATCCGGTACTGCTTCTTATAAAAAGTGATATGTTTCGAATCAGGTTCATGCTCCTGCGTCTCAGGATTAAGATACAATAAACGATCCACCTTGCGCCCTTTAATCAAATGCTCCTGAACGATCAATTCAGCATCCTCCGGTTTTACCTCCGTGTAAAACGTATTATCCGGAACGATCTTTATAACAGGACCCTTCTCACAGAAACCAAAACAGCCGGTCCGAACTACCTGAACCTCTTCCTGTAGCTCCTTCTGCAAAAGTATTTCCTGTAAATTAGCAATGATTTGCTCACTCTGAGACGCACGACAGCCTGTACCGCAGCACACTAATATGTGGCTTTTATACGTGTTCATAATAGTAAAAGTTGTATTTATTCAGGCTTTACAACAGTATAAGTAATTGGCAGTATATCATCCAGAAGTATTCCCTCCTTAATATACTTGTCAATCAACTCATCCACTTTGGCTTTCGTTACATAGCCAAAGACAAGAGGGTCCTTACCAGGTAAAGTTATTTCAACGGTAGGTTCAGCATAACAATAACCCATACATCCGGTTTGTGTAACCAACGCATCCACCTTTTTACGGTTTAACGCTTCTATAAAATAGTTCATAATCTCCTTTGCCCCCGTAGCTATTCCACAGGTGGCCATCGAGACTTTAACCTGCACCATCTGATCGGGATGATCACTTTTCTCACGCAAATCCAATGATGCGCGAACAGACTCTCGCATTTTGCGGAGATCGTCTAAGGATTTCACTTTATTCATAACGGTTCAGTTTTAGGGAAATTAGTAGAGATTATGCCTTCCTTACAAACATAAGTAATTCTGTTTAAATAACAAACAAAACTTTTAACTATTTTTTCTACCGATTATAATAAAAAAAACAGACGTTTCTGAACAGCAGCGAAACACAGCAAAAAAACAACCCACAACCATTGAAAAACAGATAATTACCACTCATTTATCCGCTCATCACCACAAACACCCCTTTACCCCATCGGTCAGCGCACTGAAAAGGGACAAATCAGACGGTGGAAGAATCCCATCGCCACAAAGAACGTTAAAATATACAACACCATGTTAATGAGAGATTTAACCCGGATTAACTTAAATCTCTTAACATACAGAAATTGTCCTATAAAAACCCTTCGGAAGCGCATTGAGCAACAAACGATTACAGACCCCTTCAGATGGGACAATTTTTTGTTAATATTTGTAATCCTGTCCCACCCCATTTCACCCCATCTTTTTCGGACTTTCTTCGGATACCCTTCGGGTGGTGTTCGGACATCCTTCGGAACTCCTTCGGGTCTTCTTCGGGTGTTGTTCGGGTGTTGTTCGCAAATTCATCGCAAAACACCCTATATTCTGGGGTAAAATGCGCGAATTAGCCGTTTAGATGCCCTTTTGTTACCTTTTAGGCGAATCGTAAAAAATGGTTAAGCGTTGCCTTTAAGCCCGTAACCCTTTGCGGCAGAAGATTGTTATTTATACAGAGCAGATGATGTAAAACGGCTGATTCGCGCGGTCAGACCTGTTTAGAAAGAGCATGGATAACCAATTAAAAATCTTAGTTATGACGACAATTAAGACAAAAGCGATTAGAGAGGGGATGGGGGTATTACTTACCAATACGCATCGTAGGATCAAAGAAAAGAGGTATGCTTCAGGGTGTGTTACTGAAGACGGACATAACAGACCGCCTTAGGTAAGGTTATAAAAACAAACAGGCGAGAATAGTGTATTCTCACCTGTCGGTTGTTTGTTCGAAGGATTTAGCGTAAATCGCATCGATATATTGTTTATTTCGCCTTAAACAACCACCGGGTTCCTACAAGGATCATGTGGGTGTCTTTGCTGCTGAGGTTGTTGAATTCGCCTTGAAAGTCGGTATTTCCATAGGCATAGGCAGCATGGAAACGCAGATCTTTCGTGTACTGGTTTGTAAAGGGATAGAATTCAACAACGGCCTGTATTCCGAGGCTCTCATAGGCATTGCTGCCGAAGTCTTTATCATGACGCTGATTCCAGGTTCCTTTCAGGAAAGGACGCCACTTGCCGAAGTTATACTTGAAGTTGAGCGCAAGGGATTGGTCACGCACGTAGCGTGAACCTAAATCGCTGACTCCTACTACGGAACCGTAGTCCATATTACGAGGTCCCAGGTAATAGTCTAATTCGGTCGTGAAATGACCCAGGTTGAGCTGTGTACCCAGCGTCAGCCAGTTGTAGAATTTCTTCTTACTATGCTGGAAACTTCCTACGCCCCAACGGGTTTTCAGAAGGCTGTTAAACAGGTCGCCCTCCCAAAGTAGCAGGGCAGCCATAGCTTTATTACGGTATTCGTAGTTGGCGAACTGCGTAGCATCCGAGTTCACAAATTGCAGGTGAAACGTTTGTTTAGCGACTTTATAGGCGATATCCAAACCGGTTTTATAGGCATCGAGGTCGTCGAATGTCATGGTTGGCTGGTAGATATCTGCCGGGTTATAGTCGTATTCAAAGGTCCCGAACTGTACGGATTGCTTTCCGATGGTGAAGGTAAAGTGTTTACCTGCGTCGAGAGCGATCCATGCCTGGTCGGTAGCTGTGGAGTAGCCTTCGCGTTGTAACGTTTGTGGTTTGTTAAGACGCTGGCGCACACGGTAACGGACGCCGGGTACAACCTCGCCGACGATCCAGAGTTTAATGGTCTGTCCGTGGAAGGTGAGGTTTTCCAGGTCGCTACTATTAAGATCGGCCTGCAGATCGACACGAGTGTCGAGCATGATGTTGAGCATACGGTCGTCCCATAACAACCTATCAAGGAAGTTATGGCTCTCGCGGTGTTGGGCCATTGCGCTTATTGTGAGCAGCAATGTGCCTATGATGAGGGGTATCTTTTTCATTTTAATCTCCTTTCTTCTTAGTATTCTACAAACATGCGTTGTATCTCTTTATAGTCATTGGTTTTTGTCAATGCTAACATGAGCAATACACGGGCACGGTAGGGGTTGATAAACCAGGAGGCGGTAAAACCGTATTTGTCGTCGTCTATCTCATCCCATTGTGCGGCCGGGCCTGTCATAATGCGTGAGGAACGAACGACGGCTACGCCTTTCTTAACGGCTTCGGCCATGGCGTTTTGCATCAGGGTGGTTACGTTTCCGTTACCTACACCTGCCGTAACGATCCCTTTCGCTCCGGCATTCACGGCTGAGTGGATAAAGAGGTCTGTAGCGTTGGAGTAGCTCAGGACTATTTCCACCCGGGGGAGTGCGGTAAGATTCGTTACATCAAATTCGGAGTTATAGGTGTGACGTTTCAGCGTCGTACGGCTATAAACAGGCTTTCCGTTATACATGATGCCCAATGGGCCGTAGTTTGGGTTCTGAAAGGTTTCGACGTAGATGGTGTTGGTCTTCGTCAGATCGTCGGCACCTAATATCTTGTCGTCCATAACCACCATGACTCCCCTACCCTTTGATTCCTTATCGGCTGCACAGGCAACGGCGGTATAGATGTTACGGGGACCGTCGGCGCTGATAGCGGTAGACGGGCGCATAGAGCCTACTAATACGACAGGCTTGTCACTCTTGACGGTAAGATTCAGGAAATAAGCTGTTTCTTCCTGTGTGTCGGTTCCGTGGGTAATTACGATACCGTCTACATCGGGCTGTTTCAGCAGTTCGTTTACACGCTTGGCGAGTTTTAGCCATACCTCGTCGTTCATGTCCTGACTACCAATGTTGGCTACCTGTTCGGCTTTAATCGTGGCCACCTGATCCAGTCCGGGAACGGCGTTTACCAGTTGGTCTACTGTAATGACTCCGGCTTTATAACCTGCGGCGATGTTGGTTGCCCCTTGTCCGGCTATGGTGCCGCCTGTTGCCAGGATATATATGGTGGGTTTCCCCTGCGCTGCTGCTGTAAATGAAACTAAAAGAGCCATTATCAGCATTCCGCATATACTTCTTAAGTTTCTTGTTTTCATAATGTTCTATTTTTAATTGTGAATGTCTTATTTCTTCAATGTACTTTTCCAGGCATCTACGTAGTCCTGCATGGTCTCTGCCAGTTCTTTTCCGATGATACTGTAATCTTCATCGTTAAGATTAGCGAGGGATACGCGTACAGACCACTCGGGACCTGCAAATCCACCGCCGTTAAGCAGTACAATAGATGATAGTTCGGCAAGGCGGAATACGATGTCAACCGGCTCGAAGTTCTTTTCAAGGAAGGCGACGAATTCTTTTCCGTAGTTCTTCATGGCCCATTCACGCAGGTCTATTTCGCTATAATAGGCGGCGCGTTCAGGGTCCGGAGTAACGGGGATGTTCAGCCCTTCCCATAATAAGTTGTAGCGATTCTGGATCAGATCATTACAAGCTTTCTTATAGTTGTTCTCCTTATCCAGCAGGGCAAACGAGGCGAATAGCAACATCTGCATTTGTTGGGGTAAAGAGAGTCCGGCGGTATGGTTTAAGGCTACCTGGCGACTGTCGGCGACAAGGCGGTCAATAAACTTGAGCCGGGCGGGATAAAGCGTGAGGCTTTCGTATTGTTTAGCCAGCTTTTCTTTGTCTTTTTCCGGGATGGCAGAGAGCATATCGTCATAGATATTGTCTTCATAAAGGGCAATTACGCCTAAACGCCAGCCTGTTGCTCCGAAATACTTGGAGAAAGAATAGACGCAGAGTGTATTTTGTGGCAGTTCGTTCATGAGCGACCGGAAGCCGTTAACGAAGGTGCCGTATACGTCGTCTGTAAGAATCATGAGGTTCGGGTTGAGGTTTTTTACGACCTTAACCAGGTATTTGCGGCATTTGTCGCAGATTTCTACGGATGTAGGGTTACTTGGGTTTACGATAAAGAAGGCTTTAATGGATTTGTCGCCCAGTTTATCTAATTCGGAATCCGGGTATTGGAAGGTGGAGTTTCCATCTTCGTCTTTGGCTGATCCGTGGATGTAGGTTACTTTAAAGTTATAACGCTCCAGCTCCGGTATCTCCAGATAAGGGGTGAATACAGGAACGCCAAGGGCGATTTTATCTCCTTTCTTCAACAGACGGTTCTCGATAAGCGAGTCGAAGATATAGCACATAGCTGCTGTTCCACCCTCTACGGCAAAGAGATCAAACTTACCGCCGCGGCTGGGTTCGTTGCCACACATTTCCTGAATGATGTAATCGTGTACGATTACTTCGGTGTGTTTCAGCATGCGAACCGGACTTGGATACTGGTCGCCAATGATGCCTTCAGCGAGTTCAAAGACCCAGGCGTCGGGATCGAAGCTGTGTTTATTGATACCGTATTTATACATTCCCTTGAGTAGTTCTACACCGGGATAGTTATTATGTTCTTTCAGGAAGGCTTCAAAGCGCTTTGCGATCCCCTCCTTTTGCGGAACGCCGGACAGGCCGCTTGGGTGCGACATATTGCGTTTACATTCCTCGATACCGAATTGTCCTAAGGTAAAGAAGGCTTCGCGTGGCGTGGAGGCTGTCCAGTTGGGGTTTCCACGTCCGGCATTAAGCATGGTTTTTACCGGTTTCTTCTGTTGATCGGAAGCGAGTGTGATTAAACTGTCTTTCAACTCAAACGGACTTAGTTGTTCAAGTTGTTGTTCACGACGGCGTGATGTTTTTAGTTTTTCGATGTCCATGATTCTATTGTTTTTATACGTTTATTCTGAATAATTGCTTTATATAAATATTTAACTCATTAGTAATACGATGACAACACCCCAAATGATTAATAGAGTATTTCCTACGGCATAGGTTGTTGTGTATGAAAGAGCGGGCACCTTACTCTTCAGCGCGTCCTGTATAGCTCCCAAAGCGGCGGTAGTCGTACGGGACCCTGCACAAGCGCCCAGCGTAATAGCCGGATGGAATTTGAAAACGTAGCGCCCTAATAGTATGCCAATCAGCATAGGTAGGATACTAACAAACACACCTGCCACGAAAAGGCTTACACCTGAGGTTTTTAAACCAGCAATAAAATCAGGGCCGGCATTTATTCCGACTACGGCGATAAAGAGGTTTAATCCCAGATTATTCATCAGCCAGATAGAGGACTGCGGTATGGCTCCGATGTTCGGTTTCTTGGAATGAAACCAGCCGAAAATAATCCCCATGATCAGAACGCCACCACTGGCGCTCAGGCTTAACGGGACGTTCCCCGCTTTGACAACGATCGATCCCAGCATTCCTCCCAGGAAGATTCCCAGACCAACATAAAGCAAGTCGGTTATAGTAGAGGGGCGCTCGGCGTAGCCCAGGTAGGCAGCGAAACGGTCGACATCAGCCTTGCGGCCTTCTAGTTCGACGATATCCCCGCGTTCCAGTTTGACATTTTTAAGCAAAGGAAGGCTGGCTTTTCCACGATGTATCTTACGGATTACGACGCCATGCCGTTCTTTACAGGTTTTCAGGCGGAGAAGAGTCTTTCCGATCACCTCTTTATTGGAGACAATAACCTTTAGCGCTTCGGCTCTGAAGTCGAGCAATTCGATGTCGGCTACTTCAACACCTAAGGAGTCTTCGTCGGCCAAGAGTGTTTCAAGCGGGCCGTTTATAACTAAATGGTCACCTTTATGGATAGCTGTATCAGCAGTTGGCTCCTGAATGATTTCGCCATTAAGCGGACGAATGCGTTCAATGTAGACCGGCCAGTCCTCTTTGACCAGCATCTTTTCTACGTCGGCTACTGTTCGTTCCTCATTAAAGAAACTACTAGTGGCTTTTACAACACGGAAGGTGGTGCCATCGTAGGCATATTCCATTGTGCTGTCGTCATCTTGTATGGATCCGCCTAAAGAGGCTTCGTATGCACGGGTTTGTTCAATGATATCTTTCCCTAATAGCTTAGGACCTACGGAAGCAAGGAACCACGCTGTACCTGCTGTCCCGAAAATATAGGTAACAGCATAGGCTACGGGGATCTGATTGATAAAGGTCTGCTTTTGATCCTCGCCGATAGCCAATTGGTTGATCGTATCGGTTGCCACGCCGATAACGGCTGAGATGGTATTCGCACCGGCCAGCAGTCCGGCAGCATTCCCCACATCAAAGCTAGCGATTAGTGCCGCACCCCAGGCAACAGCCAGACAGGCAACACAGACAATGGCTGCAAATCCGATTTGTGGCAGACCATCCTTTTTAAGTCCCTGTACGAATTGCGGTCCTACACTATAACCAACGGCGAATAAGAACAACAGAAAAAATGCCGATTTAACGGTTGGAGACACAGTAATCCCAATCTGTCCGATCAGAACACCCATTAACAAAACACCGGTCACGGCGCCAAGGCTAAAGCCTTTAATTTTTATTTTTCCTACGGCAAATCCTAAAGCCAGCGTGAGAAATATGGCTATTTCCGGCGCATTTTGTAGTGTTTTAATAAACCATTCCATAAATTATATTAGCTTAAATTGACTATCGTTTACAAGTACAACACTTCCATTTCAAAATTGGTTTAAGAAAGTGGTGATTTTATTTCTTCACCTGGCTTTTATTATTTATTCCCCACATTTATAATAGAAAAGGGCAGAAGAAGAATTACAAATGAACAAATACATAAATTAATTGAACAATTAAAACATTTTGTATTCCTTTACACGGATAACTTTACATCTCAAAAACTACGAAGTATGAAATGGCTTAAAATCTACGGACTATTATTATCTATTGCTCTTTTCACAAGCTGCGAACAAGCCGACATAAATCCGGTTCTTAACATTACAGGTGGTCAAGTACAAGGGATCGAAACCGCTGTCCCGGGCATCTTAGTTTATAAAGGTATACCTTATGCCGCTCCCCCGGTAGGAGATCTACGATGGAAAGCACCACAACCGGTAGTCGCCTGGGAAGGAATTAAAGTGGCCGACACCTTTGGCGCTGCCGCCCCACAAGGAGACAAAGTACTCAGCACCCGGGAAAGCGCTCCCGGTGTTGTCGATTATACCAAAGAATTCTTCGCTGACGGCGACCCCGAACGTAGCGAAGACTGCCTCTTTCTAAACGTATGGACCCCCGTAGCAGGAAAACCGGAGGCCAAACTCCCCGTAGCCATGTGGATTCACGGCGGTGCCTATACACAAGGATTCGGACATGAAATAGAGTTCGACGGAGAGGCGTTTGCCGAGCGCGGTGTTATTCTCGTAACGCTCAACTACCGCCTGGGAATCTTCGGCTTCCTCACACATCCGCTGTTGAGTGAAGAAAGTGATAACCACGTATCCGGCAACTACGGCATCCTCGACCAGATCGCGGCGCTCAACTGGATACAGGAGAATATCGCCCAATTCGGTGGCGACCCCGACAACATCACCATATTCGGCCAAAGCGCCGGAGCAGGCAGTGTCCAGAACCTATTGGGTTCACCACTCACCAAAGGCAAGATTAAAAAAGCCATCATTCAAAGCGGTGGCGGTTTGAGCGGCCTGGGTCTGGGCGGAGGAAGAACATTAGCCGAAATAGAACAACAGAGCAAAGCCGCTTTCGACGAATCCGGCATAACTACCTTAGAGGAGATGCGCAAACTCTCTTTCAGCGACCTGCAAGAACTACAGGCTGACTGGCGGACAAAAAGACTCTCCGTAACACTCTCGCCCATCGTTGACGGTTATATGTCAACAGCCGATTTCGCTACGAACGTCCGTTCCGGCGTGATACCCAACATCCCTTATATGCTGGGCGGCACAAAGGATGATATGGGCTTTGCCAAAGTTGGTCAGCCCTATTATGACTTCTCGTTGGAACTGGTCAAACTCGGACGCAAGCCCGCCTATCTTTATGATTTCCGCCGTGAACTTCCGGGCGACAATGCCGGCGCCTTCCACTCCTCCGAATTATGGTACGTCTTCGGTACTTTAGATAGATGCTGGCGTCCGATGACCGATGGCGATCATGCGCTGAGCGCTAAAATGACAGACTACTGGACCTCCTTTATAAAAACCGGTAATCCGAATACAGACAATCGTCCGGAATGGTTGCCCTATACGGAGGAATCGGGGTTTGTGATGGCGTTGGACGTGGAGTAATTAATGGAAAATGGAGAATTGAAAATTGAAAATTGAAATTGAGAGTTAAAACATGAATTATAATTTTATTAAACCTAATTAATCTAAATGTTATGAAGAAAGTATTAGCAATTCTTTTGACCTGTATGTTCGTCTTTCCGGCGATTGCGCAGGAGTTGGTAAATGTTGGAAGCAGAGAGGCTATTGTCTCTCCGGAGTTTAGTGGAAACAAAGTTACGTTCCGTTTTAGTGCACCCAACGCTAAAGAGGTAAAACTCTATGGCTCATGGATGGCTGCCTATACAGATACCGAAACTTTGACGAAAAACAGCAATGGCGTGTGGGAACTTACAATTAACACACCGGCGCCGGAAATTTACACCTACAACTTTCTT
>JAJDIA010000059.1 GCA_030266465.1 Parabacteroides sp. OttesenSCG-928-G21 | reverse complement strand
AAGCTCTTCGAATACCCATTTCCGTTAATCGGCGATCCATTTGCGAATCTGCCATTCCGGAAAGGCTGATGGCCGGCACTAACAAAAGCAACAGAAAGATCAGCCCGTATAACGACAAGACACGAGCCGTATCGAGATCTACTCCCCCCGATCGGATAATGGATTCCCATTGCCTGTCCGGTTGACTATATACCGAAAACTCCACTCCGGTCAGCGACGCTTTATAACGGTTCAGATTGGCTAAGATTTCATCTTTCACCCTGTTCATTTCACTTGCCGACGGTGCTAAAGCATAACCCGTGAACGCCCCTAATGTATTTTCATACCGGCCCGCATTCCATGCCGGCGTAAATTCGGGATAGGCGGTATAGGGCATCCAAAGCTGGGCAAACGTCCTTTCAGTAATTGTAGAGACATCTTTCACCACGCCACAAATACGATACGAGTCAAAGTTCAGGCTGATATACTTACCGATAACTTCCGTTGTTCCAAACAGCTGTCGGGCGAACGACTCACTAATCACCACCGTTCGTATGCCCGATTGCAGATCCGCTTCCGTAAAAGGACTGCCCGCAAGGAAGGAAAATGTAAAAACCTTCCAAAACCCGGTATCCACACATTTCACGACAGTCGGTACTTGCTCCGGACTATCCTCCGGTTGCACGAAATTACTTCCGCCAACATTATAAATGGCGGCTACCGCTTCCGCTGTTTGCAGGGAATATATACAGCTTCGCACCGCCTCTAAAGAAAGAAAAGAATAGCCGCTGTCACCATCGTTCGTTACAGCTTTTGCATTATGCAGGATAAGCAACCGGTCGCGATCTGTCTCCGGATAAATATTAGCAACCTTCAAATAAAGCACAATCGCCAATACCATCACCATAGCGATAGAAAGTCCGGTCGCCAGAATATAAATTATGCTATAGAAGCGATTCTGTTTCAGAATGTGCCAAGCCTGTTTAAAATATAGAAGCATCTTTTTACTGTTTAATGATTAATGTTTAATAATTAATTGCGGACGACTAACGAATGATTTAATTAATCGCTCATCACTAACCATTATTTCACTGCACCTGCCTGCCGTCGAAGAAGCGAACCGTACGGCTCGTTTGTTGCGCCTGATGTTCGTTGTGCGTAACCATCACAATCGTCCGACCGTCTTCCTTGTTCAATTTATGCAGGATATCCATTACCTCAACCCCCATTTTACTGTCCAGGTTACCGGTCGGCTCATCCGCAAGGATAATCTCCGGATTACCGACGATGGCACGGGCAATCGCCACACGCTGACACTGACCGCCAGACAACTGAGTCGGGAAGTGGCGCATACGATGACTCAATCCCACACGCTCCAGCACCAACTGAGCCGCTTTACGACGCTCGGAAGCCGATACCTTCCGGTACAACAGCGGTAGTTCCACGTTATCCAGCACATTCAATGAATTAATCAGGTGAAAACTTTGGAAAACGAATCCCAACTGCTGATTCCGGAAAGCCGCCTGTTGTTTATCATTCATCCGGCTCGTATCGATACCATTCAATTCTATTATTCCACTCGTCGGATTATCCAGCAGGCCGATAATATTCAGCAGCGTAGATTTCCCACAGCCCGAAGGTCCCATTACACTCAGGAACTCACCCTTGACAACATCCAGATTCACATTTTCCAATGCCACTGTCTCTATCTCCTTCGTCCGATAGATCTTTTCTAAATTTCTTAACTTAATCATATTATTTGAATTATGGATTATGAATTATTAATTATGAACTATGAGTCAAGACCATTCATAACTCATAATTCTTACTTCCTAATTATTTCAGTTTTAGCTTACTTTTTGTTTTGTAGCTTTCCATATCGGAAATTATCACCTGATCGCCCGGTTCCAGACCGTTGACAACCTCGACAAACTCATAATTACTGTCGCCCAGCATAACTTTACGCTTGATAAGTTGGTCGCCATTCAGAACGAACAGCTCATACTCGCCTTTGCCCGAATAAAAAGAGCCATTGCCTATCCGCATCACATCATCCTTGATCGCGTTCATGACATACACATCCGTACGAAGTCCCGAACGCAAGCGGGAATGATTATCCTCTTCCAGTTGAACCGTAAAAGAGATCACGCCATTCCGAGACAACGGCGTCACATCACTGACCACCCCATTCAAACGGTCATTGCCGATACGGACAACCGCCCGGCTTCCCGGAGCAATACGATCGCCATACGTATCCGCGATTTCCCCCTCAATCTTAAAGTGGTCGAGGTCCGAAACGATAGCCACCCGGCTCCCCTGTGCTACCTGCGCCCCGATCTCATTATTCACATAAGTCAATATTGCATTACGAGGCGAACGGATCTGCGCATCATCAAGCGTGCGTTTTGTTTCCGCCAGACTTTTACGGAAGATACTCAACTCCAATTCTTTTACCTTGAGCTCGGCCTCGGCCAACGCCCTTTCATTCTCGTACTTCTGTTCCTCTTCTATCAGTTCCAGCTGGCTGACATTATAGTCCAGTTCCACTTGCAAAACCTTGTCCGTCGTGCCCGCCCCCAGACTATCCAGATAGCGTTCGTTACGCAATTCCACCTCTTTGCGGTTCAACGTCATGTGCGAAACCTTCAATTTCATTTCCATTTCGGACAGCTTGCTTTGCGTCGATAGCCGTAATTGATTCAACTGCAATTGCTTCATCTGCTCCTCATCCAACAGTTTGTTATAGTCCGTCTCTGCGCTTTGCAGATCGAGGCGAAGAATCGGCGTACCCACCTCCACCACATCACCGCCCTTCTTATAAATCTCCACGATGCGGGAATTGATAGGCGAGTTGATGATTTCTTCAAAAGCGGGGACAACCTTGCCGGCAGCTGTTACCGATACTTCCAACGCTCCCACATCGACGGTCGAGATCATTAAGTCTTTTTTCCGGAGCGATGTTTGCAGTACCGAAATAACAACTGCGACAAGTGTACACACAATAATACCGGTTAATCCGTATTTGATAATTTGCTTACGCAACTCTTTTCGCTTTACTTCTTTGGGGATTTCTCTATCCATAGCCATTTTCATTTATATTGTCACAGTCAAAGCAAACCACATGCCAAAAAGATAACCCGCTGATAATAAGTCGCAAACCAGATTCGACAATGTTCAATATCGGACAGTCTGTTCATTTTCAAAAAGAGGGAGAGGGAGGGAATGGAAAATTGAAAATTGAAAATTGAAAATGGGGGGAGAGAATAAGGTTAGGCAAGGAGCCAAGATAGCGCCAGTCTCAACAGCAAAAGAAAGAAGCCAATATTTTTGTAGAACATCTTTCCCACAATCGGGGGAACTTTTTTTTCTGCGAGAAACTTCCCCCGGTCGTGGGAAGTCCCAATATTTTTTGCGAGAGACTTCCGCCGATTGCGGGAACCCCAATATTTTTTGCGGGAGACTTCCAACGGTCGCGGGAAACCCCAATATTTTTTGCGGGAGACTTCCAACGGTCGCGGGGAACCCAATATTTTTTGCGAGAGACTTCCAACAGTCGCGGGAAACTCCAATATTTTTTGCGAGAGACTTCCAACGGTCGGGGGAACTTTCTCGCGAAAAAAAGTTTCCTCCAATCGGGGGAAAGTTATTCTAAAAAAAATATTATATGATATACATATATATCAGAGTATGGGGTTATAATGGGAGAGATAGGTTGAACATTTATAAAGAATTCTAACTACCCCACCACGGCAGAGCCGCGGTCCATCCCCTTCTTTTCAAAGAAGGGGAGCCAGGATAGTTGTATATTCCATCAAGCGCTCCACATTTTTCCTAACTCAAACTTATTTGCTTTACGCCTCACTAATGGTTGTAAAGCATTAATCCCTTCCGGATCCCCTTAAATTTTAAATTTTCAATTCTCAATTTTCAATTCTCCATTCTCCCCCTCCTATCTCCTATTTGCTATCTCCTTTCTCCTTCTCTTTTCTTAAGTTTTGAAGATAATCCGGAAACGGGTAAGTCCGTCGGGGTAAGTTTTCAGGGAGAACTGACAGTTATGCTTTTGCAATACTTCACGGATGAAGATGAGTCCGATGCCTTGCCCGTTGGCTTTGGTGGAAAAGAAGGGGCTGAAGAGGCGCATCTCGGTCTCGCTATCTATTCCGGTGCCGGTATCTGTAATTTCGAGCATGACGACGGGCGAATCGGTGGTACGGATAGAGATCGTTCCATCCTGTCCGATGGCCTCCGCCGAATTTTTAATGATATTGACCAGCACTTGTTCAAACAGGGCATGATCCAGGTTTACGGTTGGAGAGGCGGCGGTTAATTCCAGCTTAATCCGGATATTGCGGCTATGGCATATTGTTTCCATGAAACGTTTGGAGTCGACGACCATCTCATTGAGCGATTGCTGCTGGAGTTGCGGCTCCGGGATTCGTACCACATCGGCAAAATTGGTAATAAAATCACTCATCCGGTAGCAGCGTTCGATGGATACGCGCAAGACATCGCAGACATCTTCCATCTCGTTCATTTCCCGGAAGGTGGTGGTGAGCGTATCCAGTGTCGATGTGATTCCGGCGGTGGTATTATTGACCTCGTGCGCGATCATTCGGATTACTTTCTCATAGGCTTTCTTTTCTGCCTTGAATACCTCTTGTGTGAGGGATTCTACCAGGAAAAAGGAGTGATGAAATCCTTGATCGACAAAGGAGGAATGGGTGCATTTATAGATATTTGCATCGTTGAGGCGGATGGTTTGCGATTCGTAGAGGGGAATTTTATTTAGTTCCGAGGTTAAGGAGGCATCTATCTCATCCAGTTTTTTCCCGAGAAGTTGTTCGTAGGAATCTATGTACAGAAAACGGCACATGGCGAGGTTGACCGATTGGATTTTCCTGTCCAGATCCAAAATGACCACGCCCATCGGCGAGGCGTCAATCAAAAGATCCAGGAAATGGTTTTGCTCGCGCAGGTGTAATCTCTCGTCTTTCAACTGCTCCATCATCTTATTGAAAATATCCACGATGCGATCTGCTTCGGCCTGTCCGACGTAGGCTAAACGCGAGCTGAAATCTTGTTCGCGCAGCAACTCCATCCCGTTGCCTATGATGTGCAATGGTTTCACGATCCGTTGATAGAAAATAATCAGGTAGATTACCGTCAGCAGTAATAATCCTTCTACGATGAAGAACAACTTGGTGGATGAGTTATAGAAAACGAAATAGGTGAGTATGCCTAAAGTTATAAGCAGCAATGCACTAAGAATCCAAAAGGCGCCACGTAATCTCATATCCTCTTCCTCGCTTTATTTATCTATGGGGATATTATATTTCTCCAGGCGCCGGTACAGAGCGGCTCTGCTGATACCCAACGCGGCGGCTACCTGCGACAGGTTTCCTTTGTAGGTTTTCAGAGACTGCAGGATGGTCTTCTTTTCCAGTTCGTCTAACGTCATTCCCTGTAAAGAGACGGAAGCGGCGGAGGCGGCGGGATTTAATTGCTCCAGTTCTGTTTGAAAGTCCTTTGCCTCGAGGATATTTTTGCCGGAGACGAGGATGGTTCGCTCCACCAGATTTTTCAGTTCGCGGATGTTTCCCGGGAAGGGTAGCTTCTGCAGATATTTAAAGGCGTCTGTCGCGAAAGAGATTTTGGAGAGGCGGTTTTGCCGGGCCAGTTCATCGGCAAAATGTTGGGCCAACAGAGGAATATCTTCCTGTCGCTCGCGCAACGGAGGGAGGTGGATTGTTATCAGGTTGATCCGATAGAAGAGATCTTCCCGGAAAGAGCGGTTGGTGACCATTTCCCGCAGGTTGCGGTTGGTGGCGCTAACAATACGCACGTCTACTTTGCGTGTTTTACTGTCGCCGAGCATTTCAAAGGTCTGATCCTGCAGTACGCGCAAGAGCTTTACCTGACTCGACAGCTCCAGATCGCCAATTTCATCGAGGAATATGGTTCCTTTGTGCGCCATTTCAAAACGGCCTGTGCGGTCTACATACGCATCGGTGAATGCTCCTTTCTTGTGGCCGAACATTTCGCTTTCAAAGAGGCTGTGCGAGAGGCCGCCTAAATTGACTTTAATGAACGGCTCCTTTGCGCGGTGGCTGTTTTTGTGGATGGCTTCTGCGATGAGTTCTTTTCCGGTACCGCTTTCGCCCGTAATTAAAACGGAGGCATTGGTGGTTGCCACGCGTGAGACGGTGCTCAGGATATCCATCAATCCCTGGCTTTGTCCGATGATGCGGTCGAAGTGGTACTTGGTATCGGCTTCATTGCGGTTCAATGGTTTTTCTTGTTGTTGTTTCCTCAGCTCGAGGGCTGTCCGGATAGAGTTGAGGAGGACAAGGTTATTCCAGGGTTTGGTGATAAAATCGAAGGCGCCGGCTTGCATTCCTTGTACGGCGAGGGAAATGGATCCCCAGGCGGTCATCAGGATAACGGGCACTTCGGGGTGGAATATTTTTATTTGTTTCAGCAGTTGTATGCCCTCCTCTCCGGTTGTTGTTAAGGTGAAATTAAGGTCTAAGAGGACCAATTCCGGCGTAGCGCTGCGTACAACGGCCAGCGCCTGTTCCGGTCCGGGAACGGCTTCAGGTGTATAACCGGCTTTTTTCAGCAGGAAAGTGAGCGATGAGCGTACTGCCGCGTCATCATCTACAATTAATATCATATGTTCGCTTATCTATTACAAAGTTACTAAAATCTCACTATATTTCATCCTCCACGGCTTATCTCCTTACAATATCTTCGAAATCGGCGTCTAATGTATTGTCGGTAAGGAAGTCGTACAGTGTAATGCTGCGTACATTATAAAAATAATACCAGTACATGTAGAGTTCGTTGATATGATTTCGTCGGGCGTTGTCCTTTGAGTTTTGCGCGTCGTTCAGATCGAGGATATCTATCCGCCCGATCATAAATGTTTCGATGGATGTTTGGTAGCGTCTCTCAGCCAGTTCGTCGACTTCGGCCGCAATCAGTAGTTGATTGGCCTGGTTGTTGAAATTCTCGACCAACAGGAAGATGTTCTGGTTGAAATTCATTTGTTCCTGTCGGGTTTTGGAGAGGATGACTTCGCGGTTAGATTCGGCGACTTTAACCTGTCCTTTTCGTTTGCCCCAGTCAAGCAAGGGGATGCTTACGCCTACTTCGACGATCTGATTATTCATTAAATTGCCATAAGCGTCTGTCATGCGGTTGTCTTTTCCGGAGTAGCCGACTGAGGCGAAAAGATTGATCTTCCGCTGATTTCCTTTTGCTGTGGCTACTTGATAATCTGCTTCCAACTGCCGCCGTAGGATGTTCTGGGCGAATGAATTGTTCTCCTGGGCTTTTTCTAATACGGTTTGGTAGTTCATGAGTATATCAGGCGCTGCTTCGGGGATGACCGGCTCGATAATATCCTGTTCGCTTAGTCCTAAAAAGGAACGGAGCTGGAACATGCGGGAGTTGAGGGCGGATTGCGCGTCGGTTAAATTGGCTTTGGCTTGCAGGGCGGATTGTTTCAGTCGCATTAGCTCGCTTTCGGAGATATGCCCGATTTTTCGTTTGGCTACGGCGATATCATATAATTTATCCGCATTTTCCAGATTCTGCTCTGCATTGGTAAATGAGACACGGGCGAGCAGTAAATTGAAGAAGTACTCGATTGTTGAAAGTGTGACTACCTCGACGCTCTCCATATAGGCGGCTTTTGCTTCTTTGTAGCGTACCGGTTCGATGCGTCGCAACCATTTCTGGTTGTTCACGCCGAATATGGGCTGGGAAAGCGTAATCCCGATGGGGATGCTCATATATTCGTTGTATTTATTGTCGCCTAACTGACGGGTAAAATCAAGCGAGGAGTTCAGGGAGATTTTTCCGCCGGTCAGCGCGATGTTTTGCGTAACGGCCAACTCTCCGCTTAATCCCAGCGAATTATTACGGATAAAGGTATAGGAGCCGTCTTGTTGCAGATACTTGGTGTATTGTTTGTTATAATCCGGCAGGGAGCCGTTGAAAGTAACTTCCGGTAGCTGATCCGCCCGGTGTGTGCGGTATTCCCAGTAGGCGGTTTTCAATTCGTTTAATGCGACAGCTGCATCTACGGATTGCAGTTGCGCCAGATTGATGGCTTCTTTAAGCGTTAATTTGACGGTGTCCGCCTGTCCCTGTCCGTGTGTAAATCCTAAATAACCGAACAGCAGTAGCAATGTTATATTTATCTTTCTCATTTTTTACCTGTTTCCCACCCTACAAGCAAAAGCCATACCAAAAACGCAAGTCATTGTATATCTTGTCAGTATAGAGAACGATAGTGTTCGGAAATGAACAGAGTGTCCAGTTTTGACGGGGAAAAGTTTTATCTGAAAAAACAATCGGTTTTGGAAAAATATCCTGTTATTTGTAGTCTAATACAAAAACATTCAAAATGAAAACAACCTTAAAGCTCATTCTTATCTATTTCGGGTTTCAACTTCTGTTTACTGTTTTATGTGTATTGTTTTTTGGTATTACTTCAGGTTCTTATACAGATGGTATAGAGAAAGCTACGGTATGGGGATTATTCCTTTCTTCCATTGCCTTGTGCCTTTTCTTATATAGCCGGAATTATTTGGATCATGACAAACGGACTTGGTCCTTAAACAAACCGTTGAAGATCCTTCTTATTTCGTTGGGACTCACTATCCCTACGGTTCTGCTCTATGAGTTATTTAATATGTATGTGCCCATACCTGATTTGATGGAAGAGGCTTTTTCCTCGATGAATAATCAATGGATAGGCATTCTTAGTATAGCTATTGTCGGACCGATCGCGGAAGAATTCCTGTTCAGAGGGGCTATTATGCGTGCGCTGATGAAACAGTTTTCGCCGACAAAAGCGATTGTGATATCCGCCCTTATTTTTGGTATTATCCATTTGAATCCGGCACAGGTTCTCTTTGCTTTTCTTCTGGGGTTAATATTCGGATGGATCTATTATAAAACTGGTAGCTTGATTCCGGTTATCCTGATGCATATTGTCAACAATAGTTTCTCTACTTTCTTAAGCGTATCCTATCCGGAGGTAGATTATACGATTGAATTAGTTGGCAATACCACCTATTATTCGATTATTGCTCTGGCTGCTGTTATTTTTGTTATATGCTTTATTGCTTTCCGGCAAATAAAAGCGGTCGCATGGCCTAACCCGGAAATGGCGGAAATGATTCCGGAAACAGAAGATATCCCTCAATCGAATGACGAATGAATATCATCGCGGACAATACTATTCCCTATTTAAAAGGGGTGATCGAACCGATTGCTCATGTCACTTACCTTAATTCCGGACAGTTCACGGCAGACGCTGTCCGGGAGGCGGATGTACTTATTGTCCGCAGCGTGGATAAATGTTCCCGCGAAATTCTGGAAGGCAGTCGGGTGAAGTTGATTACAACGGCGACAATCGGTTTTGATCATATCGACACCGCTTATTGTGAGGAGGCCGGTATTCGTTGGACGAATGCACCGGGTTGTAATGCGGAATCGGTTGCCGAATATCTGTTGGCTTCTTTATTCGTATTGTCCCTTCGCACCGGGGAATCACTACAAGGAAAGACGATCGGTATAATCGGAGTAGGCCATGTGGGGAAAGCGGTTGAAAAATTATGCCGCAGTGTCGGGATGCATATCTTAAAAAATGACCCGCCTCGTGCGGAAGCAGAAGGGGACGAGGGCTTTGTCTCTCTACAAACCATTGCAGAGGAGTCGGATATCATCACCATGCACACACCGCTGACCAAAACAGGGAAACACCCGACCTATCATCTGGCGGATAAAGCCTTTTTTCAATCCCTGCAAAAGCAGCCCTGGCTGATCAATGCTGCCCGTGGAGCTATCTTTGACACGATGGCGTTACTAGAGGCAAAAAAAGTGGGGAAAGTAGGTCAACTTATCATTGATTGTTGGGAAAATGAACCCCGCATTAATTCAGAACTGTTACATCTATCCGCTATTGCCACACCACATATTGCCGGATTTTCAGCCGACGGAAAAGCGAATGCCACACGGATGTGTCTGGAGGAGATCAGCCGCTTTTTTAAGGTGACCATTGATAGATTATCTGCCGTCTCGCCCGCTCCTCCCCGGAATCCGGTCATTGATTTAAAGACCTTTTCATCTGACCGGATAGAAAAGGCCATTTTTTCGAGCTTTAATCCGGAACAGATAGATGCCTTATTACGGGCAAATCCGGAGAAATTCGAATGGTTTCGTGCCAACTATTCTTATCCGAGAGAGTTTACGGCTTATCAGATAATAAACGCGACAAAAGAGGAGCAAGCGTTATTGCAAGAGATCGGCTTTCAGGTGTAAGGCATTTTATAAACAACACGAGAAATCTGCCGGCAACTTTATCTCTTTCTGGAAATCGCCTAATAACGTTTCCAGTTCCCTGATTCTATCCGCATTCAGACAATAGACCACTTTAGAACCTTCCATATGCCCGACAACCAGTCCTGCATTCTTCAACTCTTTCATGTGCTGATTGACGGTTCCCCGGGTAAGCGGGAAATGTTCTGAGATATCTCCGGTGATACACTTCCGGGTCTGAGCAAGATATTGCAGGATTTGCAACCGAGCGGGATGCGAAAGTGCCTTAAACAGATTGGCTTTTCTCTGAAGATCAGCGTCAAAAAGATCAGATTTTGATGCTACCATAGTAGAAACAGTTTAAAATTTTCGGTTGTAAACATACACTAAAAAAACAAATCAGCAGCTTTCAGGATGGTTAATAACAAAAAAAATAGTTGTTTTTCATCCTCCTTTAATAGCGAAAAATAATCTCTTTCATTGTTATGAACTATACGTTTCATTGCATACTTTTAA
>JAJDIA010000058.1 GCA_030266465.1 Parabacteroides sp. OttesenSCG-928-G21 | reverse complement strand
AAAAAACAATCAAATGCCGCTCATAAAACATAGTTGTGTTACAAGAAAAAGTAAACAATGAATTTCCGCTTCTCCACAATTCTTCGGGGTGATCCTTATTCATTCGAATCTATCATAATAAGTCATATACCGGGCAGGGCAATCGGTTTATTTTTCAGATAGATGCAGTAATTCTGCTGTAACTATGTCTTAGAGTGCTGGTATCTGCAAAATATTTTTTAGTTTTGTACAATGAATGCAGAAAAAAGAAAAGATATGAGATTCCTGATAATTCTAATAAGCATACTGTTTTATTTACCGCTATCAGCGCAAACCAATGTCGTAAAGCGAACAGCTATAAAGGCAAACAACTATGGCGTAGCCTATTCATTGCCTAAAACTTCTTTTATTATCACTGCTGAAGTAATAAAAACAACGACTAAGTCCGGACCTTATTATCAGTACGCAGAGCGCTATTTAGGAGTAAGAAATCCGATTATAGAAGATAATACTTTTTATGAGTTAGGTGAGGTAACGCTTACGAATGTGGGGATACCTGATCCGGATAATTCATATATGGTGGATTTCAAAGCCGGGACAGTAGCTCCTTACGTTTATCTGACTGAAGAGGGGCTGATTTGTGCCGTGAATGCGGAGTATGAACCGGATCGATCTGTTTCAGTATCTTCAGAGAGAAGCCAGGTGAATAGTGTTACCGCAACGGATGCCTCTGTCTTTTCGGAAGAGTTGTTAATGGCCGGAACAATAGCTCGTCAGGCGGAAGTAGCGGCTAAGCAAATTTATCGTATTCGCGAAAGTCGATTGAATATACTTACCGGTGAAGCAGATAATCTTCCTCCGGATGGAGAGGCTATGCGAATTGTGATAGGTGAATTGGAGGCTCAGGAAAAAGCCTTAACCAACCTTTTTACAGGCGTCACGACAACTACATCAGAAGTATATGAAATGAATTTGGTGCCGCATGATGATTTGAATCGGGAAGTTTTATTCCGTTTTTCTTCTCAATTAGGCATTCTGGATGCGGATGATTTAGGAGGAGCTCCTGTTTATATGAATCTGAGAGCGACAGAAAAACCGCCTGTATTAGATCCGAAGGAAGCGGAGAAGAAGGCAAAAACAGCGAATGGCTTAATTTATAATCTTCCAGGAAAAGCCTCCGTTGAAATTCTTATGAACCAAAAAACATTATATAAAGCAGATGTCCAGGTCGTACAGTTTGGTACGCAGGAAAGTCTTGCAAAAACAATGTTTGAAGATAAAAAAGCACCTGTAAAAGTTCTCTTCTATCCGGAAACAGGAGCTATCAAACAAATTATACAATAATTAATATCAACTTAATAAACTAATATCATGTTTAAAGATCAACCTAAAGGATTAATTCCGGCAGCACTTGCCAATATGGGTGAACGTTTCGGCTTTTATATTATGATGGCCATTTTAACTCTTTTCCTAATGTCGAAATTTGGTTTGTCGGGAGAAGAAGCGGGGCAATTATATTCAGTGTTTTATGGCGGTATTTATATTTTAGCCCTTGTCGGTGGGCTTATTGCTGATAAAACGAAAAATTATAAAGGCACTATTATAGCCGGACTTCTTGTGATGTCTTTAGGGTATCTTCTTTTATCTATGCCGGCGCTTATTACAACGAAATGGATTGCCTTGGGAGCACTTCTGGTAATTGCTTTTGGTAATGGTCTTTTTAAAGGTAATCTGCAAGCTTTGGTGGGGCAATTGTATGACAATGAAAAATATGCTCAAAAACGTGATTCCGGTTTTCAGATATTTTATATGTTTATTAATATTGGAGGTATGTTTGCTCCGTTTGCGGCTGTTTGGGTGCGTAACTGGTTTGTCGGAACACAGGGTTTTGGATATAACTCAGACCTTCCGGGCCTATGCTGGCAGTTTAAAAACGGAACGATGTCTCAGGATGTATTCAATGGTCGCTATACAGAATTAGCTAATCAGGTGTCTAATGGTAGTATTCCTGATATGGCAACATTTGCGGATAGCTATTTGAATGCTTTTAATACCGGATTTCATTATGCCTTTTCAGTAGCTATCATCGCGATGCTTATCTCTTTAATTGTTTTCTTGGCTTATAAGAAAATTCTACCGAATAAGAATGCGCCAGCTACTAAATCAGCAAATACAACAGAATATACAAAAGAAGAGATACTGCAGGATGCCAAAGAAATTAAACAACGAATTATGGCGTTATTTGCTGTGTTTGGCGTTGTTATCTTCTTCTGGTTCTCTTTCCATCAGAATGGGTTGACTTTAACCATGTTTGCTAAAGATTATACTCAGTTGAAATTCTTAGGAATGGATATTTCTGCCGAGATATTCCAATCTATCAATCCGTTTATTGTCGTATTTCTGACTCCTATTATAATGTTGATATTCTCTTCATTGGCTAAAAGAGGAAAAGAGCCCTCCACGCCAAGAAAGATTGGTATTGGTATGGGGATTGCGGCATTGGCGTTTGTCATTATGGCGATAGGTTCGATTGGTCTTCCCAAATATGCGGAAGTGGAAGCGATGGGTGGACTGCCATTTGAAGCACGTGTTACGCCTTGGTTACTGTTTGCTACTTACTTTATATTGACTGTAGCGGAATTGTTTATCTCTCCGTTAGGATTATCTTTTGTTTCTAAAGTAGCTCCTGCTCATTTGCAGGGTTTGATGCAGGGATTCTGGTTAGCAGCAACTGCCGTAGGTAATTTCTCTCTTTTCCTTGGTGCGATGATGTATGAAAGTATATCGATATCAGTTACCTGGACAGTCTTTGTAACTGTTTGTGCGATTTCAATGATTGCGATGTTCTCGATGGTGAAGTGGCTTGAAAGAGTAGCAAAATAGAAGTTCTAAAAGCAGCCATCTACTTCGTTGCTTCATTTCAATCATTGATAGTATGCTCCTTCATGTTTGAAGTTCAGACGCCTTGTATCTGACTACTTTAAAAACTTCTGATAAAATAAATAAAGGCTGTCCAAATAAATTTGAAGTGACCCCCAAAAGTTGGACTGATTAATACTTAAATTAATAGCGAAAGAGTTCGGTATTGTACCGGGCTCTTTCCATTTAACCTGTTTTTAATTCTTTTATTGTTGTAGTAGTCAACATATTCTTCTAAAGCCTTTATAAAATCTTCGGCTGTATCAAATTTCTCTGCATATAACAATTCTGATTTCATAATCCCGAAGAAACTTTCCGCCATGGCATTATCCAGGCAGTTTCCTCTTCGAGACATACTCATAATAATTCCATGCTCTTGTAAAGTCTTTCTATAGCCATAATGCTGATATTGCCATCCCTGATCAGAATGAAGAACAAGTCCCTTTGTCTCTTTTGTTTTATTAAAAGCTTTATCTAACATGTCGTTTATCAGTTGCATATTTGGGCTTTTAGAGATGCTATAAGCCACGACTTCTCCATTAAACATATCAAGTATGGGAGAGAAGTATATCTTCTCATCTTTGATATTTATTTGAGTGACATCTGTGGTCCACTTCTGATTAGGTAAACTGGCTTTAAAATTTCTTTCAATTACATTTGGGGCAATTTTACCAATTTCACCCCGGTATGAACAATAGCGTACTTTTCTGATCTTGCATTTTAGGTCTAATACTCCCATCAATTTTTGAACAGTCTTATGATTTATTTTATACCCTAAATTCCTCATTTCGGCAGTTATTCGTCGATAACCATACCGACCTTTATGCAAGTGATAGATACGTCTAATTTCGTCTTTCTCTTGTTTGTATTTATCTATTGTATTTAATCGTTTACGATGATAATAGAATACAGAACGAGCCATCTGTTTACAATCCAGTAGAATTGAAACATCATGTTTGAGCCTTAGTTCTTCGATGGCTTTTGCCCACTCATGCGCTCGCGGGCTTCTCTTTCCTCGACTAAGGCTTTGACTTTTTTTAATAGGGCATTCTCGGCTCGCAAACGAGCATTTTCAGCTTGTAGCTTCTCTAACTCCGTTTCCGGCTCACGTTTTTTAGGTCGTCCCATAGATTTAGATGATCGTTCGCGTTTTTTCTGTAGGTGAAGTGAAGGATAACCTTCTAACCTGACTGTCTTTACCCACCTCTCTAAAGCGGTAGTGCTTACACCATATTGCAAAACAACCTCTGGCAAAGATATATGTTTTTCTATTACCAGCTTTACCAGTTCTTCTTTAACTTCTGGTGTTGCATTAATACGAGGTTGCTTCTGTAACCCTTGCTCACCATAACGATCATATTTACGAACCCACTCTAATATCATCCCTTCCCGAATATGGCATTCTCGGGAGATACGTAGGATCGGTCTTCCGTTTTTTACTTGAGAAACAATATTAAGCTTCTCTTCAAATGTGTGTTTAGACATAAAAAAAACACCCCAAAAGTTTTTTGTCTAAATTTTGGGGTGCATATCAATTGGGCAGCCTTTTCTGCATTATAAATGGAACTAATTATAGCTTATTGATTTGAAGTAACTCCATAACTTTTGCATCCGCTTTGGCTTTGATGTCAGGAGTCAGACTCTCTTTTACAATACTTAAAACAAAGGTCATTACCGCCACGTCATCAGTATAACCGACAATCGAAAACAGGCTTTCCGGAATCAGGTCAAAAGGAAGGATAAAATAACCTAATGCACCGATAATATACGCCTTGTGTTTTAGCGGTACATGCTCACCTTGCAGCAGGTAATAAAGTTGGAATACCGGTCGCAAAACAGTAGCTCCTACCTTTTTTGCAATACGTAATACTTTTTTCCACAAACGGTTTTCAGAGTAATACGTTCCATATTTCTCAATCTCATGAACCTCTTCAAAAGGGGCATCTTCAATCTTGTTTGTATCCATGTATTTAACTTCTCCGGTTTGCTGATGATGAGCAAAGATAGGAAAAGTTTATATGCAAAACCCTAATCAGAGATGCAAATGTAAACCGATGGAAACCGGATGAATTTTAGGGCCTTTATCACTTTCAAACAGACCGACAGGTGAATATTTCAGATATACTCCAATCCAGTCATAACCGGCTTGTACTAAAAAATCTATGGTGACTGGCCGGATATTCATGCCTGCATCCATTTTTTCTTTATGTTTTTTGCCGGAATCGTCTTTGTAGGAAACTTTTGAGGAAGATATTGTTTTTATTACGCCTACTACACCGGCAGATATAAAGAAAGGATCATGTCGTCTACTTTTACTTTGCCATTCGAGTAAAACAGGTATTGTCAGGCTGGTAATATTTAGTTTGCTGGATGTATAAATCATTCCATCCGGTGCAGGACGCAGATCTGTAATTCCATCAATTTCTTTAAAATATTTATTCTCATCTAAACGATACCGACTCCAGCGCATACCCATACCTGTGACGATAGCCCAATTGTATTGTTTCGTCAGACGGAAGCTTTTTTCTAAAAAGTTCAAATTATATTCTAAAGACTTTCCACTATTCAACGACACGCCATCAATGTCATTTACATTAAAATTCCCATCAGCCACATTGGCAAACCCCATGCCAAACCCGGCCCAGTGTGCACTGAAATTTCGATCCCAGGAAGGAAGAGGGATGGTGATTGCATTCGCATATCTGCGTCGTTCATAGCTTTGACCGTCTTTGTAATGACCTTCAAAGACCAGTTCATCTTCTACTATTTCATCAGTCGAAGTGATTTCATAGACTTTTATTTTCATTCGTTCCACACTCTCGTTGATTTCTATACGTTTGTTATTAACCAGGATGGTGGTGTCAGGTTGCAATGGTGCAATTTCTTTAGCTGCCAATAACATTGGAATACACAATACTAAAACGAATATGAATATTAATCTTTTCATAATTATATATATATTTAATTGTTAATCAATAATTATTGAACAAAAAGGAGAGTGATCAAATCTTCACTATCCAATTCCCCTTCAATATAGACAAGGGTGATTACTCCTTTGGTGTTGACCTTGAAAAGAATAAATCGGTTTAGATCTTTATCACTGCCCGGGAGTTGATAATATGCAGAGATGATACCGCCGTCATCGGTTACCTCTTTAATTTTTTTTGCCCCTTTCTGATCACTCTCTAAACATTGACGTGTAAAACGTAAAGCTTCGGCATCATCTTTAATCGTGATGCTTTTATAATGTTTCATACCATACGTTTCAAGCATTTCACGGGATAGCTCAACCATCGTTACGTTACGTTTCTTTCCGTATCGATTGAAAACTTCCTGAATGCGGAGATCTTGTTGATTCTCCATCGCTTTCATTTCAAACGGCAGTACACAAACGATTGCTAACAGCAGCATTAATTTGTATTGTCTTAGTTTCATGTCACGCTATATTAATTAGTCATTACTAAAAAATGTACTCAACTCTTTTAATTGATTTTCTATCAGCAGAAGATCTGTATTACTATCCTCTGTCTTTGGAAAATATTCGTCAGCCGGTGTTGCTACTTCATGGAAAGCTTCAAAAGCCATGGCACGTATAGTATGCATATCCGTATAGCAACGTCCGTTAATAATTACATAATTGTCAGCGCAAAAGCGTTTGGCAGGCGGATTAATCCAGAGATTAATACTGAACAACAGAAGCAAGCAAGCAGCAACGCCAGAGAATAGGATAAGAATTCGGCGATTGTGGGATAGCGGCTTGATCACAGGTTGTAAAGGCTTCTTTTGCTTGTTCATTTCAATCTCTTCATCGAAATAAGCAAATAAAGATTTATAGCCTTCCCATTCTGTCGGCACATCATTGGAAGAAAAATAATGCCGGAGTTTCCTCTCTTCTTCGGAAGAGGTCTCTCCTTCAAAATATTTGTTTAATAGTTCTTCTATGATGAAGTTTGTGTAATTACTGTTGTTATCCATTATGTAAATTCTATTAGATTGTTTTAAAGCTGAATTCCAGGAAGCTGCTCTCTGATTCTTTTTCGTGCCCTGCATAGATTTGAACGAACTGACTCTATATTTGTTCCGGTAATCTCTGCAATTTCTGCTAATTCATACCCTTCAATATCTTTCATCTTTATTATTGCTTGTTGTAATGACGGTAGATTTCCAATCAGTTTTTTTATGAATGCTACCGCGTCTTTATTTTCCAGTTCTTGTGCCGGATTAATCGGGCTTAAATCCTATTTGTCCAGCAGAGACACATTTTCTTGTATTTTTCTTACTTTCAGTTTGTCTAAGGTTAAATTTTTAGTCATCGTTATAGCTAAAGCTTCAACACTTTTATACTGATCTAATGTGTCGCGAAGTAACCAGAGTTTGAGCAAAGTTTCCTGTACCACATCTTCCGCATCAGCTTTATTCTCAACAAGCTTCAGTGAAACACGTAATAACTTTTCCCGGAGAGGTAAAACTGTTATTTTAAACGCCTCTAACTCCATTCTATATTAGTAGACGACAAAGGAAAGAAAACATAACATGACTGTCGTTGAAAAATAAAAAAAACTTCATGGCGTTTCAAAACAAGCGCAAAATTAGTGTAGAGGTGATTGAACTTTTTATAAATTCCAGAATCTTGCCAAAATCTTACCGTATATTTGTATATTTAAGAAGTCAATATGAAAATACTGATTATAGAAGATGAAGATAAGTTGAGGGAGGTAATGATTCGCTCGCTTGAGAAAGAACAATATCTCGTTGAAAGTGTCGCTACTTTTCAACAGGCACTATTAAAGATCAGTGATTATGACTATGATTGCATTATTCTTGATATCATGTTGCCTGATGGAAGTGGGCTGACCTTATTGAGCGAACTGAAGAAGATGCATAAAAAAGAAAGTGTCATCATTGTCTCCGCAAAAGATTCTCTTGACGATAAAGTAATAGGGCTTAACCTTGGAGCGGATGATTATCTGACAAAACCATTTCATCTGGCGGAGTTAAATGCCCGAATTAAATCGATTATTCGCAGAAAACAGCAAGATGGAGAATTAAGCCTTTCATTGGGCAATATTCTTATTTATCCGGATAAACATTTGGTCAATGTGGATAAGGAAGAGGTGGTTTTAAACCGGAAAGAATTTGATTTACTCTATTATTTTATAACTAATCCCGGGCGTCTTTTGAGTAAAGACGCTTTGGCTGAATCTGTTTGGGGAGATTATATAGATCAGGCCGATAGTTTTGATTTTATTTATAGTCAGGTGAAAAACTTACGGAAGAAATTGAAAACGGCTGGAGCTACGCCCGAAATTAAAGCGATTTATGGTTTTGGATATAAAATGATACTGGAAGAATAAATGAAGTTAGCACATTATACTATTCGTAATCTTTCCCTGCCTTTATTGTTGATCATGACAATATGGGCTTGTGTATTCTATTTTCTTGTGTTGCATGAAGTGAACGATGAAACCAATGATACGTTGCAAAACTACAAGGAAATGATTATTAAGCACGCTTTAAGCGACAGCGCCTTTCTGAAAAATAACGAGAATAATATCATGAATAGCTACTATATGCATGAAATATCCAAGGAAGAGGCTAATTTAATGAAAGATGAATTTTATGATGCTACGAAATATATCGAGATAGAACGCGAACATGAACCTATCCGTGTACTGCGCACCTGCTTTATGACCTCTGATGGGAAGTATTATGAATTAAAGATAGAAATCTCAACGTTAGAGAAAGAAGATTTACTGGAAACCGTCCTTTGGAGCATTATCGCTTTATATCTCCTGTTACTATGTTGTATTTTAGTCGTAACGCATTATGTTTTTCATAAAAGCTTCCGACCTTTGTACACAATTCTGGATTGGTTGAAATATTATATCCCCGGAAAAAAAATTGAACCGCTGAAGAATGAAACGACAGTCGATGAGTTTAGCGCACTGAATAAAGCCTTTGAAGAGGCGGCTCAACGCGGGAATGTGTTGTACGAACAGCAAAAACAGTTCGTAGAGAATGCTTCTCATGAATTGCAGACCCCGTTGGCTGTGAGCATGAATAAATTGGAGTTGTTGAGTGAAAATCCGGACTGTACGGAAGAGCAACTTAGGGAAATTTCGGATATTTATCAAACGTTGCAAGGGGTGGTACGGATGAATAAATCACTGTTGCTGATCTCCCGGATAGATAATAATCAATACCTGGAGACACAAAACGTCTCTATTACAGAACTGGGGAAAACACTCTTAACGGAATATGAAGAGATATATGAAGCCAAACATATCCGGACATTCTTGATTAAAGAAGAAGAGCTGGTTCGGAATATGAACGAATCACTGGCTAAAACCTTAGTGAAAAATATCCTGAGAAATGCCTTTATCCACAATATGCCGGAAGGGGAAATATATATCGAGATTACATCAAATACGCTGAGTATTGAAAACACAAGTGATAGTCCGGAATTGAATCAGGATAAGCTTTTCTCCCGTTTTGCGAAACAAAGCAACCGGCCGGATTCAACCGGTTTGGGGTTAGCTATCGTGAAATCAATCGCCAAAATATACCAGATAGAGGTGGATTATTTCTACAATGGAAAACATCGTTTTGTTTTAACATTTCTATAACACAATATTCCTAAATCTTTCCCAAATGCGTTTGTTTCTTTGCTTTCATAAAAAGAGAGAAACAAATGAAAAAGTATACATTAATAACGTTTATTCTGCTTGTAACGATTACGACTTTACAGGCGGCGACTAAGGCGACGCCTCAAAATCTTCCCTCCCTTCCTGAAGTAAGTCGTGAATTTCTTTCCGCCTATTTCCCTGCCGCACAAATTTCTCATGTAAAAGTAGAGCGGATTCTGTTTTGGAAAAGAAATTATGATGTGATCCTTACCGATGGAACAAATATCGAATTCGACCGAAAAGGGGAATGGAAAGAGATAGAGCGATATCGAACGCCTGTACCTTCTACATTGATTCCGGGTAAAATAACCGATTACGTGCAAACGCATTTCTCCGAACAAATGATTGTATTTATTGAACGGGAACGTTTCGGCTATGAGATAGAACTGGAAAATGATATCGAACTCCTGTTTGATTTTAAAGGGAATTTTATACGAATGGATTAACATACTTCTAACATTAAAAATATTTTTATTATGAACACAAAAGCATCAATTTTAGTATTATTCACAGCTCTTGTAATGGTTTTCAGTAGCTGTAGTGATGACGACAATTATCTTCCGGAAAGTACGGTGGTAAGCGCTTTCAACAGCAAATATCCCAATGCTGCAAAAGTAGAATGGGAAGTGAAAGGGGCCTATCAAGTCGTGGATTTTATGATGAACTCAAAAGAGTCGGAAGCCTGGTTTGAAACGACCGGCAAATGGATCATGACCGAGACGGATATTCTTTTTGACGAACTTCCACTGACCATCCAAACGGCGTTTGTGGGAAGTGATTATTATTCCTGGAGAATAGATGATATCGATAAATTGGAACGTCTGGATACGGAAACCGTTTACATTATAGAGGTGGAAAAGGGAAAAGAAGAGTATGATCTGTATTATAGCGAAGATGGTATATTGATTAAAGCCGTAGCGGATAATGAAAAAAGTGGATACGAACCAAAGGAGATTCCGGCGGTTATGACCGACTTTATCGCTCAGGCATATCCGAATGCTTCGATATTGGAATTTGAACGCGAGGGCACATTCTTTGAAATAGATATCCGTGATGGTAACATTCATAAAGAGGTGCTGTTTAATAGCAATTATGAATGGGTAAAAACGGAATGGGATCTGCGCACTTCTGATGTACCGACAGTAGTGATGGATGCCTTGAAAACAACAGCTTATGCGGATTATAAGATTGACGACGTGGAAGCGTTGGAAACCGCCGACGGACTGTTTTATCTATTCGAACTGGAATCCGGCAATAAAGAGGTTTATGTAAAGATAAAATCTGATGGAACGATTGTGCAGTAAATAGAAAAGGTTGATTGGTTGTTTGCCGGGAGGATGTATCGAAAGGTACATCCTCTTTTTTTGTCATATTGTCAAAATCTCCCCTCAAGCAATAATGTATTCTCTCCAACTATCAATCTGTCAATTTACCCCCCTCGTAGAATCGCATATTCGGACCCCGGTACGAGCCTGTTCAGTTAGAAACGCTAAAATGAGGGTTAAGGAAATTCAGGATGTCAAGTAAAAAAAATATCCGCTGACAAAATGAAAGGCCATACAAAAATCATCACAATGATTTTCAAAA
>JAJDIA010000057.1 GCA_030266465.1 Parabacteroides sp. OttesenSCG-928-G21 | reverse complement strand
CCTTCAACGCGATCTCGTTTTTGAAATGAAAAATAGAAAAAACCATGATATCATCTATTTGTCTGAGAAAATTCAGGAAGCGACCTCTCTGATCAAATCATCCTTGAAGGAATTAGAAAAACATGAAATCATATCAGATGCCTCTGCACTCGCGGAGATCAACCGACAGGCTGAACAGTTTTTGACTACCCTCTCCTCCCTCACAGAAAAAATACACCAGCATACCCTATCATCAAAAGCAACGCACAATAATTCTATTGAACAAATAGATTCCGCCTCTCCTAAAGAGGTGTTGATTCTTATTGAAGATGATGATAATATGAGAAAAATACTGACCAATGCTTTGTCAGCCAAATACCAGATAATAACATCTTCCGACGGTCATCAGGTAATTGAACTTGCTCAACGAATAAATCCGGATATCATCATTTCGGATATCATGTTACCGAATATGAGGGGCGATGAAATTTGCCGACAATTAAAATCATCTATCGACACCAGTCATATTCCGATTATCCTAATATCCGCATTAGATGAAAAAGAAAATATCATCATGGGATTAGAGGCAGGAGCCGACGACTATATCATAAAACCTTTTGAAATAGCCGTTCTCAAAGCCCGCCTTCGAAACATCCTTCAAAACAGGGAAAAGCTTCGACAGATGATCTTATCCACCGATTCCGAGTCCGAAGATATTGACTATACCAATGACCTGGACAAAGAATTTCTCTTAAAAGCCAAACACATTGTCAACAAAGAGATCACGAATCCTGATTTCTCCATCAATGATTTCTGTCGCGCTTTGGGAATGAGCCGGACATCCACTTACAACAAACTGAAAACCTTAACCAATCAAGGACCCAATGATTTTATCCGCATTATTCGCCTGAACATGGCAAAAGAGCTTCTGAAAACCAAGAAATACACCATTACAGATGTGGCATTTATGGTCGGATTTTCAGACCCTAAATACTTTAGTACCTGCTTTAAAAAGCAATTCGACCTCAGCCCAAGTAAAATAAACAAGTAAAATCATAAGCATAAACCATGCTAAAGATTACGATGATTTATTCTTTTCATCGTAATCACATAATCGTTCCACCTGGGTGAGACGAGCGTTCCACCCGGGTGAATCGATCGTCCCACCCAGGTGAGTCGGCCGTTCCACCCGGGTGGAACGATTATCTCATCACAAAGAAACGGACAGATCATAGTAATAAAAACCCATGTACATTAGGTCATATCATATTATTCCGTGTTAGGTTTTGAACCTTTTATGTTATTTTTTGAACCTATTCTTACGCAGCAATTTGTAACATTGTATACTGGAAAAACTCATGAAATAATTTTACTATTATGGAAACATATTTAGGTGTAGACGTAGGAGGAACAAAAATATTAATCGGTGAACTGGATAAAAGTGGAAATATTTTAAGATATAAAAAATATGACTCCGGTTTTTTTAATCAACAATCCGCATTAGAAACGATAAAAGCCTCACTTAACGATTATATCCAATCTGTGGGTTGGGTTAAAGACAAGCCTATAGCTATGGGAGTCGGCTTAATTGGTCGGGTAGATCCCGGAGAGGGTATCTGGTTACAAATCGACCCGAAACGGACACATCCAATCCCGTTGGCCGGTGAACTGGAAAAAGCATACGGCATCCCCTGTTTTATTGATAATGACGTAAAAGCAGCTACACGTGCGGAAATGCAGTTCGGTTTCGGACAGATATCCAACAACTTTATATATATAAATGTAGGAACCGGTATTGCCGCCGGTTTTGTGGTGAACGGCAAACAAATACGAGGCAGCCATTTTAATGCCGGTGAAGTAGGCCATACACAAGTAGGCGTCAATGTAGGCATCCAATGCGGATGCGGACGTATGGATTGTGTAGAACAAATTGCTTCCAGCATTGGCTTTGATAAATGTGCTCGATTATATGAAAATACGATGGAGACAAATCTTCATATACCGTCTGATTTGGGTGAGCGAGTGTCTGTGAATGAGGTTTTCGATTTAAGTCAAAAAAATGACCCGTTGTGTGTGCATCTGGTAGAGACCTCTTCACAGGCATTAGCGAACCTGATTATGAATCTGGTGAGAGTAAGCGACCCGGACACTGTCGTTTTGGGAGGAGGACTTGTTGCCGACGGCTATCTGCATACAAAAGTATTGGAAAAATTAAATGCCACAACGATCAGATTCGTCAAAAACGGAATTGTTGTTACGAAGTTAAATCCTGTATTCATCAGCCTGATGGGAGCTGCTGCCATCGCTATGAATACTCAAAATTAAAAAAAACATGTCTATTACTATAGTCGCAAATGAACCGGAATTTCACAGTATTGCCGCCTGGCGGATTATAACGGAAATACAATCTAATCCACAGGCAGTAATTGGCCTTTCCACCGGACAAACCACAAAAGAAATCCACGCTACCGTGAGTCAGATCTACCAAATGTATCCTTTTGATGCATCCGGTATCACGTTTTTCGGTGTGGATGAAGTCATCAATGTACCCAGAGACTATTACGGCTCATGCTACACGATGTTGAAGACACAATTAATCGACAATTTAGGTATTGCGGAAAATAATTTCGTTATGCCACCGACAATATCCGATGATATGGATAGGGAATGCCAGAAATTTCAAGAAACATTGATGAGCCGGGGAGGTATTGATCTACAGATTTTGGGTTTAGGGATGAATGGACACATTGGTTTCAACCAACCCGGCTCTTCCTTTGAAAATGAAACATGGCTGTCTGAAATGGATGAAGCACTGGAATCACGCATCCGAAAAGAATTAGAGCTACCGGATGAACACAAATTATTCGGCCTTACACTGGGCATTAAAAACATTATGAAAGCCCGTAAAATCATTTTAGCCGTTAAAGGTAAATCCAAGGCTGAGATTGTAAAGCAGGTCATAGAAGGGCCCGTCACAAATGAAGTCCCGGCATCCATACTACAACTACATCCCAACTGCGAATTTCTTCTGGATTCCGACGCAGCCAGCTTACTAACCACCGTCAAAGAAAAAATCAGGGTATGACAACACAGCAGGATAAACAGATCAATTATGTAGGACCATTTATTACCATGGTCTTCCTTTTCTTCATTGTCGGTTTTTTAACTACGGCAAACACGCAATTCCAAGGTCCTTTAAAAGAGGCCTTTTTGAGCGGTGTCGGCGATTTAAAAAACACGTTTGCTACGCTTATCACCTTTTCATGGTTCCTAGCCTACCCCGTTTTTGGAGGTGTGGGATCAAAATGGACAGCAAAATATGGTTATAAAGGAACACTCATCCGCTCACTTTTTGTGATGATATTAGGTTTGAGTTTCTTCTTTTTATCTTCCTGGTTCACCGTAAAATTTCCATACGCCAATCTACATATAGGAGTAAACAATGTACCTGCCGGTTTTTTCATTTTTCTGCTAGGTTCATTTATTGTCGGAGCCTCCGCCACCATGCTTCAGGTTGTAATAAACCCGTATCTAACGGCTTGTTATGTAAAAGGGACACAACCTATACAACGCATGGCTATCGGAGGTTCCGCCAACTCCATCGGTACCACCGTCGCTCCATTTTTCGTAACGGGCATTGTGTTTGGAGGATTGGCCATGGAAGATGTCCAGGTAAGCCAGTTAATGGTTCCTTTCTTTTCTTTAATGCTTATTATAACCCTTGTGGCCTGTCTGTTAATGAGACTCTCACTACCGGACATTCAAGGTACAAAAGCAGAAGCAGGCGAAAAACTGGAAAAAAGTGTCTGGTCTTTCAGTCACCTTACGTTAGGTGTGATCGCTATTTTCTTTTATGTCGGGGTTGAAGTATGTATCGGAGCAAATATCAACCTATATGCCATAGAGATGGAAACTTCCGGTAAAGTGTTTACTTTTTTCGGTAATAATTCGCTTACCCTATTCGGTATCAACTTCTCTATTCCCGCCTTAATGGCAACGCTCTATTGGGGAGGGATGCTGATTGGTCGTTTAGTCGGAAGTTCACTAAGCAAAGTTTCGCCACGCACACAATTGGTTGTAACAACTGTTTTTGCCACTGTTTTCACCCTTCTGGCGATCTACTTTAATAATCCCTGGTTACTCACAATCGTTGGTCTTTTTCACTCTATCATGTGGGGGGCTATATTCACCTTATCCGTTGCCAAACTGGGCAAATACACGTCTGTTGCCTCAGGAGTCTTTATGATTGGTGTTGTAGGTGGGGCTATCCTGCCCTTACTTCAAGGCGTACTGGCCGATTCGTTACACGGTTGGAGATTTTCATGGGCACTGGTTATTTTGGGTGAGCTGTTTATGCTGTATTATGCCGTATCCGGTTCTAAAATCCGACAAACATCCGACGAATAAAAAATCCACAAATATATACTATTATGAAACTAAAAAATTATCTGTTTGTTTGCCTGTTAAGCCTAATGGCCTGTACGCCCGGTGGTGAAAAAGAGCCACAAAAAGTAATCGTTGCCTATGTCACCTCCTGGAGCGATCAAATGCCTGATCCGCAATATATAACACATATAAACTACGCTTTTGGTCATGTCAATGATTCTTTCGATGGGGTAAGAATCAGTAACGAAGATCGATTACGACAGATTGTAGCCATTAAAAACAGCACTCCTGATCTGAAAATATTACTATCAATCGGAGGTTGGGGAAGCGGTCGATTCAGTGAAATGGCGGCGGATGAAAAACTACGTAAAAGTTTCGCTCAGGATTGTCAACGGGTGGTACAAGAATTCAATCTGGATGGGATTGATATCGACTGGGAATACCCTACGTCCAGTTTAGCAAACATTTCTTCTTCTCCGGAAGATACGGAAAATTACACCTTGCTTATGCGAGATATTCGTCAGGCTATCGGAAAAGACAAGCTATTAACACAAGCTACTGCCGCCAGTGCTGAATATATGGATCATAAAGCCTTAGATCAATATTTGGATTTTACGAATATTATGGCCTATGATATGGGTAATCCACCGCTTCATCATTCTGCGCTTTACCGTTCAGATATGGTTGGGAAATATACCGCAGAAGAGGCTTTACAAAGACATATAGACGCTGGTGTACCTAAACACAAATTAGTTTTAGGCATGCCTTTCTATGGGAGAGCAGCACAGGGATTTCAACGTCCCCGGGATCTGACAAAGGCTCACGAAATGACCGGTTATACCGCACATTGGGATGAAGTGGCTTTAGTTCCTTACCTGACAAACGATACGACAGGAGTCATGGTTTTTTGTTATGAAAATCTGCAATCATTGGCTATAAAGTGCCAATTCATCGTGGAAAAAGATATTTTAGGCGCCATGTACTGGTCGTATGACGGAGATAACGAAGCAGGCGATCTACGCCGTACAGTTTATGAGAATGTAATGCAGAAAAAATAAGATATAGAAAGCTATTTTCTCTATCTAAGTCGGATAACAGATAGAATCATATTATGAGAATCAGACGACTACTACTATTTATTCTCCCTATATACGCAACAATTGCCTTTGGGCAGGTACGACTTTCACAAGATCCTGTTCTGGATAAGGCAATTGTTCAGTCAGGCTTGCTCCATAGTCCCCTGCCATTGGACAATTCCCGTTCTTATGAAACATACGGAGCAGAAAAAAAGGTTCTGTCAAGTAAAACACTATCCGACATGAAAAACCTATCCGGCTGGACACATTCCGGATTAGGAGAAATCAGCCATTCCACGCAACAATCAGTTTCCGGAAACGGCAGTCTGAAATTAGCTTATGCCACACATACCGGGAAAAGAATACAAGGTCCTTCTTCCGATCCGGATTATGCTACTTACGGGAACAGCCGAGCTGTACTCCATTTAGACGGAGCGAACTGGGAAAACTATAATCGAATTGTTTTTTACATATATCCGGATTGTGAAGGTGCGCGCGTAGTAAATATGAATCTATCCATTTCTAACGATGCTAAAACCAATAAGAATGGATACAACAGACAGTCCGGTGAGCATCTTATTAATTTGGTAAATCATCAGTGGAATCGTTGTTTTTTAGATATTGACGAATATCAACGAGATCATATTAAACAAATTTCTTTCAGTTCTACTCTGAGAGGTAAAGACAGAACTACCGGAGACTCTGTATGTTTTTATATCGATAAAATAGAACTTCAACAAATCGAGAATCCTGAAATTGTCAGTGGTTGGATGCCAGGGCATGATAAAATCGTATATTCCACAACCGGATATATGCTAAACAGTCCTAAAACAGCTATTATCAATAGCGGCGAAAATAAACAGGGCAATCGTTTTCAACTCATAAACTCAGCGAATAATCAGGTTGTTTTCAACGGCGTTACGACTTATGAAACAACGACATTAGGAAAATTCGAAGTTTTGGATTTCAGCAGTTTAAACACTCCGGGCAGTTATCAAATAAAAGTTGGTGATTTAATCACTCCCCCATTTACTGTCGGAGAGAATGTCTGGGAGAATTCTTTATGGAAGACATTGAACTTTATTTTCTGCCAACGCTGCGGACATCCTGTTCCCGGTATTCACGGAACATGCCATACCGATCTTTGTGCCATTCATGAAGGGGAGAAAATATCGTATGCCGGAGGCTGGCATGACGCCGGAGACCTCTCCCAGCAAACACTTCAAACCGGAGATATCACTTACACACTTTTAGAAGCGTATAATGCATTAAAAGACAAGAATGAGCTTTTGGCCGCACGTATGTTGGAAGAAGCGGAATGGGGATTGGAATTTATTTTAAGAACACGTTTCGGAGACGGATATCGCGCCAGTAGTGTCGGTCTATTAATATGGCTCGATGGCATTTTTGATACGATGGATGACATCAATACTGTCCGCGTACAAAACTTGGCGCATGATAATTTCTTGTATGCTGCTTATGAAGCCTATGCGGCCATGACTATCGACAGAGATCCGATGTTACAGGAATACTTGGTGCGTATCGCCAAAGAAGATTTTGAATTTGCCATGCAGCGGCATAAAGAGGTGGGCTATGGCGAGTTTATTCATTTTTATGAGCACAGTTACAATACTTCGGAAAGCTAGTATATGGCAACTATTTCATGGGCGGCCAGTATGCTGTTTAAACTTACCGGCGAACATCATTATGCAGAATTAGCCGCAGAATACATCAAGTACACCTTAGATTGTCAACGGACAGAACCATTACAGGATAAAAACCAAACCAAAGGATTTTTCTATCGGGATAAAACGCGACAATCCATTGTGCACTATATTCATCAATCCCGGGATCAGATTTTTATGCAAGCAGTGACTCTCCTCTGCGAAACACAAGCAAATCATAAAGATTACAACAGATGGATGAAATCTATACAGCTATACGGTGATTATCTGAAAGAATTAATGCAATATACAGCTCCTTATGGTATGCTCTCCAGTGGCGTTTATAATGTAAATGAACATCAGGATTCCATTGGTTTCTATCGTTTACATCTTTTTCCTCCTAAAAACGCAAAAGAACTCTATATCGAACAGGTCAAAAAAGGCTACCCATTGGATAATGAACACTATCTGAAACGATTCCCGGCCTGGTTCAGTATTTTCAATGGCAATACAGCGATTCATCTATCTTCGGGAAAAGCAGCAGCGATATGTGGTGATTTTCTGAAAGACGAAGAATTGTTACAGATAGCTCGTGAACAATTATACTGGACCGTAGGTAAAAATCCTTTCGGACAATCACTGATCTATGGCGAAGGGCATAATTATCCCCAAATGGACAGTTTTTCTTCCGGAGAGATTATGGGAGAAATGCCTGTCGGGATACGAAGTTTAGAAAATGAAGACATTCCCTATTGGCCTCAAACCAACAACGCCTGCTATAAAGAGGTATGGGTTACTTCGGCCGGGAAATGGATATCGTTAGTAACCGAATTATTAAAATAAATATGGAACGTATGTATAAACTATACCCCTACCTGTTTTTACTTCTATTAGGCTGTTTTTTGGGGAGTTGCCATATGAATTCTTCACAAAATTCAACCGACAAAACAGATAATTCGCCTTTTAAAGTGCTTGTTCTTACGGAAAGAGGAGGTCAGCACGGCGGTTTTACCGATGCCGGATTACAGTGGTTGCAAAAAGAGGCTCTACTCCACAACTTTGAAGTAACTGAAATAAACAACACAAAGCTTATTGATGATGATTTTCTTGCCCAATATCAACTAATCATTCAATTAGACTATCCACCCTATACCTGGACAAAAGAGGCTGAATCTGCTTTCATAAAATATATTGATGAAGGATTAGGCGGTTGGGTCGGATTTCATCATGCTACGCTCCTCGGTGAATTTGATGGTTATCCTATGTGGCAATGGTTTTCTGATTTTATGGGAGGAATCCGGTTTGAGAACTACATCGCTCCTTTAGCAGATGGCATCCTGCTCATTGAAAACAATAGCCATCCCGTCATGAAAGGCGTTAAAGCCTCTTTCATTATTCCTGACGACGAATGGTACACTTTCGATAAAAATCCCCGGAATAACGGGAATATACAGGTATTAGCAACCGTCGATGAAGACACCTACCAACCCTCTTCCGATATTAAAATGGGAGATCATCCTGTGGTATGGGTAAATAAAAGTAAAAAGGCACGAAATGTCTATTTCCTAATCGGACATAGTAAGAAATTATATGAGAACGAAGATTTCACACTCATGTTCCACAATGCTATCTTATGGGCATCATCAAAGAAATAAAAAGTGAAAATTTAATACGTAAACAATCATGAAACACAAAACATTATTTTTACACCTCATCGTATTCTTTTTTGTTACAGCGTCTTCAGTTGTAAAAGCGCAAACACCTGACAATTACCCGGCAAACTATGCACAGGCTCCACGCTTTAAAGCATTAGTCTATTACACGGAAAGAGCGGAAGAGGCACATGTCACCTTTGGAAAACAAGGGTTGGAATTTATTAAGCGACTTAACTACGGCAACGGATTTTACCTGGATTCCACAACAAGTCTTAGTGAGTACACGTATGAAAAGCTGAAAGAATATGATATCATCATCATGTTTAACGCCGCACCTTCTCAGGAAGCTGAACGTAAAGCCTTTGAGGAATATATGGAAAATGGTGGCGGATGGTTAGGCTTTCATGCGGCAGCATACAATGACCGACGCACCAATTGGCCTTGGTTCGTTGAGTTCTTAGGCGGAGGTGTATTCTATTGCAACAACTGGCCTCCTCAACCTGTGAAACTGACATTAGACAATACCTCTCATGCTGTAACAAAGAACCTACCTGTCTCTTTTATTGCTCCGGAAAGCGAGTGGTATCAATGGAATCCATCGCCCCGATTGAATAAAGATGTGGATGTACTGGTGTCGCTCTCTCCGGATAACTATCCGTTAGGGATTAAAGATGTGATCAACTTTGGAGATTTCCCTATCGTCTGGACAAATAAAAAATACCGAATGATTTACCTGAATATGGGACATGGTGATGATGAATTCACAGATGCTACTCAAAAGCTACTGTTTACAAACGCATTCCGATGGGTGGTTAGTCAAAGTCCAAAGGGTGATCCGTTCGTCAAATAATCCATTCATACAGACACAAAAAAGGTGCATAAAACAATGCACCTTTTTTCATTTCAATCAAAATTACATCTATATTATTTTCACTTAAAAAGCATTGGAGCAAATTCCGACAGATAAATACGCCAGTTTTCCCAAATATGTCCACCGGGACTTTCACGATATACGTAATTAAAGCCGATTTCATCCATTTTCTTTTTGCTTTCAACCACACTATTGAAAAGGAAATCGGTGTTCCCACAAGCTATCCAGTAAAGTTTATAGCCGTTCTTCTTCTGTGTTTCCAGCTTTTTCATAAACTCATTAGCGGCATCCTGATTCTGATTATTCCCCATAGTTGCTACTACAGGAGGAGCTGAAAAGACACCGATATAATCAAACGTATTCGGATATTGAGCAGAAATAGAAGCAGAATGCATACCACCCATCGACAATCCGGCAATAGCCCGATTAGCCTTATTTTTCTTCACGCGATAATTGCTTTCCACGAATTTCAGGATATCACCAAACGTATCTTCCATACTGGCTACAGAAGTAGCTCCACCGCCACCCATAGCCGGTTTAAACATACCGTGACTGGATTCTCCCGGAGCAGCCGGATTCTGTGTATGTCCGTTAGGCATAACCACGATCATCGGTTTAGCTTTTCCTTCGGCAATCAGGTTGTCAAGAATCTGAGAAGCACGTCCCAAGGCAATCCAAGCCTCCTCATCACCACCTGATCCATGTAAAAGATAAAGTACGGGATAGGTCTGATTATTGTTTTCATAACCCGGAGGTGTATATATCGTGATCCGGCGCTGAGTTTTCAAACCGGGAGAGTCATACCAGCGACGGGTAACACTTCCATGCGGAATATCCTTCACACCATACAAGCCCCCGCGTCCATCTCCAACAATAAATATATTGGTTACAGATGCTACGTCACGAATCTGATAGACATTATTCGGGTCGCTATTTTTAATTCCGTCTACAACAAATGAATAACTATACAATTCCGGTGCAAGAGGAGAAGCTGTTGTATATTCCCAAATCCCATTTTCACCCTCTTTTAAGTCCGCATAACCCGGACCATCATATTCTCCGAAAGAGGTTTGCATCTTCTGTGGTGGGAGAAAATCTCCAGTAACCTGTACCCGAATAGCTTTCGGAGCTACAAAACGGAAGGTTACGGTATTATCCGGATTGATCTCCGGAGAGACAATACTTTGTCCTCCAAACAAAGCCTGCTGCGCATAAGCCGAAAAAGTAACAGCTATAGCCACAGCAATCATTAAAATTTTCTTCATTTTTCTGATATTATTTAAGTTCAACATGAAAATTATTTTATTCCAAAGGCAGAAAACAGGGTTGATACCACCGATGTTTTGCCGTGCAATGATATCGCCTTTCACAGGAAACAACTTCTATTTTTGTTCAATTTTCTATTCTATTTGTTCAAAGCCACTTTCAACCGACAGGGGAAAACTGAAATTAGCAATCAATCTAAAGCTCTAGTTGATAAGTCTTGAATCTGTCTTTTTTGTATAAAAAAAGAGTTTAGAGTTAGAAAGATTGCTATGATCTGGTGTATTAGTTGGGGGATGCCC
>JAJDIA010000056.1 GCA_030266465.1 Parabacteroides sp. OttesenSCG-928-G21 | reverse complement strand
CTCTTGAAAAAAACACACGAAGATGCCGGAAACGACCCTTTAATTTGAAAAATATCTTTTTTCTATCGGATTTCCGCTAATGCTATCACTGTTATCAAACAAAAGCCTCAGTTTTGACATTTTGTCATAAATGTACCGAAAATTCAATACAAACACTTGCAAAAACAGCCCAAAAACCACCCAAAACAAGCATAAACAAATAAATATGTTCATTTTTTTAACAAAAGAGAGTTCTTCTTTTTCAAATATATTTACTACGTTTACAAACCTTAAAAGCATCTAAATAAATTAAATATAAAAGGATTATGAACAACGCAATCTTCAGGTTTCCAAAACCTAACAACGAACCGGTAAAAGCGTATGCTCCGGGCTCAGCAGAAAAAAAAGAATTAAAAAAGGCACTTGCACAGATCAGTTCCGAGGAATGGGACATTCCATTGGTAATCGGTGGAAAAGAAATTCATACCGGAAATACGGGCAAGGTTGTTATGCCCCACAATCACCAGCATGTATTAGCCACTTATCATAAAGCCGGCGAGAAAGAGGTACAAATGGCTATCGACGCAGCCATGAAAGCACATAAGGCGTGGTCGGAATTCCCCTGGGTGGAACGGGCATCGATTATGTTAAGGGCCGCAGAATTATTTGCCACAAAATATCGCTACCTACTCAATGCTTCCGTCATGCTCGGACAGAGTAAAAATCCCTACCAGGCAGAGATTGACGCACCTTGTGAATTAATCGACTTCCTTCGTTTCAGCGCATTCTATGCCGGACAGATCTACGAAGATCAACCTTATTCCGACAATGGCATTCTGAACCGTATGGAATACAGAGCATTAGAAGGGTTTGTCTTTTCATTGACACCGTTCAACTTCACCTCTATTGCCGCCAATTTGAATATGGCGCCCGCTATGATGGGTAATGTGGCCGTATGGAAACCTTCGACTACCGCACTTCATTCCAATTATCTGTTGATGAAAGTCTTTCAGGAGGCTGGCGTACCGGATGGCGTTATCAATTTTATTCCGGGGCAAGGGAGTCTGATCGGGAAAGTAATTACAGCCAGTCCTGATCTGGGCGGATTCCATTTTACAGGCTCCACAGCCACTTTCAATATGCTATGGCGCCAGATGGGCAATAATCTGGAAAACTATAAATCATATCCAAAAATTGTGGGCGAAACCGGAGGTAAGAACTTCATCTTTGTACATCCCTCAGCTGCCGTCGATGATGTGGCAACAGCTATTGTCAGAGGAGCTTTTGAATATCAGGGACAAAAGTGTTCGGCCGGTTCACGTGCCTATATTCCTGCTTCCCGTTGGCCGGCGATTAAAGAGTTGGTCGGTGATATGTTGAAAGAAATTAAGATGGGCGACCCACAGGATTTTACGAACTTTATAAATGCGGTAATCGACGAAGCCTCGTTCGACAATATTATGAGTTATATCAATCTGGCCAAAGAATCCGCGGATGCCGAGGTGGTATTCGGAGGCAAAGGTGATAAGTCTGTAGGCTATTATATTGAACCAACCGTTATCCGGACAACAAATCCGCAATTCAAAAGTATGGTGGAAGAGATATTTGGTCCGGTAATTACAATCTACGTCTATGATGATAATAAATACGAAGAGACACTTGAGTTGTGCGACCGGACATCTCCATACGGACTGACCGGTTCGATATTCGCGCACGACCGGTATGCCGTAGATATCGCATTCAATAAGCTACGCTATTCCGCCGGCAACTTCTATATCAACGACAAACCGACAGGTGCCGTTATTGCACAGCAGCCATTTGGCGGTTCTCGCGCATCCGGAACCAACGATAAGGCCGGAGGTCCTTTAAATCTGGTTCGTTGGACCAATCCGCGTACGATTAAGGAGGCATTAGTCCCACCAACAGACTATACCTATCCTTTCCTGGGAGAGAAATAATTGCGTGTAATTCTTCTAAATGACGACCAATATGTTGGACTTTAATAATACGGAAATCGCTTTCTCTTCGAAGTCTCAAAGCGAACTTCGGAATGCCTATTTGTTATACAATGTGATGAAGTATCCCAAAATAGTTAAGCTCGGGAAATACGCCTCATCGATTGCCATAAAGATACATTTCCCCTTAGCCTGGATTGTGAAACCTACTTTGTATAAACAATTTGTAGGAGGTGAAACATTGGAAGAAAGCAAGAAAACCATTGATCATCTGCTTACTTTCAATGTAAAGTCGACCATGGATTTCTCAGCCGAAGGAGAACAAACAACAGAAGGCATTAAAGCTACTTTTGAAGAGACTATGCGCTCCATCGATCATGCCAAAGGGAAAGATTATATTGCTTATGCAGTATTTAAGCCATCCACTATAACACGTGATGAAATATTAGCTAAAGCATCGGAAAAACGTGAGCCACTTACAGAAAAAGAGCAACAGGAATTTGATGACTTCCGTAGCCGTTTCATGGCTTTGTGTCAACGTGCCTACGACAATAATGTACGCATACTGGTGGATGCCGAAGACTATTGCTTTCAAGATGCTATCGACGAGTTGACAGATGACGCTATGCGTAAATTCAATAAAGAACGTCCTATTGTCTTCGCCACCCTACAAATGTACAGACATGACCGGATGCCTTATCTAAGGCGTATTTATGACGACTCCATTGAAAAAGGCTATTTCCCGGGCATAAAGTTTGTCCGAGGTGCTTATATGGAAGATGAACGTGCCCGGGCCGCAGCAATGGGCTATCCGGATCCGATATGTAAAGACAAGCAGGCGACAGATGATAATTATGATGAAGGAGTAACCTTTGTGATGGAACACATTGACCGGATGGAGTTGTTTATGGGTACTCACAATGAAGCAAGCAATTATAAACTGGCCAAATTAATTGACAGGAAAGGGTTAAAACGGGATGATCCCCGCATCTTCTTTTCTCAACTATTAGGTATGAGTGACAACATTTCTTACAATTTAGCGCATGAAGGATATAATGTGACAAAATATGTTCCGTATGCTCCCGTAAGAGATGTGCTTCCTTATCTATTGCGTCGCGCCGAAGAAAACACATCTGTAGCCGGACAGACCGGGCGTGAGCTTCGGATGCTCCAACTAGAAATGGATCGACGGAAAAAGACATCAAAAAAGGCTGATTAGGTGTCGGAGAAAATTCTATTCAGGGAATTTGACATCAACAACCAGGTCTAACAGTAACGGAAAGTGATCACTGAATCCTCCTTCATATTTATAGCCATAGTAGGTTCGTTTAGGTCGCACACCCTGCCATGTTTTATCTTTGGTCAATATAAAGGAAGGCGAAAAAAGACGAGCTGATTCGGGCCATATATGTATCGTGTTGTTTTGTTGAATCAGCGTTTCACTGACTATAATCTGGTCTAATTGCGTCCATCCACCCTGGTATTTGTAGCTACCTGGAAAAGATTGCCTTTTAGGATCAGAAAACAGATTGTATAGTTTTAAGTCCCCTTTTCGAGGATCATCCAAATCAGAGACAATGGAAGATAAAGGATATGCACACAGTATATCCTTTATACTTTTATTGGAAGGCTCATCATTAAAATCGCCCATAAGTAAGATAAAAGGAGTTTCCCTAATATTAGCTATAGAGTCGCATAATGACCGGAGGATAGCAGCGGCATCCATTCTATTGGCTTCCGTCTCTTTTTCCCCACCCGAACGCGAGGGAAAATGACATAAGAACAAATCCAACGTATCCTGACTGGCTACTTTTCCCCAGACATGTAAAATATCCCGGGTAGGTTTATGGTGTTTTCCGGATGAGAGAACAGGGATTGAACTATTTCCTAACAATGCAAATTTATCCCGTTGATACAATAAAGCTACCTGAATCCCACGCGTATCGGAACCTGTAGTCATACAATAACGGTATTGTTGTTTTTTCAAAGGCGTACGATTCAATAAATCAAGAATTACCGAGTCGTTCTCAACCTCACATAAACCGACTAAGGCCGGCGTATCCCATTCTCCGGCAGCAGTAATCACTTTTGCCAATTGCTGTAGTTTGTGATTATACCGTTTAGGTGTCCAACGCCGATTCCCACCGGGCAGAAACTCATCATCATTTGTTTTCGGATTATCCTGTGTGTCAAATAAATTCTCCACATTATACCACATCACCCTAAAACCAACCGTTTGTTGGGCAGCGATTATAAACGACAAACAAAGAAATGAGAACAGCAAGAGATATTTCATAGAACAGGTTTTATTTAAGATAGATTATCATTCCTCCGGTTCTTCTTCCGGAACAAATTCATAAGCACCGATGGTTGGTCCTGTCGGACTATTCAACCGATCTACACCATAACGGTCTGTCGGATACTGCTGAGTGATAAGGGGATCAGCCATACCGACGCCTATAATCGTATCCGCTGCTAATCGGAAATCATATTCATATTTATTATCCTCTCCACCTAATTTCCGATAAGAAAGGCTTTTACTGATATAGCGATTATTGTTAAAGTATGCATTATCCTCTCCATTATATTTCAAAACAGAATGATTAAAACGATAATAGACATCTGATCCCGTTTCTTCCAATAGCAATTCCTCTATGCGGCTACCATCAACGATACAGTTATCAAATGTTGCATACAATTGCCCGGTCTGATTTTCCGGTAAAGAACTGGAAAGAACCAACGAGTATGGGATACTGTCATTCCTGCTTTTCAGTGTAATAAAATTGGCCACCGTACAATGGGCAAATTTATAATTCCCACTCATCAAAGCCACCACAACTCCCGAGGCGTTGGTGAATTCGGTATTGGCTATCTCCATTTGACAATTTACGGCAGAAAGTAAATTGCCAGTCATATTCGTAATTTGTGAGTTGTTCATTTTTAGTTTACTTCTTTCAGGAGTGGCCGGAAAGAAAGTCAGGCCGTTCGTCCCATTCCGGACTATAACATGATCAAACTCATTCTCATAACTATCAGACTTAAACAGAATGCTCCCCCATTGTCCGGGTGTCCGGTCATAAAGCAGGCGGTCATTCAGGACAAAATCAAGCCGGTCACCCCGAAAAACTATCGGAGAATCCAATGTCCCTAAGGCTTTCAAAGAACCATAAGTAATGATATTTGCTTTATGATGAAGATAAAATGTAGCGCCTTTTTCTATTTGAACCGTAACATCAGGTGAAACAACCAGACTGTCATAAATAAGATAAGGTTTATCGGCCCTCAACAACGTATCATTACTTATCGTATACCCTCCTTTATACAAATGCACATCCTGCCCATAAGCTTCCAGTAAAACAGATTGTCGGAGTCCATTCACCATAAACAGTATGGAGTCCTGTATTAATAAAGGCTGATTCGTTCCGTTAGGATCTACAGTCACCTCCACAAAAACAAACATACTGTCTTTAGCCAGAATTCCGACATCCTTAAAGTTGTCTCCTTTACGGCCATCCACATTCATACGAAAACCTGTAGTCCCGGCGCCTGCCAACATTATGTTTTCAATACTCAACGCCTCACTATTGGGGTTATAAATAAGAAATTGCCGGGTGGTTGAACCTATTGAACTAAAGATAGTATCAAAGGAAAGCGTATCCGTTGAAAAACTCAGTCGATGAGCCGGATTTGTCGAATAGTCATCGTCTAACCCTTCGCAAGCCGAAAACGACAGGATAAGAGCGGTAAAAAACCATACTATATATATCGAAATTCTATTCATTGCCTCATCTATTAACTTTATTCTATCCGAATAATTAAGAATAAAAAAGAGGGAAAAACTATCTCTTCCCTCTTTTATTAACGTATGATCGTATGATTTATTTTGCTGGAATATTCTTTAGTATATCAATTAGATGTTGCCACCACAAACCAACGGTATTAATCTGTATTCTTTCACTTGGAGAATGCACGTCACGTAATGTCGGGCCAAATGAAATCATATCCAGATAAGGATATTTTTCAAGGAACAATCCGCACTCCAAACCGGCATGAATCGCCATAATTTTAGGTTCTTTACCAAATAAATTCTTGTAAGATTCCTGCGCAACCTTCAATATCCGGGAATTAGGATTAGGTGACCAGCCCGGATAACCGTCGCCATGCGTAACCTCTGCACCTGCCAATAGGAAAACAGAAGCAACCGTATTCGCTATGGCATTTTTACTTGACTCAATAGAACTGCGCTGACTTGTCCCTACAACGATTGTATTTCCCTCTTTCATTTTTACGGAAGCCATATTCGTAGAAGTCTCTACTAATCCTTCCAGATCATGACTCATCGCAATTACCCCATGAGAACAGGCGTGAAGTGCATAAATCAATTTTTCTGCCGTCGCATCATCAATCTTGAAAGCAGGCTGATCTGCCGATGCCATTAACAATTGCACTTTAGGGTCAGCATATTTCAATTCATTTTCCACATCAGAAGCAAATGTATTCAACAAAATACGAACCGCTTCTTTATCACACGAACGAATACCGATAACAGCATACGCTTCACGGGCAATTGCATTCCGGAGATTTCCGCCATCTATTTCACATAAAACAAACGGATACTTCTTTTTCAATAAATAAAGGAAACGAACCAGAATTTTATTCGCATTACCTAAACCGATATGTATCTCACTGCCTGAGTGTCCACCATTTAAGCCTTTTATATCAATCCGGAAATATTGCATATCTTCCGGAGCTGATTCCTGTTGATAATGAAACACTGCTTGTGTATCTTTGCCACCGGCACAACCAATAAAGATTTCACCTTCGTCCTCACTATCCAGATTCAGTAGGATTTCACCTTCCAAAAAGCCTTTTTGCAGAGCTTTTGCTCCAGTCAGTCCGGTCTCTTCATCTACGGTAAAAAGACATTCAATCGGTCCGTGTTCAATATCGTCTGATGCCAATAAAGCCAACTCAGCAGCCATACCAATACCATTATCCGCTCCTAAAGTAGTACCATTCGCACGCAGCCAATCTCCATCTACTACAGTCTCTATCGGATCCTTATCAAAATCAAAGACTTTATCACTATTCTTTTCACAAACCATGTCAACATGTGATTGCAATATAACCGTAGAGAGCTTCTCGTATCCAGGAGTTGCCGGTTTAAAAATCACGACATTTCCTGCTTCATCTTTTTTTGCCAACAATTTATATTGTGCAGCAAAAGCTTCCAGATACGCTATAATTTTTTCTTCTTTTTTTGAAGGACGAGGCACTTGTGTTATCTCATGGAAAAACTTCCAAACTATCTCAGGTTTCAAGTCTGTTATCTTCATAATGTTATAATTTATTTATTAGTTCTCATTCGTATTTAAAAAACCGCAAATAATCGCTGTTTGTTCGAAAAAAAATAGAATAAAATAGCAAAAAGATACTTTGTAATCAGTTAAACTCTTATATTTGCGTCCACAAATATATAGAAAATGCTTACAACATTATTTGTCACAACCATAATTCTTGTTATTTGTATGGTGTTGCTATCCATCAAGGTGTTGTTTAAAAAAGGAGGAAAATTTCCAAACACACATGTTGGAGGGAACAAGGGATTAAGAGATAAGGGCATAACTTGCGCTAAAACTCAACATCGTGAGGCTTTAATGCAACAAAACTTATTTGAACGGATAAATAAAAAAGACTAAATAAAGATTTGTAATCTATGAAGAACGTTAATTACATCGTTAATGGAGTGCTGGCAATAGCTGTTATTGTTTTATTTGTTTTACACTTCACAGGCAACAAAGGCCAAACTGTTACAAGAACCATCAATGCGGAAAATTTTGCAGATGCGACCATGCCTGTTGCATACGTCAACATAGATTCTCTGCTGCTTAACTATAATTTTTACAACGACTTAAACGAGATTCTATTAAAAAAACAAGAAAATGCCCGCGCTAATCTTCGCACTAAAGCGCAGGATTTAGAAAAAGAAATCTCACAATTCCAGCAAAAAGTCAACACGAATTCATTCCTTACCCGTGAAAGAGCGGAACAGGAACAGGAAAGACTGTTAAAAAAACAACAAGATTTGCAGGAATTAGACGAGCGCACGGTTTATGACTTACAACTTGAACAATTGCAAATGGATGTGCAATTACGTGACAGTATTGTTCATCAACTTAAAGTGTTCAATGAAAAATATGGTTTCCAGATCATATATAGCAATAATAACAGTGATAACATTCTATATGCTAACGAGGCATACGATGTCACTGAAGAATTTACAAAATTCCTGAACGGACAATACTCAGGAACAGCTCAATAAAGACATTACGTTATTAATAGCATAAAAGAGGCTGTCCAATTTAAAAATTGGACAGCCTCTTTAGTTATATCCAAAGAAGCGGCCCCATATGTCTGCCCATTTTTTTATCCGTATTATTAGCACGCAATCTAAGTTTGGGAACAGGAAATCTTACGGTTTCTGAAATCCCTTTTGTAATTCATGGCATTCTTCCCCTTTTTTCTTCTTATTTTTTCGGGTTTTTGGTGGTTTGAGATTGGTTGCTGACAATTGTCGGCAATTCTGCTGATAATTGTCGGCAATATTGCTGATAATTGTCGGCAACAAAATTCTCTTCTAAGCAGCTAGAAAACAGCTCAATAGAAAAATGCGTTTTTTACTGATGAAAATAGCGGATTAATTAGGCGACAAAAGCCTTTAATTCGAATAAAATTCGGGACACTGATACAAAGGTTCGGGCTAATCCTACTCCTCCTTTGGAGTAACAAAAGCGGTATAGAGTTGGAAGATCGCAGCGACGGTCAGGCAAATAATCCATTCTTTGCGATCGGAGAACATTAGTGCGGAAGCAAAAACCGTCAACAACCCAGACATTATATTATATTTATGCAGCCGCTTCTGGCGTAAGCCCATATGCTTAACCGAAACTGTCAGGTAACAGACCGTAATACCGGCCGCACCGATAGCGAATAAATAAGGAGCAATATCTACTTGAAAGTTATACAATATCGCTCCGGCTAATAGTAAAACAGCTGAAATAGTATAAATAACCGTTCGGCTTTGTGCGTTCATTTACTTCTGTTTAATAAGGAAAATATCTTCATCCGGTTTTTTCATGTGATACTCTTCGCGAGCGAATCGTTCCAGTCCCTCTTTGTCTGTATGAAGGTCATTCAGTTTTTTAGTATTCTCTTCGATCTCGAGTTCGTAGGCTTTTATCTCTTTTTCCAGTGTACGTATTTTTTCATCATACGTATACCGTTTATATAAACTACTATCGCCAACAAACAGTGTTATTGCCATAAAGACAATAAAGACAAGCCAATAGATGTTTATCCAGGCAAGATATTTATTATAAAAGTCTTTAATGCGCGACATCGGATAATTGTTTTTGCAAATATAAATGAAATTATTTGTATATCTTTGCTTCTATAACAAAAGCAATAAAAAGCAGAATGGATAATTACATTGTTTCGGCAAGAAAATACCGTCCTTCCACTTTTCAGAGTGTCGTTGGACAAAAGGCACTTACTATTACTCTGAAAAACGCCATTCAAAACAACAAATTGGCTCATGCCTATCTTTTTTGTGGTCCTCGCGGAGTAGGAAAAACATCGTGCGCCCGTATTTTTGCTAAAACAATAAATTGCCTCACCCCTACTTCTGATGGAGAGGCCTGTAATAGTTGTGAATCCTGTCAGGCTTTCAATGAACAACGTTCTTATAACATTCACGAACTAGATGCAGCATCCAACAATTCTGTTGAAGATATCCGTTCACTTATCGAGCAAGTTCGTATTCCTCCGGCCATAGGAAAATACAAGGTATTCATCATTGATGAGGTACATATGCTCAGTTCTGCGGCATTTAATGCTTTCCTGAAAACGTTGGAAGAGCCGCCGCAGCATGCCCTGTTTATTTTAGCGACAACAGAAAAGCATAAGGTATTACCCACTATTCTTTCCCGTTGTCAGATTTATGATTTTTCGCGGATATCAATCGCGGATATGGTTGAGCACCTGCAATATGTAGCCGTTCAGGAAGGAGCGGTTGCTGAACCGGAAGCGCTAAACGTTATTGCCCGAAAAGCAGACGGCGGAATGCGTGATGCCCTTTCCATATTCGACCAGGTAATTAGTTTTACGAACGGACAAATCACCTACAAAGCCGTTATCGACAACCTCAATGTACTGGATTATGAATATTATTTCCGATTGACCGAAGATATTTTGGCTGGCAATGTGAGAAACGCTTTATTGATCCTGAATGAAATCACCCAGAAAGGTTTCGACGGACAAAATTTCATTACCGGACTGGCATCACATTTTCGTGATTTATTAGTTTGTAAAGATGCGTCTACTTTGGTTTTGTTTGAAGTTGGTTCTTCCATTCGGGACAGATACATAGAACTGGCTAAAAAATGTTCCGACCCTCTCCTTTTCCAGGCAATTAAACTCACTAATGATTGTGATATAAACTATCGGATCAGTCGGAATAAACAATTGTTACTGGAGTTGACTTTAATACAACTATGTCAGTTAAATCAGCCGGAAGGAATCGTCGATGACGATAAAAAAAAAAGGATAATTAAACCCCTCGGGCAAAACGAATCAACACAACAAGCCACTCCACCTGCAAAGCAGGAAATACAACCAACAATAAAAACGCAAACGGTTACAACACAAATACCCGTGATGCCGCCACAGGCTAAACCGCCAATAACTGCGTCTGCTAAAAAAAACGCACGCACACCTGTAAATATTTCTATTAAAACAAAAGGAGATCAGCCGGAAATAGATGAAGTAGAATCTTCTCAACCCCAAGTGGAAACAGATAAAGTGTCAGCTTTTACAGAGGCCGCACTTATCGAATTATGGCATAGGTATGCCGAAACGCTGGAAGAAAAGATCTATCTGAAAAACACGATGGTGAATAACAATCCGGCATTGAAAGATGATTCCTTATACGAAGTAACCGTACACAACCCCGGACAACAAAACGAATTATTAACAAATGCGGCTGAAATACTTACTTTCCTCCGGGACAACTTAAACAATACACGCATCCAGATGCGGATACGGATCGATGAAACAAATGAAAAGAAGCGAGCTGTAACTGCTCTCGAAAAATATGAACATCTACGCGACATCAACCCGCTGATAGATACGCTGCGCGAAGAGTTCAATTTAAGACTGGATTGATAGACACTGAAGTATTATTTATTGTGCTCAAACAGCCGTTTTTCAGCTAATTGCTCATACTTTGTACCAGGACGCCCGTAATTGGCATACGGATAAATACTAATTCCACCTCGTGGGGTAAAAATCCCGGTTACTTCAATATATTTTGGATCCATCAGTTGAATCAGGTCTTTCATAATCAGATTCACACAATCTTCGTGAAAAGCGCCATGATTGCGAAAACTGAACAGGTACAGCTTCAAACTTTTACTCTCTACCATCCGGATATCCGGTATATAATCTATTTGTATCGTGGCGAAATCAGGTTGACCGGTAATCGGACACAAGCTGGTAAATTCAGGACAATTAAACCGAACCCAATAATCATTCTCCGTATGTTTATTCGTGAACGCCTCCAATACTTCCGGCGCATAATCTTGCCTGTATTTCGTTTCTCCTCCTAGGAGTGTCAATGCTTTATTTTCGTCCATATCGTTTAATTATTTTTGAGTAGATAAATATTTTTTCAATCCTTCCCGACGCAACTTACAGGCCGGACAATCGCCGCAACCATCTGCAGGAATTCCATTATAACAAGTTAATGTTTCCGTTCTCACCAGATCAAACACCCCTAATTCATCCGCCAACTGCCAAACGTCACTTTTATCCCGATTCATTAAAGGGGTATGAATAACGAACTGTTCGTCCATGGCTAGATTCAATGTGTTATTTAATGAACGAATAAACGCATCCCTGCAATCCGGATAACCGCTGTAATCAGCTTCTGAAACACCCGTTACCAAATCATATAT
>JAJDIA010000055.1 GCA_030266465.1 Parabacteroides sp. OttesenSCG-928-G21 | reverse complement strand
CCCGCGCTTCCGCACGGGGCTGTATACAGAGAACCGCTACGCGGCTTTTTCCACCTTCAATTCTTCTTCAATTTGAACCTAATCCCTCATAAACATAAATTTTACCTACATTTGCATATCTAAATCAGAAAACAATAGAGTATTCATCTAAACTTTTTATCCGTATGAGATTTAAATTATTCGTTTTAACTTTTATTGCCACAACTCTTTCTTTATCAGCACAAAAAAACTATCAGGTGCAGTCGCCAGACAACAAACTTACCGCCGATATTGTAGTCGGCGATCAGATTACTTTTTCTATCACACACAACGGTACGGCAGTCCTCTCGCCCTCTCCTATTTCCATGACATTACAAAATGGGGAGGTATTGGGTGAAAAAGCTAAAGTATCCCGTGTGACGAGGGGCGCTATAGACAAGGTTATTCCTTCTCCTTTGTATAAAAAGAGTGAAGTAATTGATGTGTACAACGAAGTAACCATTGAGTTTCAAAAGAATTACAAACTCATTTTTCGTGCTTATGACGAAGGTATAGCCTATCGGTTTGTGACGACGAAAAAAGGGGAGATCACCGTTGTAAATGAAACGGCTTCTTATCAATTTCCACAAGATTTCATGACATGGGCGCCTTATGTAAACAGTACGAAACCCACTTTTGAAGAGCAATTCTTCAATTCGTTCGAACAGCCTTATAACCACATGAAGGTAACGGAATTAAACAACGAACGTCTGCTTATCCTGCCTTTATTGGTGGACTTAGGTAATGGCAATAAGCTGAATATCACCGAAGCTGATCTGGAAGATTATCCGGGTATGTTCCTGAACAACAGCAATGAGAAACCTCTGTTTAATGCCGTTTTTGCTCCTTATCCTAAGAAAACGGAACAAGGCGGACATAATCAGCTTCAGATGTTAGTAACAGAGCGTGAGAACTTTATCGCGAAAACCAAAGGTACACGTTCGTTCCCTTGGCGTGTGTTTATTGTTTCGGAAAACGATAAGCAACTGGCCGATTGTGATATGGTTTATAAGCTGGCTGCACCGTCACGTGTTGAGGATGTATCCTGGATCAAACCGGGTAAAGTGGCCTGGGATTGGTGGAATGACTGGAATTTGTATGGCGTTGACTTTGTTGCCGGAATCAATAATGAAACCTATAAATACTATATCGACTTTGCCGCTAAACAGGGTATTGAATATGTGATTCTGGACGAAGGATGGGCCATTAATCTACAAGCAGATATGTTACAGGTGATTCCGGAAATCGACATTCCCGGGTTGGTGGCTTACGCAAACGATCGTAATGTAGGGTTGATCCTCTGGGCAGGTTATTGGGCATTTGACCGGGATATGGAAAACGTTGTAAAGCATTATTCCGAAATGGGGATTAAAGGCTTTAAAATTGACTTTATGGATCGGGACGATCAACCGATGGTGGACTTCCTTTACCGTTCGGCAGAGGTTTGTGCCCGCTATCAGATGTTAGTCGATTTCCACGGCGTGTTCAAACCTACCGGCCTGCAACGCACCTATCCGAATGTAGTCAATTACGAAGGGGTAAACGGGTTAGAGCAGCTTAAATGGGCTGCCACGTCATACGATATGGTAACCTATGATGTGACTATACCGTTTATACGTATGATTGCAGGTCCGATGGACTATACCCAAGGCGCGATGCGCAATGCCGCTAAAGGAAATTATCGTCCGATCAATTCCGAACCGATGAGCCAGGGAACACGTTGCCGCCAATTGGCCACTTATGTGATTTTTGAATCTCCGTTAAACATGCTGTGCGACAATCCGTCAAACTATATGCGGGAAGAAGAATGTACTGCGTTTATTGCCGAAATTCCTACGGTCTGGGATGAAACTATTGTCCTTGATGGAAAAGTAGCAGAGTATGTAGCTATTGCCCGACGTAATCACAACGATTGGTATGTAGGCGCATTAACCGATTGGGAAGCGCGTGAAATGACGCTCGACCTCTCTTTCCTGGACAATGGAAACTATCGGGTTGAAATCTATAAAGACGGGGTCAATGCCCATCGTGCCGGACGTGACTATAAAAAAGAGACTATAGCGCTGCCTGCCAATAAAAAGATAACAATTAAAATGGCTCCGGGTGGTGGATTTGCTGCTCGCATCATTAAGCTGTAAGTTCATGGAGAGGCATTAGAAAAGAGGTTTCTGATTTGAAATCAATGGATTAAATTCCTCTTCTTCTAATGTCTCTTCCTCACTTCCCTATCTGCCTCCAAAAAAAGCAAAAAAATATTTTGATAATCCAAATTAAACCGTACCTTTGCACCGCAATCGAAAGATCGCATACACAATCACTCGGGGTGTAGCGCAGTCCGGTTAGCGCACCTGCTTTGGGAGCAGGGGGTCCCAGGTTCGAATCCTGGTACCCCGACAGACAGAAAGTCAGACAGTTAAATGAAACTGGGCTGGCTTTTTTGTTTAGTTTTCCCCGCAGTTTCCCAAAAAGTAAAGTTTATTATAAAATTGAGCCGGACAACAACATCATTTGAGCCGGATAACAATCTATACTTATAATAAATGGTGTATTTTTGACTATTGGTTAATAATAAATTTACAGTTATGAAATATGTAAAACTTGGAAATACAGGATTAGATGTATCTCAATTATGTTTAGGTTGTATGGGCTTCGGTAAAGCTGAAGGATGGATCCATGACTGGACACTAAACGAAGAAGATAGCAGACCTGTTATCCGAAAAGCCCTTGATATGGGGATTAATTTCTTCGACACAGCTAACGTTTATGCTCTCGGCAACAGTGAAGAAATATTAGGACGTGCTCTGAAAGATTTCGCAAATCGCGACGAGGTGGTTATTGCAACTAAAGTATGGGGGCAAATGTACAAGGGTCCAAATGGAATGGGACTTTCCCGCAAAGCTATCATGAGCGAGATAGACAAAAGCCTTAAACGAATTGGAACCGATTACGTAGATTTATACATCATCCACCGATGGGATTATAATACGCCTATAGAGGAAACAATGGAAGCCTTACATGACCTTATCAAAGCTGGAAAAGCCCGTTATATCGGTGCTTCCGCTATGTTTGTGTGGCAGTTTCAAAAAGCAATAAATGTGGCAGAAAAACATGGATGGACAAAGTTCGTATCTATGCAGAACCACCTAAACCTCATTTATCGCGAAGAAGAACGTGAAATGATACCTTATTGCAAGGATCAGAATATAGCACTAACCCCGTATAGTCCACTTGCTTCAGGCAGGCTTACTCGCGATTGGTCGGAAATAACTCAAAGGGGAGATACTGACACCATCGCAAAAGGGAAATATGATGCTACAACAGATGCAGACAGGCTCGTGATTGAAAGGCTTGCAATGGTTTCTGAAAAGTTAAAAACACCTCGTACCCAAATCGCCCTTGCCTGGTTAATGCAAAAACAACCTGTAACAATACCAATCATCGGAGCAACAAGATTGTCACACTTAGAAAATGCCGTACCCTCAACTGACATTGTGCTCTCAGCGGAAGATATTGCCTTCATGGAAGAGCCCTATGTCCCTCATAAAATTGTAGGTCATTTTTAATAGTAGATTTTATTCAACAAAATTCCCAGTATTTATGCGATACCGGGAATTTTGTTGATATTTCCTATGTTCATCTCCCATATAACTCTTTCGTTGAAGGTACAAATATCACATTCAATTCCGGATCAGGCATGTCCGGGTCTAACGGGAAGATTGGCCGAACTATCTGCTTATAAGGAAGCGATTTGAAATCCTGGTCAACGCCGCCACGGGTCTGTGCCATCACCCAGTCCGCCTGCATATTGTACCATTGGTTCACCAGGTAACCCTGTTTTACCATTACAATATCCATTTTACTGGGATCTACTCCGGTATCCGTCAGGTTAGGCGTAGGAGAAGAGGTTCCCACCACGACATACACACTTCCTGTTTTGATAATAGCGATATCACCTCCCCTTCGGGTCTGCCCTCCTTGTTGTGAAGCAGGACTAACATAAACTACCGTACCCGATAACAAAATAGGAGGTTCATAAGAATTGTCTAACATAGCCCCTACATACGCCTCAGCATGACCACCCACACCTGCTTTCCGTGCCGCTTCAACCATTTCACTTCCCGGAATAGAACAATAGAGCAAACTTTTACCGTTTGGTGATTGCAACTCCGGACGTTTAAGCACCCGTGCCAAGGTCCACGTCACCTCGCCCGATCCGCCGCCACCGGGATTATCACCCATATCACTGATAAAGAACGGTTTTTTGTTACTGGCTATGGCCAGATCAAGGCATTTCTCCAACGGATATCCGGGCGCTTCTAAACTAAACTGATGGCGTACATCCCAAAATTTCTGAGCAAGTTTCTTTGCGCCGGCTTCTACTTGTTCCTTATCGTCTCCTACAACGATCACATTCCCTTGGTTACGTCGGTTGTCACCCCATACATAACCAATCCAGACACCTGCATCAATCACACCGGGCATCGCTTCCACCTCGGGCACCAGGGCATAAAGTGATTTAGCAGGTTCTACGCGTGTACTCGACCACTCTCCGGAGAGTAATACCGGAACCGCTACCCAAGCCTTATAAGCCGGACGTCCCTTACCGGAAGAAAGGCGCTCAAGCAGATTCACCACGCCCCGACGATGCGACTCCCTACTATCATCATGAGGAGCTTTGCGGAACGTTGTTATCAGGTCGGAATGAAGAGCTACTTGCCAGGAGGCATTGCCATGCAAATCCATTGTTGTTGTTGTAAGCACATCATTTCCAATCACTCTGCGGATCCTCGCCATAAATTCACCCTCCGGATCTTCTACACCTTCAACGGTACAAGCTCCATGCATATAAAACCAGAAAGCATCATACGGCATATTCTTTTCGATTATTTCAAGCGCATTATTGACAAATTCCTCGTAGGACTCACGCGTAACAGGTCCGCGACCACTACCACCACCCATCAAGGCGGGAAGCCATACGGCAGACTGGCCCATGACAGAATCCGGACTCAGATAATTCGGCAAAGAGATCTGTCGGCCAACCAACGCTTGCCGATTGGGCATAAATACACTATTTTCAATCTGTATCCCGGCAATACCGATACGAGGCTTCTGTTGGGCAGCGATTTCCCAACTAAAGGATACTGCCAGCAGGCAGAGCATTAAAAATGAGATTATTTTCTTCATAATAAAACTAAGTATTATATAAGGTTCAAGATAATCACTTCCGACTATTTCAGATATTCCGAACAAAGCTAAATAAATATTTTGTTTCCACATTTTAAACGGAGGAAAATCAATCTCTTCATCTTTTTATGCATGAAGGCTTGCTGTTTTTGTTTTTTAAATATTAGTTTTATGAAAAATCTACGAAATGAAGAGGCCTCGTTTAAAAATCGGATATACAAAGACAGATATCGTCGTTGAAATGGCTTGCTGGATATGCCTGTTTCTCGTATGGGTACTCTTTTTTATGCGTTATTCCGGACTACCGGAAACTGTACCGACTCATTATGATGCGGCTGGTAAAATTGATGCTTTCGGCAATAAAGAAACGCTTTGGTCGCTACCGGTAATGTGTACACTCTTTTGTATTTTACTATCTTTGGTCAATTTCTTTCCACACCTGTTTAATTACCCGGAGAAAATAACACAAGAAAATGCATATCGACAATATCGAAATGCCTCTCAAATGCTCAGATACTTAAAATTGTTCCTGACTCTTACGTTAGGCTATATACTATACCAAGCCACCTCTTACGATCCGAACGAAACATCGCAAGGCTTAGGTGTATGGTTTCTGCCTGTTTTCATAATCCCCATTCTCGTTTTTTTTGTCTATTTTTATGTGCGCACTCATAGATTGAGATAATTAAAAGAATTATATTTTTCTTTGATCTGTAAGAATAGTTACAAAAACACACTTTATCAGCAAAAAGATCAATTTCATAACAAAAAGTGCAAATTTCACATTTTCAACTAACGCGTACTTTTGCAGAAATCGACAAATAACAGTCATTTTTTGCTCTTTTTATTATGTCGAGATAGCAAAATTGCCCTTTTTCGGTTAATTCATTGCAATGATTTTCTGCATTCATTGTGGTGTTTTTCCAAAATCATTGTGATGATTTGGAAATTTCATTGTGATGATTTCAAGAAAAACCGTTGCAAAATGTAAAAAAGCAGCCAAAATTCTCCGAAACCGTCAGATTTCCCCCGTTTTTCATCGAAAATTCAGAACGAAATGAATTTGACCTTTTGCACACAAAATCCAACGAAAGAATAACAACATCGGGGAATCATTGCAATGATTTTTTATATACAACCATTTTTGTCAGCGAATTGTGGCTTTCTCTAACAAAGTGAATTTCCTTAAGCGCAATAACAGATGTTTTTTGGGACCGAGGGTCGAGTTGGTTGCATTCTGCGCACTCTACGAAGGTCTCAAATGACACTTTGATAGTTGAACGATGATTCTGACATTTTACTTTTTTTGCACAAAAGCTTGTTTTTTGCTTTTTAAGTATTAGTTTTATAAAAAAAATCTACGAGATGAAAACACGACAATTACTTCAAATCATGATGGTTATTGCTTGTTTAGTGGGCTGGACTGCCTGCAGCGACAATGACAAGGTTCTATCCGAATGGGAAGAAACCGAGAAAGAAAATAAACCGAATGTGATCGATACAAAAGAAGAGCCTGTTGCCTTGGAAATCATAAACGGCAGGGTATTGAACGATTATTTCATCGAATCCATCACTTTCGATCAGGAAGGGAATGCCTGGATAGGGACATTAAAACAGGGATTGATCAAGTATAACGGTCGAGAAGCCACATTTTTCGATTCGTCCAACTCGCCGTTTTCAGAAGATATGGTGATCTGGAGTGTTGCTACCGACAGCAAAAATAATGTATGGATAGGGGCTGAAGGTCTGATTCGGTACGATGGAGAAAAGTTTACCACTTACACAACTGCCAACTCTCCCCTACCCGAAGATTTCGTCCATTCGATCTGCCTCGATTCAAACGACAACCTATGGTTCTCCTCCAGTCGTTTTAAGCAAGGTGGATTGGTATGCTTCGACGGCAATAGCCAATGGAAAACATTCACACCTGAAAACTCCAATATGCCGGGATACTCGATACATGACATAGCCATCAACGAAAAGGATGAAGTGTGGGTAACCATGGGCGACTATGTCAACAACGCCTCTCTGGTAAAGGTAGTCATTAAGAAAATGCGTTTATTTTATATTTCGCTATTTTACAAGCACTTAATAAACCGCAAAAGTAGAATAGGTAATGATTTGGAAACGAGCGAACTTCTTCGGTCTGCTTAGTTTTACCATTGTTTCAAATAACTTTTGTACAAAGTTAATAATATTTTCCATAAACAAGTAATCTATTCTTTATCTATTTCATATACAGACAATGTAATTGTAACATCTAATCCTCCTGACTCACTTTTACCGAAAGTAATATCCCCATTGTGCATTTTTACAATCTGTTGTACGATATAAAGACCCAGACCATGTTGCCTATTAAAGGAAGAATCTGTATTAGACAGATAGTGAGAGCGATTTTGTAATACTTCAATTTCACCGGAAGTCATTCCCTTCCCATTGTCTGACACAGCAAATAATACTTGTTTGTCGTTCTCATATAACCGAAAAGAGATATTACATCCCTCTGGATTATGTCGAATACTATTGTGCAACAGATTGTTAATAGCCCGCCGGAGAAGATGTGTATCACCCTTTAATTTTACCGGCTCCAATTCTTTATCTATGTCAAGTTCAACCGAATAGCTTTCGGGGATTCCGTTATTCAAAAATTCCGCTACAAGTTCACGGCAAAAAACCGTCGGATGAAAAAAGTCCTGATGTACGGGATGTGTTTCATCTCCTAAACGGGTAATAAGATTTAAGTCATTTACCACATTCCGTAGCCTGATACCTTGATATTTAATCAGCGAGGCTTTTTCCTGTACATCTTTAGGTAATAATGAATTAGTCTCGATTTTCTCAGCATAACCGAGTATGATAGACAACGGTGTTCTTATATCATGAGAAATTCCTGCTATCCAGTTTTCTTGAGCAATAGAGCGGGTTTTGAGTAAATCGGAAGTTTTATTTAATTGGGTGGCAATCTCCGAGAAAGTTCCCTTTTCTTTCAACCGGATCAGTTTACCCTCTGCTAAAGAATGGATACCTGACAGTACATTGGATACTGCTTTAATTGACCTGCGGTCGATAATAAAGTAGAGTAAAAAGAGGATAAGCAAATCACAAACCACAATTAATATAATCCGCCCCGGCATAGCTTTAAGTTCGGAATAAGGAAACATATAGGCGATTTTCCATAAACTGTATTTGGGAGAACCTATTACAATTAATCCGTTGGGGTGTTTCCACGTAGAAACAGGGTAATCTTTCAGATAATAACGACTAAAAGCAGCAATATCACTTAAAGTATAATAGGTCGGGATTTCTTCCGGTAGTTTATAGCTCCATAATACAGTTCCTTGCCTGTCATCAAGCAGCATAGCCCACATATCCTGTTTATCCAATTCATTTTGGACATTACTATCCAGATAATAATGGTTATCTCTTAATACAAGTTCTTGCGGGAATTGCTTTAATAAAGGGATAATAGCCATTTCGTCCGCTACTGATTTTTGATGACGGTATATGTATATCCCCAGAAAAAGAAGATTTATTGTCAATACCAAGATAATGGCTAATGACAATCTTAATATAAATCGCTTTATAGAGGATTGGACAGGATTCATATTCATACATTTAATTTATACCCCAATCCTTTAATAGTAACCAATAACGCAGGAGAAGACGGATTTTCTTCTATTTTCTCACGTATCCTGCGGATATGTGCCATCAATGAATTCTCATATCCATAACGATTATCTCCCCATACGCTATTACAAAGAAAATCTATTGTAACAATCCGGTTACCAGCCTTATAAAGCGTAGTCAATATGCCAACCTCTTTAGCTGTTAATGGAAAAACCGTTCCCTTCCTGCTTACTTCTGCTTTACCTATATCAATTATACATTCATCGAGGGTAATCAAAGAGTCATCGGTTTTGTAACAACGCCTAAGAATTGCATACAACCTCAATATCAGTTCCCGTGGCAAAAAAGGCTTAACCATATAGTCATCGGCTCCTAAACCAAGTCCGGTAAAAAGGTCTTCCGGTTGGTCTTTTGCCGTCAGGAAGAGAACAGGAATATCCAGTATCCTCCTCATCTCTTTAAAAAGCGAAAATCCGTCCCCATCAGGTAGCATTACATCAAGTATTGCAATTTCAGGTTTATAGATACGGCATTGTTCGAGTGCCTCCTTCCGGGTCGGAACCTTCCGGATAGAAGAAAAGCCCTCATCTTGCAGTATGGATTCTATCATATCAAGAAGTTCAGGCTCGTCATCAACCAACAAAAGCCGTTTATCTTTCAGAAAATCAAGTTTATTGCCATTCATATTTTTGCCAATTTGAAACAAAAGTAGTGATAATGTAGCAATTATTATGCTGTTCAATCAAATGTAAGGTAAAAGTAAGGTTGTCGTCAATTCCATGTAAGGTTCGCCCCATACTTTTGCAGCAGAATCAATAAAATCAGTGAAAATAGATATTCAAATTATCTAAAATGAGTTTAAGAAAATGAAGAAAAAAATCCAACTTAATTTTATCGTGACAGGCATATTGTTTCTGCTGTTTGCACTGTTGACAGCGGCTATACTGACCGTTGATGTTCAGCCGATAGGCCCGCAACAATCCCGTGTTGGTCTTGCGGCGATAAACGGATTCATGTTTAGTCTGTTTGGAGAAAACTTGCTTTGGTATAATATTACAGACTGGATTGGCATTATCGCCATATTAGTTGCTGTCGGCTTTTCCGTATTAGGGTTGGTTCAACTGATTAAAAGGAAAAGCATAAAGCGTGTAGACACCGGTATTATAACGTTAGGTGTGTTTTATTTGATTGTAATTGCTTCCTATGTGTTTTTTGAAGTCTGTATTGTAAATTATAGACCGATTATCATTCATAAATCATTAGAAGCGTCATTCCCGTCTTCCCATACAATGATAGTGCTGTGTATTATGGCAACCGCGATAATACAGTTTCATTCTTTGTTGAAAAATAAGGTAGTACGAACAATAGCCGACATAGTCTCAATCTTGATTATCGCCGTGACAATCATCGGACGTTTGATTTCGGGAGTTCATTGGTTTACTGATATTATTGGCGGTTTATTGCTTGGTTCTGCATTTGTTATGCTGTACTACTCGGTTACGCAATATATAAATTATCGCACGGAAGTGCCCTTTAATATTCATGCTAACAGGAAATAATTTAGAAATAATATGAAACAGAAAATCCTTTTACTTGTAACATGTATATGTTTAATGAATTGTGGGATAAAAGCACAATCCCGCGATGCGGTTAAAACCTCAACAGACATATTAATGTTTGCACCTCCAGTTGCCGGTTTTATTACAACTCTCATTCTTGAAGATTACAAGGGAACAAAACAATTGGTTTTTGCAGGAGCAACAAGTATAGCAACCTCGTATTTACTTAAATACACGATTAAAAAACAACGCCCTGATGGCAGTGATAACCACTCTTTTCCATCTAATCATACGGCAATGGCTTTTCAAGGTGCATCTTTTATAGCACAAAGGTATGGGTGGAAATACAGTATCCCTGCATATTTAGTTTCGGGATATGTAGCATGGGGGCGTGTTTATGCCAAAAGGCATGATACATGGGATGTGCTGGCAGGTGCAGCAATTGGTATAGGTAGCACTTATATTTTCACCCGCCCGTTTGCCAAGAAGCATAATTTAGTTATTTCCCCCGCTATAATTAATAATGAAAATTGGGGCATATATGCTTCGATAACTTTTTAAGGATAATATAAACATTTCATGGCAATAAAATAATAGTACACAAAACTTAGGTTTTGGATATAATTCTCATTATTAACTATTTTTAAATTTATGCCTATGAATGAATTATTTAAATTGAGATTGTTCAGCCTATTAGCTGAACCCTCACAAGTCACAAACGAAGAAATGCAAAGTGCCTATGGAAACTTTATGGAACAGCTAAGAACAGTCAGTCAATCCGAACAAAACTACTCTGAAATCTTTCGGATGCTGAATACGACTCGTGTTGAGTTAGCATTCCTGAAATCACTTTATCGATACGAGAAGGGGGAAAAATGCCCTGAAATTTGCTTATCTCCAAAAGGCTTTAGCTATTGTCAATTCTGAACGGGAACTGCTGAATCTTAGAATTCGCTATCCCGAACAGTTCAGCCAGTCCAATCAACCAGCATTTCAATCCGACCTGTATATTCTCCCTAAGTCGAAAGACTTGGGGATTGTTGCTTTAGGAGAGATTGTAATAGCCCTTTTCTTCTCAAAAAAAGTGTTCCAACGGAATGGAAAACCTGCACACCTGAACCAAATTGCAGATGCTTTTGAAAAGATATTTAATTGTAGTTTCGGCAGTATCTACGACCAACAGGAAAAAGTTTTCGACCGTAAACCATTCAATCGCACGAAAGCCCTTGACTTCCTGCGAAATCTCATAATCCGAAAGGATAAAGAGGGTAAGAATTGACAAGATGAAAAATAACCGTTTTGCAACCCATTAAATACAAGGCTGTTGCGAGAAACTTTCGGGGGAGTAGTTAACTACTCCCCTTTTTCTGCTTCCCCGTTCTTCCGTCCTTTGCTTCGTCAATGCATTGAAAATAAGTAGTATTAATTTGTAAAACGAAGTAAATCATGTATATCAATAACGAAGATTTTGAAAAGTGGATGGATAAGCTATCCAAGAAGTTGAACGATATAGGTCAAGACCTTAAATCGCTCATCAACACCAAAGAAGTATTTGCCGAAGACGAGACACTACTCGATAACCAAGATTTGGCATTTCTCTTAAAAGTATCATACAGGACACTCCAACGATACCGAAGCAGTAAAAAGCTACCCTTTTTTATGATAGCCCACAAGACCTACTATCGGACTTCTGATGTACGGGAGTTTGTGCGTTCTCATATGGATTTCCAAACCTATCAGGATTTTGAAAAGAAGCACCCAAAGCCCAAAGACAAGGATAAAAAAGACGAAAAAGATGAATGATTCTACTTTTTATATTCTAAGCAGAATGGCGCAAGCGGATGAAGGCTTGTTTTAGTTTACGCCTTCATTTTAACGCTCCGC
>JAJDIA010000054.1 GCA_030266465.1 Parabacteroides sp. OttesenSCG-928-G21 | reverse complement strand
ATTTTTAAAATATGTCACGAAAATAAGCTTTTTGCTGACAATTTATATGGAGACAATTTCAACCTGATGAGCAATAATATTCTTCTAAAACTGATGAAATGGTTCAACATAAAAAATGAAATAGAATTATATTTCTGACTTTTCACAGACCCTTCTAAAGGTTTTTTCGGAAAATAAAACCGTTTGTATGTATTAATCTGTTATTTTTGTTCTGAAAGCATTATCCACATGAAGAAGTATATAGTCTGTATCCTACTGTTAGTCTTTTGTGCATCAACTGCACATTCGCAAAAAGTCGGGTTGGTGATGAGCGGCGGTGGTGCTAAAGGAGCGGCCCATATCGGGGTTATCAAAGCACTTGAAGAGAATGGTATTCCTATAGATTACGTGACGGGGACATCTATCGGTGCCATCATAGGAAGCCTTTATGCGATGGGATACAGCCCTGATGAAATGCTGGAACTGATTATGTCGGAAGAGTTTGGTTACTGGCAGACCGGTACTGTTGAAGAAGAGTATAATTATTATTTCCGTGAAGCCGACCCTACTCCGGAGTTCTCTCATTTCTCTATCGCATTGGGCGATTCTATGCAAATCCGTGCCAACTTCCTTCCGCAAAGCCTTATCAATCCTATTCAGATGAATCAGGCGTTTATGGGACTTTTTGCACAGGCAACAGCGAAAGCCGAATGGAACTTCGACAATCTTTTTGTTCCTTTTCGATGTGTGGCTTCTGATATTTACCAGAAAAAAGCCATCGTATTTCATAATGGTGATTTAGGAAACGCTGTTCGTGCATCGATGAGTTTCCCCTTTGTTTTTCAAGCTATCTGGCGAGACAGTGTACCCCTGTTTGATGGAGGTATTTATGATAACTTCCCTGTAGATCCGATGAAAGAGGCCTTCCAACCCGATTTTATTTTTGGTTCGGCGGTTGTTGGTAGTGCCGGTGTAAAACCCTCGGAAAACCTGTATAGTCAACTGGAAACCATGATTATGCAGAAAACCGATTATGTGGTTGACGAATCAGACGGAATGATGATACATTTCAGTTTTCCGACAGTAACATTGTTAGACTTTCATAAAGGGCAGGAGCTCATGGATATCGGTTATAACCGTACTCTGGAATTAATCGATTCCCTGAAGCTACGTGTACCCAGAAGAGTCACACCCGAAGAAATTGCCGCCCGAAGAAAGGCATATAAAGAAAGCCTGCCTCCGCTTATATTCAAGAATATTTATGTGACCGGAGTAACGGAAAGTCAACAAAAATACATTGAGGCCCAATTGCATAGCGACATCAATCAGGAGTTTTCCATGGAGGAATTCCGGCGTGCTTATTTTAAAATGTTGACCTACTCTAAAATTAAAGAAATTGTGCCCAGTGCCCTTTATAATCCTACTGAAAAGAAGTTCGACCTCTATCTGGACGTAACGATGAAAGACGAAGTGGAGGTAGGCTTTGGGGGTAATGTCTCCTCCCATCAGGCCAATCAACTCTATCTCGGGTTGAAATACCAGCGTTTAGGACAGTTAGCATCTGATTTTCACGGAGGATTTCAGGTGGGTAACTCATTCAATGGAGTCTCATTTGATATGCGTACTTACCTGCAAACAAGGATTCCGATGTACCTGAATCTGACAGCTATCTATTCCGACAAACGCTATTCTGAAAACCAATCTTTTTTCTATGAAGATGTTGTTCCGGCGTTTATCAAACAAAAGGAATTATACATGAGGCTAAAGTTTGGTCTTCCTTTCCTTAACCATGCCAAGGCGGAAAGCGGAATTACTTACGGAAAACTGTCTGACAGCTATTTGCAAAACACCGGTGTTTCTTTACCGAATGCCACATTTGATGAGAGCACTTATCACTTTTGGGTAGGTTCTCTGGGTATCGAGCATTATTCGCTTAACGATAAGCAATACCCCACTGCCGGGAAACATCGCTTCCTTACCGCCCAATATATCTACGGGAAAGAGGATTATATCCCTTCTACGGCATCAGAACTGCCTCCTATACGAAAAGAAAAACATTCCTGGCTTAAAATAAAAGGGAAATGGCTCAAATACCAATCATTCAATCCTAACTTTAGTATGGGTTATCTGACTGAAATGGTTATATCGAGTAAAAACCTGATGAATAATTATACGGCTTCCATTCTCCAAGCGCCGTCATTTACCCCAACACCACACAGTTCGATAGTGTTCAATGAAGCATTCCGGGCAAATCAATATGTAGCCGGAGGCTTTATACCTGTTTGGAAAATAAACCGGGTATTGCACCTGCGGGGAGAGTTTTATGCGTTTGTGCCTTTTTATGAAATCAGACGCGGTACGGATGAACGCCCATACTATGGTAAATTCATGAATCATTTTGATTATATGGGCGAAATGGCATTGGTCCTGCAATTACCTTTTATCTCAATCAGCTTATATAGCAACGGATATAGCTATCCTAAACACAATTTCAATTTCGGTTTAAACATTGGTTATCTGATTTTTAATTCAAAAATGCTAAACTAAGTCTTTAAAGAATTGAAGTTGCCGGGCTAAAAAATATTGTTTTTTTTTGTCTACTAAAAAGAAACGACTATCTTTGCACACGAAATCATAAGAAAATGGCCGCGTAGCTCAACTGAATAGAGTATCTGACTACGGATCAGACGGTTACAGGTTTGAATCCTGTCGCGGTCACAAAATAAAAAGCGTTGAAAAATTTTCAACGCTTTTTATTTTTCCTTTCGTGTAGGAAAAGAGAGGATGTGTATACTAACTCCAATGCTAATAGCCAAAAGAAGTACACGTACCCACACAATATGCACTAAGAAAATACAAGAAAGTAGTATGGATGCCCACATCAGCGTCAGACTCAGAATCTTTCCCCGAAGCGGTATTGATTTATCAACCATATAAGCCCGGATGTAATTCCCAAAATAAGGATTCCTCATCACGCGATTATACAGTTTCTCGGAACTACGAATATAAAACCAGCAGGTAAGCAGCCAAAAAGGAGTGGTCGGCAATAACGGCAAAAACACACCTATGGTTCCTAAGACAAGACAAACAGTACCTATAATAATATATACGATTTTCCGAGTGCTACTCATTCCATTACCCGATACGAAGTAATATCTTTAAAGCCATTCAGAAAAGAAGATACATCCATTTGCTTCTTTCCTGCCAACTGTATAGAAAGTAAACGCACATAACCATCCCTGACTGCAATATCTATAAAAGACTTATTATCCGATAAAATCGAACCTTTTTGATGTGTATGAGGGGTCAAGAGCTTCTCCGTTTGATAAATTTTTAACACAAACGCATCCCCTTTCGCATCAATCAGATTAGTCCAGGCCGCCGGGTATGGAGATAAGCCACGGATAAAGTTATAGATATCAATAGCCGACTGTTCCCAGTTAATCCGGCAGGTTTCTTTAAAAAGCTTAGGAGCGGGATGCAACTCTATATTTTCAGATAAAAGATCCTGAGATAGTGCATTTACCCGGTTTTCCCGGATCAAATCGACCGTTTCCGTAACTAATTCAGCTCCGATATGCATAAGCTTATCATGTACCACGCCGACATTGTCGCTTTCATGAATAGCGATCTTACGTTGCTTTATAATTTTACCGGTATCCATCCCATGAGTCAGAATAAAGGTAGTCACTCCGGTCTCTTTCTCGCCATTAATAACCGCCCAGTTTATAGGAGCAGCACCACGATATTGCGGTAATAGTGAGGCATGCAAATTAAATGTCCCATACGCAGGCATCCCCCAAACAACTTCCGGGAGCATACGGAAAGCAACTACGATTTGCAGATCAGCCTTCCAGGCCCGCAAATCCTCCAAAAAAGATTCGTCTTTCAATTTTTCTGGCTGAAGGATTGGTAATCCTACTGATTCCGCATATTGTTTAACGGCACTGGACTGAAGCACACTTCCATGGCGTCCCATTGGTTTATCCGGCATAGTAACTACCCCCACCACATTATAACCTCCGTTCACCAAAGCACGTAAACTCTCCACGGCAAATTCCGGAGTACCCATAAAAACAATACGTATATCCTTTTTTTCCATCATGCAATTACTCGGCTGAAAAGTTTTCTACTAACACCTCACGATAAGAATTAAATATTTTTGATTTCGACATAAATCCCAGATAATGTCCGGTTTCATCGATAACCGGCAAATTCCAGGCTTTTGTATCATCAAAAGCTTTCATAATCTGCTCCATCGGCATATCTATCCGGATTTTTACCGGGGCCGACACCATAAACTTCTTCACATAAAAGCGATTATACAACTCCGGACGGAACATAATATTCCGGATATTATCCAATAATACAATTCCTAATAAAACACCTTTTTCGTCAACAACCGGGAACATATTCCGGCTACTTTTTGCGATCACCTTCACCATATCACCTAATGACATTTCCGGTAAAACCGTCTGAAAATCACGTTCAATAACACTCTCTTTATCCAGAAGGGTTAATACGGCGCGATCTTTATGGTGGGTTAACAGCTCTCCTTTTTGTGCCAATCGCATAGAGTAAATACTATGCGGTTCAAACATTAATATTGTGATATATGAGCCCGTAGAAACAATCATCAACGGAAGAAAAAGATCGTATCCACCGGTTAATTCGGCAATAAGAAAGACTCCGGTCAACGGCGCATGCATAACCGCAGACATAACACCGGCCATTCCCAACAAAGCAAAATTCTTCTCTGGAAGATACCTTGTCAGTTCAAAGTAATTGGAGACATGAGCAAATACGAATCCGGCAATACAACCTAAGAAAAGACTTGGAGCAAAAATCCCCCCGCAACCACCACCGGCATTGGTAGAACTGGAAGCAAAAACCTTGGTCAATAATATTAATCCAAGAAAAATAACAATACCCCAATAAGAATCAGACAGGCTGTAAAAAGGGCTCTTTTCCATGATATGGGTAAACTGTCCGTTCAATAAAGAGCCAATGGTATCATATCCCTCACCGTATAAGGGCGGAAAAAGAAAAATCAAGACACTAAGAACAACCCCTCCGACAATAAATTTTTTCCAATAGGTATTCAGTTGCCGGAACCGCCCTTCCACTTTATTCATCACCCGGGTGAAGTAAAGTGAAAGCAATCCGCAGAAAATACCCAATAACAAGACATACGGAATACGCGCCATTTCAAATACTTCCGTCTGGGAAAACTTAAACATAGCTTCCGTTCCGGTGAAAACATAAGAAACTGTAGCGGCCGTAACAGAAGAAATCAACAAAGGAAGGACCGATGTCATCGTCAGGTCAAGCAATAAAACCTCAATAACAAATACCAATCCTGCAATAGGCGCCTTAAAAATCCCGGCAATCGCACCGGCGGCACCACAACCGACCAATAGCATCAACGTCTTTTGCTCCATTCGGAACATACGTCCTAAGTTAGATCCTATAGCAGCTCCGGTCAATACAATAGGAGCCTCTGCCCCTACCGATCCACCGAAACCAATGGTCACGGCACTGGCTACTAACGAACTCCAGGTATTATGCGGTTTAATTCGGCTTTTTCGTTGGGATATGGCATAAAGAATTTTTGTCACACCATGGCTGATATCGTCGCGGACAATATATTTCACAAATAGTCCGGCCAACAAAATACCAACAACAGGATACAGCAAATAGAGGAAATTCACACTGTCCGCATCAAAATTACCGGTCAGCAATTGTTGTATAAAATGAATAGACTGTTTTAATACTATTGCCGCAGCAGCCGTACAAAGCCCGACTAAAAAACTAATGAAAAGGATAAAATGCTTCTCCTTTATATGACGATCACGCCATAACAAAAACCTGTAAAATAAACTATCTTCTGCCATTTCAAATACCCTTTCCGGTAATTACTGTTTTTATTGTGTAAATAAGAATTGTCGTGTCCAAAATTAACGACATATTTTCATAATAAAGAATATCATAGTGTAATCGTTCAATCATTTGCTCCACATTGGCGGCATAACCATATTTTACCATCCCCAATGAAGTTATTCCCGGACGAACATTATGTAATAAATAATAATAAGGCGCCTTTTTAACGATCAAATCGATAAAATACTTCTGTTCCGGGCGCGGACCGACCAATGCCATATCCCCTTTTAGAACATTCCAGAACTGCGGCAATTCATCCAACCGGTATTTACGCATAATCTGTCCAAAAGGAGTAATGCGCTTATCATTAACCGTTGAAAGCAGCGGCCCCTCTCCTTCTGCACCGGTGTACATAGTCCGAAACTTATAGATCGTAAATGGTTTTCCCAGATATCCGATTCTTTCCTGCTTAAAAAACACAGGACCCGTAGAATCTTTTTTCACGCGAAAAGCGATATATATAAATAAAGGAGACAACAGGACAAGCATAATAGCAGAAATGACCTTATCAAATACGAATTTGATATTCCGCTCCGATTCCGACAGGTTATTTTCAGTCAGGTCCGTCAACGGTACCCCTTGTATAGCTTTGATATTAACACGGGACAAACCACTGGCATCATCCGCTATAACCTTGATCGGCAGGTTATACACATAAAGTGAATAGACGATAGACAAGAAATGTTCATTGTTTTTCACCTCCGGAGCAAGAATCAATTCATCTACATGGATCTCCTTCATGATAGCAGACAAATCCGACAACCGACCCCGTATTTTTTCTTTTTCGACACAGGCAAAATCCCCCATTTCATCGTCAATAAAACCGACGACCGTATAACCCAGCGAATATAAACTTTCAGCAATCCCGAATGCCTTTTTACCTGTACCAATAACCAACACCTCCAAGGCCCATTCCCGTTTCTTTATCTTTCGAATTCCTTCTAATGTAAGTAGCAGTCGCGGAATATAGGTCAGCACAAACTGTAAACCGAACAACGCGAAAAAGAGTTCGTAATAGATTTCATAAGAGCGAGGTAAGTCATTCAGTATGATTGTAAAGAACAACAGGATCACACCAATAAGCACGGTAACCAGCGTCGAGAAAAGTTCGGTCAACCTGGACTTTCCGAAAGGCTTATTATAATAGCCGGAAAAATAATAAAGGATTAACCAGAAAAAAGGCACAAACAATTGTCCTTTCCATACCTGGTGAAAAGACAAGTATTCCCCTAAAGTATCAAAACCTTCATAAATAGCCAGTTCTTCATAACGTAGCCAGTTTAACAATAACCAGGCAACAGAAGCTGCCAGAAAATCAGAGATTATATATTTCCACCTTTGGGTATTTCGGTTCATTCTTATCTGATTATCTGAACAATACCACCATCTCCCAACTTAATGATCGAAGAGGGCTGTGATTCGTTATTATCTTTTTGTCGGTACTGAACGATATAGTCCACACCATCTTTTATTTCATCGGAGATTTGCAAAAAATTAGCCGGAGAAGGTTGGCCACTAATGTTTGCAGAGGTAGAGACCACCGGTTTACGAAAGCGTTCACACAATTTACGGGAAAAGTCCTCCTGAGTAACCCGGATACCTATACTCCCATCATCTGCGATAAGATTTGGCGCAATATTCCTGGCATGAGAAAAGATTACCGTCAGGGGTTTATCGGACAGATCTATCAAATCCCAGGCCACATCCGGAATGTCAGAAGCATATGTTTCCAACTTCGCGGTACTGTCCAACAAAATCAACATCGCTTTTTGATCCGCTCTCTTTTTCAGATTGTAAACCCTTTGCACAGCCTCTTCATTCGTTGCATCGCAACCAATTCCCCAGATGGTATCTGTAGGGTAAAGAATCAAGCCTCCTGAGCGAAGAACTTCACAAGCCTTTTTAATATCTTCCGACATAAATACACATTTCAGAAAGGCAAAAATACAAAGGATTCATCAGATAATAAAATAAACGCTACAAAGCTACTTTTATTTTTTACAAAATGTCAAAAACCACATATCAACTACCATATTGTCATTTCAGCCCCTCCCGGAATGCGCTGTACGGAGCAAACCCAACCCTCGCTCCGAAAAAACGCCTGCATTTGGAGTTAAGCAAACACCGGATGTCAGAAAAACCACCGATCCGCTGACAAAATGAAATGCCCGACGAAAATCATTGCCATGATTTTTCAATGTTGTCACTGTTCCGTTAGATTGAGTGCGCAAACCGTCAAATCATTCTCATCCCGGATTATTGATGAAAAAAGAGGAAAAATTCGATGATTTCGTCGGTTTTTCTTCCCTTTTCATTATTTTTTCGCCGCTTTTCCCGAAATCATCAGCATGAATTTCGGAAATCATCACAATGATTTTGGAATTTCACCGCTATGTTTTCAGAAAATCATTGCAATGAATCGACCGAAAAAGGGCGATTTTGTGCTCTCGACAGGGCAAAAAAGGGCATTTTTTACTGTATTTTGTCGATTTTATCAAAAGTACGCGTTAGCGAAAAATCCGTTTTTTAGAAAATATGTCACGAAAACGACTGTTTCTTTGACAAAATATATTTTCTGAAATCTTTTCTCCAATCCAATAAAGCCATGATATCTGCTTGTGTGTTCGGGATATATCCATTAACAACTTTACTTCATTGATAATGAACAAGATTCTCTATTCAATGAAGATCAAATGAATATTCTATTTTATTAAAAGATTTTAAACGTTTCATCCAACGATTTTCAATAACTATTTGCAATAATCCCATTTATATTGATTAACTTTACGGTTTGAAATAAACTCAAAATAACTCAAACTTTTGAGTATCATTTCTATGAGCGGAAAAAAAGAAAAAATAACATATAATGGACAACAAATGGAAGCTACGAACCCCAACAAAAACAGAATTACATGAAAGAGACGAGCTGGTAGCCCAATTAGGGGTAAGTCCAGTCATTGCCCAGCTTCTGGTACAACGAGGAATTACCTCCAAAGACGAAGCCCGGCAATTCTTTAAACCAAGTCTGAATAGTCTTCATGATCCGTATCTCATGCCCGATATGGAAAAAGCGGTGAAAAGGCTGAATAAGGCGTTGGGAAATAAAGAGAAAATTCTGGTTTACGGGGACTATGATGTGGACGGCACTACAGCCGTGGCACTTGTCTACAAATATTTACAACCTTATTCTTCCACACTGGATTTCTACATTCCGGATCGCTACGACGAGGGATATGGTATCTCCTACAAAGGAATTGATTACGCGAAAGAAAATGATGTTTCCTTGATTATTTCTCTTGACTGCGGTATTAAAGCGATTGAGAAAATCGAATACGCAAAAGAGAAGGGAATAGACTTTATTATCTGTGATCACCATATGCCGGACGACCGGCTACCGGCTGCCGTTGCCGTATTAGACGCGAAACGGACCGACTCTGTTTACCCTTACGAACACCTTTCCGGATGCGGTGTCGGCTTCAAGTTGATGCAGGCTTTTGCTAAAAGTAACGGCTTGCCCTTTTCCAGTCTGGAGAAGTTATTGGAATTTGTTGCCGTCAGTATTGCCTCCGACATCGTTCCAATCACCGGTGAAAACAGGATTTTAGCACATTTCGGGCTCAAACAGCTAAACAGCAATCCAAGCCTCGGATTAAAAGGCATCATTGATATCTGCGGATTAACCGGGAAAGATATTACGATCAGTGATATTGTTTTCAAAATCGGTCCCCGTATCAATGCCTCCGGACGAATGATGAATGGAAAGGAAGCCGTGGAATTATTACTTGCCAAAGACAGCATCAGCGCCAAAGAGAAGAGTGAAAACATCAACCAGTACAACGACGAACGCCGGGAATTGGACAAGAAAATCACCGAAGAGGCAAACGCCATCATCGATGAATTCGAGAATATGGAAGACCGGAAAGCCATCGTTGTCTACAACAAAGACTGGCATAAAGGAGTGATTGGTATCGTTGCCTCACGGTTGACCGAAAAATACTACCGCCCGGCCATTGTTTTGACCAAATCTTCCGAATTAATCACCGGTTCCGCACGATCGATCCCCGGTTTCGATATATACAGAGCGATAGAAAGTTGCCGTGACCTGCTTGAGAACTTTGGTGGACACACCTATGCGGCAGGCCTCTCTTTGCGGGAAGAAAATCTGGAAACATTCATTGAGCGCTTTATGGAATTGGCGGCCAATGACATTATCCCGGAGCAAATGGTTCCGCAAACGGAAATTGACGCGCTACTGGATTTCAAGGATATCACACCACGCTTTGTCAACGAACTGAAAAAGATGAATCCGTTTGGTCCCGATAACCAAAAGCCTGTCTTTTGCACACAAAACGTGAAGGATTTCGGGACAAGCAAGCTGGTGGGTAAAGAACAGGAACATATCAAATTAGAGATCATTGATAACACCTCGACCACACCCATGCACGCCATCGCTTTTGGTATGCGTCAGTTCAATGACCATATCAAACTGATGAAACCTTTCAATATCTGTTATACCGTAGAAGAAAACACCTATAACGGCAATACTTCTACGCAGCTAATGATAAAAGATATCAAACCGGAAACCGACTAAATATACCCTGGTGGACATCTACCATGAAATACTGGAAAAATATTGGGGATATAAAACATTCCGACCGCTACAGGAAGATATTATCCACTCTGTCAGTGCAGGGAAAGATACGTTAGGCTTAATGCCTACGGGCGGCGGGAAATCAATTACATTCCAGGTACCCGCTATGGCGAAAGAGGGCGTTTGCCTCGTTGTCACCCCGTTGATTGCGCTGATGAAAGACCAGGTCGACAACCTGCGTCGTCTGGGTATTAAAGCCTGTGCCGTCTATACCGGTATGAGTCGGCATGAAATCATCACACAGCTTGAGAATTGTATCTTCGGGGATTACAAATTCCTGTATGTCTCTCCCGAACGGTTGAGTACAGAGATATTCCAATCCAAACTCCAGGCCATGACAATAAGCATGCTTGTTGTTGACGAAAGCCACTGTATTTCACAATGGGGATATGACTTCCGCCCCTCCTATCTACAAATTGCCGAGATTAGAAGCAAGCTGCCGGGAGTGCCTGTTTTAGCGCTTACCGCTACGGCTACCCCCGACGTCGTTAACGACATCCAGGAGAAGCTCCTTTTCCCGGAAAAGAACGTCTTCAAAACAAGCTTTCTTCGCTCCAACCTCTCCTATTCCATTCGCAAAACCGACGATAAAATCGACACTTTAGTCTATATCTTACAACGAATGCAAGGTTGCACCATCGTCTATGTCCGCAGTCGCCAACGCACTAAGGAGATCGCCACAACGCTACAACAAGCCGGCATCTCCGCCGACTTTTTCCACGCAGGATTAAACCGGGAAGAAAAGACCATCCGGCAAAACCGATGGAAAAACGACGAAACCCGTGTGATCGTGGCCACCAACGCCTTTGGCATGGGCATAGATAAACCAAACGTACGCTTAGTCATCCACATCGACATGCCGGGATCTCTGGAGGAATATTTCCAGGAAGCCGGACGTGCCGGCAGAGACGGCGAGAAAGCCTACGCCATCGCATTATGCGCAGGAATAGATAATGCCAAGCTCAAAAAGCGGCTGACCGACGAATACCCCGAAAAAGACTTCATCTACCGCGTGTACGAAGCCTTAGGGAATTACTACCAGATCGCCGTCGGCTTCGGATTGGATACGGTTCATGAATTTTCACTGGCCGACTTCTGCCAGTCCTTCAGATTCCCGATTTTACCGACGCATCACGCGCTGAAGATACTCGAACTGGCCGGTTACATCGAATACACGGAAGAGATCGACAACGCCTCCCGCATCTGCTTCAATGTCAGCCGGGACGACCTGTATTACCAGCTACAGCAGGATAAAAAGAACGACGCGATCATACAAACACTACTCCGCTCCTACACCGGACTATTCGCCGGATACGTCTACATAAACGAAGCCCTCATCGCCTCCCGCAGCGGCTACTCCCAACAGGAGATATACGACTGCCTCATGGGCCTGTCCAAATACCGTGTCGTCAACTATATTCCGCACAAGCGGACGCCATTCATCGTCTATACCCAGACGCGGGAAGATATGAAACACCTCGCCATCCCCCGTTCGGCTTACGAGGAACGCAAAGCAAAGAGCGAAAAGCGTACGGAGAAGGTCTTGGATTATATCAACGAAACGAACTACTGCCGCAGCCGAATCCTACTCGCCTACTTCGGAGAAAAAAGCACGACAGACTGCGGCGTATGCGACATCTGCATCGCCCGTAAGAACAAAGGCCTCACAACTACTGAATTCAACGCTATCAAAGAAGCACTCACCGACCTCCTCCAAACCAACAACCCCGCCTCCGTGAAGGCAATCACCGACACCCTGCCCTTCCCGGAAGAGAAGTGCATCGAGGCCATCCGCCTCCTCTGCGATAACGACGAAGGGTTTACACTGTCCGACGGCTCTCTCTCCTACCGCGAACCATAATCCGGCCGCAGCGAGAACTGTGTCTCTGTCGGGAAATCATCCGGCACCTCCTGCGTCACCTTGCCTGTCGCCGCCCATTCCGCGCCGCGCAACAAGGTCGTCTGGAAACCTACACACTGCATCGCCGGCGACTCTTCCGCCGTCGGTCCGGCATGTCCCAGCATGGTATGGAAGATACGCCCTTTTCCCCATTCCACCG
>JAJDIA010000053.1 GCA_030266465.1 Parabacteroides sp. OttesenSCG-928-G21 | reverse complement strand
ATTTTCAACTGTTTTTCGTTAGTTTTTACAAAAGTACGCGTCAAAAGAAATGGCAAAAAACCGAATTTATGTTAGCAAAACAGGAGATTGGGTTACAAAATGTATTTTAAATATTCCGCTAATCGAACCTGCCTATCAATCTGCTAAATAAAAGCTGATCAAGGAACTAAATCATGGCTTTTGTAGAAGTGATCGGGGACTCGCACATCTCTATGTTTTTAGCGTATTTGGATAAATAGATGGAAAAGTGAAGTTTTTATCTATTTTACTGTATTCCAGATTTTTTCTCATGATTTTTTTAAGAATTGTAATTTTTATTCATAAAATGAACAACCGTTACGAATAATTCGTATATTGGAAAGCTGTTTAAAGAAATGTATATATCCATAAAATAACCATCCTATGTTACTACAGTACCTCAAAATAGCAATCCGGTCAATCTTTAAGGATAAGACCTATACATTAATTAATATAACCGGACTTACTATCGCGTTTTCTTGTTTTTTTCTGCTTTTTTTCTGGATTCGCTATGAACGAAGTTTCGAAGACCAACATCCGAATGCCGATCGTATTTATATGGTACTCGATAGAGAGGTTCGCTCTGATCAAATAGCAAAACATATCTCTATCCGTCCGACGATCGACAGGGATATAAAAGCGGATTACCCCTTTATAGAAGAAGCAACGTCTGTATATTTTGAAAATCTATCTTTCAAGCTTAATGCGGACAATAAAATACATGCTACTGTAGCCTCTGTGCTACCGGAATTTTTCACCTTATTTCCGTTAGAATGTATTGCCGGGAGCACATATTCTCCTAATATGACCACTTCGGCCCGCTATATTAGTGAAGATGTTGCGATTCGTTATTTTGGAAGTGCGATTAATGCCGTCGGGAAAACGTTTACTTTGTACGCTGATGAAATTATCATTGATGGGGTGTTGGCAGTTCCTCGTAATTCCCATATTCAATTTGAATTATTAAGGGTTGATACGGATTATAACAGACATGAGAGAAGAGGAGGTGTCCATTTTATCCTTGCTAAATCGAATTACAAATTAACCGAAACAAACACTTACATTAGTCAGAAACAACTGGAGAAAATGTCCGAATTATTAAGTAAAGTTCGTGAAGCAAAACGTACGTACGAGTTCATGCCATTAAAAGATATTCATTTATACACAGATGCCACAACACAGGAACTCATGATGAATAACGTCTATTACGGCGATTATAAGCAGGTTCGGATTTTCTCCCTCATCGCGTTCCTTATTCTTTTCCTTGCAATCATTAATTATATCAATACCTCAACAGCACGTGCTTTAAGCAGAAGCAAAGAGGTAGGGGTAAGGAAGATGGCCGGTTCAGACCGTCAGCAACTTGTTGTTCGTTTTCTCGCCGAATCGTTTATTATTACTCTTGTTTCTGTTTTTCTAGCCATAGCTGTAGCCTGGTTGCTTACCCCTATATTCAGTGATATTATGGGGAATGATTTTTCGTTTGTCTTAGATATAATAGCAATTAGTCTGGCGTTTATCATCTGCATTATAACCTCTTTGTTATCTGGAGGCTATGCTGCGTTCTATTTGTCTTCATTCAATACCACTTCGGCATTGAAAGGAGGAACAGGAACGGGCTCAAAAGAGGGGTTAAGAAAGGCTTTGATCACTGTTCAGCTTATGTTGGCTATCGGTATACTGGTTTGTACAGTTATTGTTTTTCGGCAAATGAATTACATATTTACCAAAGACCTTGGTTTTGATCGTTCCAATATTTATGAGTTGCACACAATGTTATGGTATGAATCGGAAGCGTATCAACAAACACTGGAGCAACATCCATACATTATCAACTCCACCATAGCAAGCGCTCCTCCTTTCAACGTAGAGTGGGGGTATAGCGGAGTACAGTGGGCGGGCAGTAGTGAAGCCGAAACAGAAATTACTTTTGCTATGCTCAGTTGCGACTACCGGTTTGCCTCTACGTTCGGGTTGGAAATGGTAACAGGTGAGTATATTCAGCCGGGATATACCTGGTGGCAATTTACGAACGAAAACTCCTATTCCATCGTTATAAATGAAACATTTGCCCGGCTTTTGAATATGGAAAATCCTATTGCTACTACGATAACGTATGCTCCTTTTGGCGATGGAAAAACGAAGCGGGATGGAGTGATAATAGGTGTAGTTAAAGACTTTATGTTTAAACCCATGCAGGAAGGGATGTTACCTCTTATCATTAATTACAACCCGGAATCAATATCCAAAATGTATATTAAAATCCGGCCGGAAAAGAAGGCGGACACATTTGCTTTCATTGAAGAACAATACAATCTCCATCGCAAAGGAAGCTATGGAGAAGATCATCCTTTTTCAATAAAATCATTAGACACAGTTTATGAACAGCTGTATCATAAAGAAGTACGTTTGGAAAGGTTATTAAGTGTCTTTTCTTTCCTTTCAATCGTACTTATATGTATGGGAATCTTAGGTATTATCTCTTTTATGTTGGAAAAACGTACAAAAGAGATCGCTTTACGTAAAATAAACGGAGCGAATGTGCAGGATATATTCCTTCTTTTTGTAAAGGGCTTTGGTCTTCTGACGGCTGTTGCAGCTTGTTTTGCGTTGCCTGTTGCTGCACTTACAATGAAGTCATGGATGCAGCAATATGTCTATCGTACAGATGCCGGGTGGTGGGTTTATCTGGTTGTTCCGCTTACTGTATTCCTAATTACAGTTGGAACTATATTCATACAGGTATTACAGGCTGCCAGACGCAACCCGATAGAATCCTTGCGAAGTGAATAGCTTCCTTCCCGAACTAACTGATCAGGAAATGCAGCCTGTTTTGCAGGTTTACTTCTGCCATGCCGCCGTCTACATCTAAATACAGGATGTTCATGTCCGGATAGAATTTCTTCAATCGCTTTTCTATTCCTTTGGCTACCACGTGATTGGCGATACATCCAAAAGGTTGGATGCAGACCACCCGTTTGATGCCCTGGCGTGCGTACGAGGCTACCTCTCCGGCAATTGTCCATCCTTCTCCGAACTGATTTGATAAATCAAGTATTTCAGAAGCGTATTTGGCTTTTTTGAAAATAGATTCGACAGGTTGATAAAAACGAAAGTTTTTCATATAGTTCTCAACCCGATTGATCCTTTTATGCATAAAATTCCAGGAAACCTTATTAAATATACGCCCTAAAAAGGTATCCTTTTCCAGTCCGTTTTTTGTATTTACTTTTGAATTAACGAAATACTGCATGACGAAATCGATAATGGGAGGGGTTGCAACCTCCATGTTTCGTTCACGTAGCCAGTCCGTAATATAGGCTTGTCCGTAGTTATTATATTTAACATAGATCTCGCCAATGAGCCCTACGCGGGTAAACTTACGTTCATAAACGGCGATCTGGTTGAAATCCGCGATAGCCTGTTCCAATAATTTCAAAAGCGTTTGATACCTGTTTTTAGCAACTGCTTCAACACCTCTTTCAATGTAGAAATCAAACATTTGCCGGGACTCTCCCTTTTTCTTCTCACGCGTAATGCAGGTGCTATACATTTGTTGTATGGCATCCGCATAGAGTAGGGCATAGGCAATGATATTGATGATTTTCAATACCGGAATCTTAAAGTCTTTTTGTTCGTTTTGATACACCTCTCCGGTGGAGGCTACCAGGACAGGTATATGGCCGAATCCGGCGCTTTCCAATCCATTTTTAATTTGCGCGATATAGTTCGTTGCCCGGCATTGCCCGCCGGTTTGTGTAATCATTACCACGATATTGTCTAAATCATAGTTTCCGGATTGCAGTCCTGTAATGATATCCCCTAAAACAAGTGTGGAAGGATAACAGACCTCGTTATGACCATATTTTAGTCCATTTTCTGCAGATTCTTTCGTGGATCGCGGCAGATTCTCCATTTTGTAACCGATAAGATTCCCGATGGCAGGAATAAAAGGCGAAAAGAAATCTGCAAACCAAGGAACCAGGATGGTTTTCTTTTTATCTTTTTTGCTGTATGCTGCCGGATAACCTTTAAAGTTATTGGTGGGATAAGCTGGAAGATCATGCTTCGTTTTCAGGGATTCAATAAAAGAACGCAGGCGAAGCCGTATAGAACCCGGACTGGCAATCTCGTCAATACGTATAATCGTATGATTTTTACCGGCCTGTTTTAGTATTTCACCCGTTTCATCCATAAAGAAGGAATCCGGCCCGCAACCGAAGGAGTTGAGCTGTATCAATTGAACGTTCTGCGGTAATTTGGCCACCTCCATAGCTGCCTGAACCACCCGGTTAGGGTAGGTCCACTGGGAGATAATATTAAGTTTACTGAATCCGGACGCGGTGTCATGACTGAACACATCGTCGGTCAACACATGTATGCCTAGATCGGCGAGGATTTGTCCGACTTTTTGCTGAATCAAAGAGTCCGCATGATAAGGTCTGCCTGCCACGATGAATACCAATTCGTTTTTATTAATCGCCTTATCAAGCAGAACTCTTTGTTTATTTCTTAAGCTGTTTTTGACCTCATTTTTTATCTTCAATGCTTTTTCAAATGCGTGTTGGAAAACATCTTTATCTACACCCAATGAAGAGAAATAGTGCAAACAGGCTTTTTCAAGTAGTTTATCGTTACAAAAAGAAATTACGGGCTTATCCAAATGAATACCGTTTTTTTCATACGGATCCATAGAACTTCGGATGACATCCGGATAACCACTGACAACCGGACAGTTATATGAATTCGTCGATGCTTTTAATTCTTTTTCCTCTTTCTGAATAATCGGGTAGAATATGCGATCCACTCTTTTCTCTATCAAGGCAAGGATATGTCCGTGTGCTAATTTTGCCGGAAAACAGATATTATCCGACATAATACTTCCAACTCCTTTTTGATACAGGGGAAAAGAGGATTCGGGCGAAAGTACAACCCGGAAACCACAGGCGGTAAATAAGGTATGCCAGAACGGATAGTTTTCATACATATTTAATATACGTGGAATACCAATCGTTGTTCGTTTCGTTTCGCAATCTGACAGATTATCTCTATTGAAAATGAGTTCATTTTTCATGTCGAAAGCATTGAATCCTTTTGCCGGAGCCGTAGCCTTGTTGAAAAATACCTTTTCGCACTTGTTTCCGGCATAACACAGGTTCCCATTCTCAAATCTGAATCGTAAGACAGCACATTGATTGGTACATCCTTTACATTGTAGTTCTTTGGTGTCGATTTGGTGTATATCGGGTAATGCTTTCAAATCCGCGAAATGGGTTTTCCGACCTGTTTGATTTTGCATTTTCCGGGCATACAAAGCAGCTCCTAAAGCGCCCATTAGTTCGGGATAATCGGTGGTGCTTACCGATTTGCCGGATAATAATTCCAAGGCCCGGTAGACTGCATCATTTCTGAATGTACCTCCCTGAACAACAATATGTTCACCCAACTGATTCAGGTTGGATATTTTGAGGACTTTAAAAAGACAATTCTTTACCACCGAATAGGCCAGACCAGCCGCAATATCTCCCGGTTCAGCATTTTCCCGTAAGGATTGCTTTACTTTAGAATTCATGAATACGGTACACCGCGAACCTAAATCCCTTGGATATTGCGAATGACAGGCAGCGGAAGTGAACTCTTCCAGTGGCATATGCATAGAAGAGGCAAAGTTCTGTAAAAACGAACCGCAACCGGAAGAACAGGCCTCATTCAATTCAATGTTGGAAATAATGCCATCCCGTACGAATATGGATTTGATGTCTTGCCCGCCAATATCCAGGACAAAAGAGACTTCAGGATCTACATACTGTGCTCCGGTGAGATGCGCCAGTGTTTCCACAATTCCATAATCCAGATTTAATGCTGATTTCACCAAATCTTCCCCATAACCAGTGGACGCAGATGAGATAAAATGGTATGTTACTCCATTCTCTTCCGCTTTTTGATGAAATTCATGTAACCCTTCCAATACTCTTTTTAATGGATTTCCCTGATTGGATATATAATATGTAAAGACGATATTTTCATCTTCATCCATGATTAATAGTTTGGTTGTCGTAGAGCCTGAATCAATGCCCAGATAACAGCCAATCTCTTTTTTCTTTCCTAATTTCTCTCTTTTCAGATGTTTTATTTTTCGAGTAGCTTTCCATTCCCGGTAATCAGTATCGGAATGAAATAAAGGCGGAAGATTTTCTTCGAGTTGAAGTGTTTTAGCCTCTTTCAGTTTGGAAATCAGTGTGGTTAAATCACCTGTTACCGCATCTTCCTGTTGGATCATAGCACATCCCCAGGCAGGAAAGAATTCACTGTTTTCCGGCGTGATCATATCGGAAGAGTTTATCCCCAGCGCTTCACAGAATGAATCCCGTAAAGCGGGAAGGAACGTCAGCGGCCCACCAATACAAAGCACCGGTGTTTCGATATCATATCCTCTGGCCAGAGAGGTGATACTTTGCAAAGCCACAGCATGTAAGATAGATTTGGAAATATCGGAAACTGGAACATTCCGGCTAATCAAATTTTGCACATCTGTCTTGGCGAACACACCACATCTGGATGCTACCGGATAGATCTTTTCATATTCCAATGCTTTTGTTCCTAATTCTTCAATCGGGATATGCATTAAATCGGCCATTTGGTCAATAAATGCACCTGTTCCTCCGGCGCAACTGCCATTCATTCGGATATCCGGTTGTTTGCCTTCTTTAAAGAAAACCATTTTAGCGTCTTCTCCTCCCAGGTCAATCATTGTCCGTATGTTGGGATACAGCGTTTGAATGACTTCAATCGAAGAGACAACTTCCTGTATAAAAGAGATACCTAACCGCTCTGAGATACCCATTCCGGCAGATCCTGTTATATGTATCGTATATAATTGGCCGGGGAATAGGCGGGTGATGGATTCGATTTCCTCAATGAATATCTGATTTATATTCGCATTATGACGTCTGTAGGCCTTGTAAATCAAATTGTTTGCATGGTCTAGAATAATCATCTTCAGTGTTGTCGAGCCTATGTCGATTCCTAACTTATAGAATTTTTTATTCGTATTCATGACTTGTTCCTTTTATGAAAACGTTTGTTTAATAGGTGGATATAATATTTGTTTATAGCTAAAAATGTTTAATAGAGAGATACTCCTTGACCTTTATGGTGAGAGTGCACTGATTACAAAATCAACTACATGCTTTTTATGCTCTTTGAGTAGTATATGGTATTCTTCCGGTGTTTTCTCTGCCACTTTTACGGCCAGTCTTTCAAATATAAATGGGAAGACACACATGGATATAATATTTAAGAGAATATCTAATGTAGGCATCCTTTTTATCGTTCCGGCCTCAATTTCTTTTTCGAATCGGTGATAAATTTTCATTACATGTTCGGTAGGTTTACGTCCAACGATGCGCTTTGTGAGTTTTTCCGGATCCAAATTGATTTCGTTCAGGATAAATATCGGAATCTGAGGGTTCTCTATCAGCGTATCATAGTAGGTATTTATAAGGTCTTCAATCAATTTGAAGAGCGGCTCATCCGAACTGAATACTTTAAAGAGTTGACCGGTCAGTATCTCTAATGAGTCTTCAAAAATGATCTCAAATAGGTTGTATTTTGATCTGTAGTAGTAGTTTACCATTGCTACATTTGTAGAAGAAGCGGAGGCTATATCCCGAATGCTGGTGCCATTGTATCCGTTCTTTACAAAAAGATCTTTGGCAACGTGAAGTATTTTGTCTTTAACTTCCAGGTTGTTATAATCTATAGTCTTTTCCATTGTTGATTGTATTATAAAATTTACTTTTAATCGGTTGTTTTAAATTATCGTTTTAAACGATTGTTTAATTGACAAAACTAAGTATATATTCTTATTATAAGAAATGTTTTGAAGGAAAGTTTCCTTATTTCCCATAAATAGTTTCTATTGAGAATAAGCTTTTAATTGTTAAGAAATATTTCTTAGTATGTTGATTTGGTTAATATCTATTTACTTCTTTTCCTGAACGGGTGGTTTTTAATAAAAAAAGTTGTTAAATGTATCAGATTTGATAGGAATGGCACTGTTTTTGAATATGCAGATATATATTTGCAACTGAAAAATGGAGAATAAAAAATGGAAAAGAGTTTCCATAAAAGAACCAACAAGAAAAATATTAACGAAAAAAGTGAACATGAAAAAATTTATTTGGATGAGCATGGCCGTACTGACCATTCTCGTAGCTGCTTGCAGCAATGATGAAGTGAAGAATAATGTACTGAATCCTAATGAAGAAAAAGTTTCGATGACCATTAATCTTAATGGGGAACAGGGCTTTAGTCGCGCAATCGGATTACCTTCAGTAAGTGAAGAGAGTACATTACATAATTTGGGAATTTACGTTTTTGACGCATCAAACGATTTGGAGAAATTTACGTATTTTACAACTGATTTGAACCAGGCCAATCTGCAAAAAGAAATTTCAGGCCTGACAAAAGGACCTAAATCTGTTGTCATATTAGCCAACTTAGGAAGTCAGGATGACTATCCGGCTACTACAACTCCTACAACGTACACAGCTTTAAAGGACAGTAAATTGAACTGGGTTGACTTGCCTAAGAGCAAAGATAACCTGGCTACTATGGGGCTTCCTATGAGTGGTGAGAGCACTACCGTTTTACAACCGGGAGATGCCAATACCGTAGCAATTACTCTTTCCCGCTTAGTGGCAAAGGTACGCTTGGCAAAAGTCACCATTGAAAATGCCGGATCGCATGTCCCGGTTAATTTGACGAAGGTAGGTGTTTTAAATGAGCTTGCCCGTGTAGGAACTATACATGGCGATGCCGAAGAGACCCCTTCCTTGTTACATGGCTTAGGTACCACTGTTACAGAAGGTTTGTGGAATTCTATTTCTAATTCGTACGCAACCCCGGACTCGGCAAATGCCTTATACTATTACCTGTTACCCTACCATGACGCTGCATCCAAGGAGAATGCAACAATGATGAGTTTGGTTAGCGAGCAGGATGGTAGCACAAAATACTTCTCATTTGTAATTAATCCCCCTCGTGATGGTATAGCGGCGGATAAAACTTATCTAAGGCGCAATAGCCAGTATGCTTTATCTGTGACACTAAAATATCACGAAACCGGCACGGAAACGCCTGGGGAAATCAACTTTGACGCATCCGTCAACGTAGAGATCAGCGTAGAGCCATGGGTCGATGAGCTCGGACATGATGAGATTTGGGATTAACGCCCACTTTTAAACAATCAATCATAGGTTTATCGTTTAAGCATTCCCTGTAGAATAGCTCCTTCAAACGGACTTATTCTGCCAGCGTAGTGTGAAATCGCACCTGTACATGAACCTATCATGACGACGAACGTCTTATTCGATTTAACCGATAAGGAAGGACCTGCCTGCATATATATAAAGGTAACTCCCCGGAACGAGTTTTTCCCAAGGGAGGCCTGGCAGGTCTGATTCTTGTAAAATGGAGCATAACAAATGAAAAAATCAAATACGAAAATCAGCAGACAAATATTCAAAAACCTTTTTGCCCTCTTAGCCGGCATCATCTTTCTTCTGGCCTCTTGTCAGGACAGGCTGGATACACCCGTGCCCGCTCCGCAACCGACGGGCGGGGAAGTAACTCTGCACCTGGCTTTGTCCACTCCGATACATGTCACGCCAACGACCAAGGCCATCGACCCCGAACATCAGATAGGCGCCATTAAAATGCTCGTTTTTCTGAAGGAAACAGACAGTTATCAATACCAATACATGGTCGATGGCCAGCATCTGCAAACAGACGACAACAATCACACCCGTTTCGACGTCAAACTCAAAGTCACCCCCAAAGACATCCTTTTCCTCATCTACGCCAACTACGGCGATGCCTTTGAAACTTACGAGCCCGAAGCCGGAACCTCCGTCGCCAATGTTAAAAAGGCCGTTATTGCATCCTACACTTCCGATATCGCAGGTAACCTGCCCATGTACGCCGAGATAGAACATACCGGCGGCCTGCTCGTCAATGCGATAGAGCTCCGCACCGTCCTGCTCCGCGCCGTAGCACGGGTTGACGTTGCCAAAAATCTTTCAGCCGACTCGAGCCCATTCTCTTTAACGGACATCTATATTTACCGTACACAATCAAAGATTCAACTGGCTCCGGATACGGAACATCTCGTCGAAGGCACACTCCGTGTCCAGGCCGCCTCTGTTCCAGAGGCTTCACAACCCGACACCGACAATCCCCTGATTCAATCAGCCGCCGATGAAGGCGTAGAGATTATTGACAAAATCTACATTCCCGAGTCTGAAGCCGTTGCATCTACCCGCCCGATGGATGCTACCTGCATCGTCGTGGGCGGTTATTTCGACGAAGACGCCGAAAAGAGCTACTACCGCATCGACTTCACCACCGAAACCGGCGACACCTCCATCGGACAGGTCCTGCGTAACCATAAATACCGCTTCAACATCAAAAAAGTACTGATCAGAGGATACGAAACTCCGGATGAGGCCGCCACCAACGGCACCTCTCACATCACCGTAGAAATGAAGAGCTGGGAAGACTTCACCACCGAGATGTATTTCAATGGCGACAGCTATCTCGGCATATCCGCACGCTCCGTTACCATGCGTTACTACGCCGGAAGCGAGCGCGAACTCTTCATCCAATCCTCCGTCCCATACACCATTTCGTGGAAAGACCCCGCTACCGGAGAGTTCACCGAATCACCCGTCACGGTTTCCCCCAGCGTAGACATCGCCCAGCTATGCGAGAGAAGTTTCTATGACGCAGCCATCGTAAAGGATCTTAACGGACAGGGCGACCTCATCCAGGTTTTCTTTTACCCCCATGGCGCTAACCATGATGCTACCAACCGCGTCGACGAGTTTCAGATTGAGTCCGGCAGTTGGAAGTTCACCGTCACCGTTACCCAGGAAACCTTCCGTAAATACGCCGGACGCACCATCCGCGTACTCTCGGGAAGCGGTATTGGCGGCTTAGGACACCTTTTTGCAACCACCACCGACGCTCTCCCGTTGCGGAACATACTCGACAACACTGCCTACTTCTCGCCATCGGGAACAGTGCCCATTTCCGGCTTCTCATTCACCGCCGTAGATAATACCAATATGCGATACACCGCGGGAACAGCCTCTCAGCAGCACTTCCGCAATATTCTGTATGCCAGCGATGTATTGGTGCTCACCTACGACAACCAACTCTCCGCCGACGCTGCCCGCGACATCGCCGCCTGGATCAGCGAAGGGAAAAACCGCGTCCTGATCGTCAACGGCGACACGCACACCTCCAGTGCCCACCTGCTCCGAAACAACGCCGGCTTCCTCGGCCTCCTGATGGGGCAGATCAACTGGTGGTATTATACCAATGTCGGCGGCGGAAGCTTTAATGTCGATAACATCGGCGGAAATTACAAGATACCCCAGCCCACGGCCAACACCGCTGAGTTCTTCAACGGCCTTTTCGGGAAAGTCACACCCGGCGTGGAAATCGCCCGTCCCGATATATATGCCGGCTATGCCAAGTCCTGGGGCACAACGGTCTATCCGCTGCTCGTGCCCTCCAACAATCCGGCATACCTCTCCCTCGGAGTCAATAAGGCAACCGGCATAATCTTTTCCGCAGAGGGTCAACTTTACCAGAGCGGGCGAATGAGCGCCACCGCAGCCTCTTCCGGAGTCATCACTTCGGACTTCGACCGCCTCATCGCCAATCTATGGGTATGGATTGTCGAGCGCGTGGTACGCGAGGAGTAAAAAATTCCAAAATAACTCGTACCTTTGCCCTCCGAGTGCTTGTCAAACCTCGTTAAAAACAAGAAAAAATGAAACAAACGATCACCGTGCCCTTCATGCTGCTGGGCATCCTTTTCAACGTCTGCCTCGTGGCGGCCAACCTGCTCGAATCAAAGGTTGTTGAAGTCTTCGGCATCACCGCCACCGCCGGCCTTATCGTCTTTCCAATCTCCTACATCATCAACGACTGCATCGCAGAAGTGTGGGGATACAAAAAGGCGCGACTCATCATCTGGAGCGGTTTTGCCAGCAATTTCCTCGTCATACTTTTTGCCCAAATCGCTGTCCTATTGCCCGCCGCATCCTATTGGGAAGGCGAGGAGGGATTCAACTTCGTCTTCGGCATGGCGCCCCGCATAGCCATCGCCAGTTTGATTGCCTTCCTGATCGGTTCATTCCTCAACGCCTACATTATGAGCAAGATGAAGATCGCCTCCAACGGGAAAAACTTCTCCCTGCGTGCCATCGTCTCTACATTGGTAGGCGAAACTGCCGATTCACTCATCTTCTTTCCCATCGCTTTCCTCGGACTACTACCTCTGCCGCAGCTCTTTATCCTGATCGCAACGCAAGCCGTATTGAAGTCCGCTTACGAGATCATGATCCTGCCCGTTACTATCCGCGTCGTGAAATACATTAAACGCATCGAAGGCACGGACACATTCGATCATGATACCTCTTATAATATCCTTAAGATAAAAGATTTATAGGGGTTGTTTTCATTCATCGCAAATCATAAACTTATGAAATACTAAGGGGAGACAACCACTCCACCACTGCTATGCAGCGGTCCCCCTCGCCTGGCCAGGCAAGGAGCTGAGACACTTTTTTTGCATAAATTTTCCAAAAACTTGGACGGGGTCGAACATTCTTGCAGGAGGTCGTCCATATATGTGGACGGGGTCAAACATTCTTGCAGGAGGTCGTCCGGGTATCCGGACGGGGTCGAACATTCTTGCA
>JAJDIA010000052.1 GCA_030266465.1 Parabacteroides sp. OttesenSCG-928-G21 | reverse complement strand
TTTTTTGTTCATTTTTCGCAAAGTGTGCGTTACTAAAAAAGGCTGATTATTGAAAATATGTCACGAAAAGGCTTGATTCTTACGCAAAATGTATTTTCCGATTACTCTTCCTCTTCTTCGGACGGATCGACTATTATTTCTTTCTCTTTAAGGGAGATGTTCAGTGTCATTTCTCCCTCTCCTTCAAACCATCCGTCTTTTCCGGTAAGTTCTATCTGGCTGGATTTTACTTCGATAGAGTCAGTTTTATAAAAACCGTTTTCCTCTCCGTCAATATCTTCAAAGAATACCTTAAAGGCCTCTTTCCCCATAATTGGTGCCAAAATAGTATAGTTGCCATTGTTGTCCGTTAAATCTTCGTTGGAGCCGGGCTCAGAAGGTCCACTAAATTGGCTTTTCCCTTTTACTTCGATGCCGGGAATCGCTTCGCCGTTGGGACCGGTCACTTTTCCCTTCACCGTAAATTTGGCATAAGGCGTACCATATTCCGCTGGAGCAGGTTCGTCATCACTGCTGCAGGCAACACCAAATAGCGTAAGTAGTGTTGCTAATATCCAGTTTGAAAATTTCAAAAAATAGCGATGTCCTTTTTTCATATTTAAAAGAATTACAAAGTCCCTCTATATAATTAGATGCGAATAAGACCTAAAATGTTGCATAAACTTTCTTAAATAAAGAATTAGAAGCAGGATTATCCGTAAATTGCGCTTTCAAAAACAATCTCGGTTGGCTTATGAAAGATTTTTTACGCGTATTACGGCGCTTTGTGCCTCCCTATAAAAAGTATTTAGTATTGAATATTGTATTCAATATTCTTTCAGCGATACTGAATCTCTTTTCTTTTGCTTTAATTATACCTATTCTGAATATCTTGTTTAAACTGGACGATACGGTTTATACATTTATGGATTGGAATTTTAATTTCCTGTCCTGGGACTCCTGGAAAGCATTGCCGGAATTGATAACAAACAATTTTTTCTGGTACGTCGGTAATATGATCGATTCGTATAGTGGTTCATTCGCTTTGATCATGTTGGGGTTGTTTCTGGTGGTGATGACTTTCCTGAAAGTTGCTTCCATGTATATGGCGTTTTTCACCATGATACCTATTCGTACGGGTGTGGTTCGTGATATCCGTAATCAGATTAATCGTAAGATCACACAGTTACCGCTCAGTTTCTTTTCAGAAGAACGTAAAGGAGATATTATTGCCCGGGTTTCAGGTGATGTAAATGAAATTGAAACCTCCATTATGAGTTCACTGGATATGCTGTTCAAAAATCCGATCCTGATTACTATTTATCTGATTGGAATGATCGTTATTAGCTGGCAACTAACAATCTTTGTTGTCATTCTTTTGCCTGTTGCCGGTTATTTAATGGGATTGGTAGGGAAAAAACTAAAACGTAAATCTTATGAAGGTCAGCAACAATGGGGACTTTTAATGAGTCAGATAGAGGAAACGCTGAGCGGACTTCGTATCATCAAAGCATTTAATGCGGAAAAGAAAATACAAAATCGTTTTGAAACAAGTAATGAAAAATTCCGTCGTATAACGAATCGTATTTACCGTCGCCAACAAATGGCACATCCTATGAGCGAGTTTCTGGGGACAGCAACAATCGCTATCGTTCTTTGGTATGGTGGTACGCTGATTCTAAGTGACAATAGCGCAATAGACGCCTCTACATTTATCTATTATCTGGTGATTTTCTATAGTATAATCAATCCGGCAAAAGATTTGAGTAAAGCCTCTTATGCCATCCAGAAAGGATTGGCCTCCATGGAGCGTGTAGATATGATATTAACGGCCGAAACGAACATTACAGATCCGGAACGTCCGGAAAAGATTGCTTTCGAAAATAAAATCAGCTATAATAATGTCTGGTTTAAATATCAGAATGAGTGGGTATTGAGGGAAATTAACCTGGAAATACCTAAAGGAAAAACCATTGCTTTGGTAGGGCAATCAGGTTCCGGTAAGAGCACATTGGTGGATTTACTTCCGCGTTTTTATGATGTCTCAGAGGGAAGTATTGCGATAGATGGAACGGATGTACGTAACACCCGCCTGCATGATTTACGTGGATTGATGGGCAATGTCAATCAGGAGGCAATTCTGTTTAATGATACCTTCTTTAATAATATCGCTTTTGGTGTAGATGATGCGACACCGGAGGCGGTGGAAGAGGCGGCACGTATTGCGAATGCGCATGATTTTATCATGGCTTCGGATGAGGGCTATAACACGAATATCGGTGACCGGGGCGGTAAACTTTCCGGCGGACAACGGCAACGTATCAGTATTGCCCGGGCTATTCTGAAAAACCCGCCGGTATTAATCCTGGATGAAGCTACTTCCGCACTTGATACCGAATCAGAACGTCTTGTGCAGGATGCCTTGGAAAACCTGATGCGAAATCGAACTACCATTGTTATTGCACACCGTCTGTCGACTATTCGTAATGCCGACGAAATATGTGTCATGCATGAAGGACGGATAGTTGAACGAGGAAAGCATGAAGAATTATTGCAACTCGATGGCTATTATAAACGTTTGTGCGATATGCAACGGTTTTGAAATATCCCTTGTCCCTTTTATAAAAACGTTTGACAGACAAATACCTTTTGTTTGATACGGCTGCCTTTTCTGTGTGCCGAACACTCAGCTAAAATCTTCAGGAATTACGATATCCTGTGACGGTTGTATGGCTATAATATAGTCCCTAATTGTGACTGTTCGATAGGATGTGGTACTAACTATAATGAGAGGAATGTTTGAATCCTCAAATTTGTATCCATTTTATGGTTGATATGAGGAACGGTAGTAAGTAAATTTTCAATAGATTTACTTCAAGAAGATAACAGCATTGGCAATGAACCACAAAGCAGTATGAAAGAAACGATAGAAAAAGAATTTTTATCCCTGTTAGGACAATATATAAGTATCATTGTCAAAATTGTCAATGTTTACACATATAATACTATGGATAAGAAAGACCTCATGAGCGATATTGTTTTCGAATTATGGCGGTCGTATCCAAAATTCAGGGGAGATGCCAAAGTTTCTACATGGCTGTACCGTGTAGCCCTGAATACAGCATTGAAAACAAAACGCAAGAGGGACAATAATAAACTGTTATTCCTGGAGGAACTAATCACTTTTGAAAATGAAACTTCTGCTGATAGCTTAGTAGACAGAAGTGAGATCGAACTCTTGTATAAATGCATTGAAAAACTATCCCCGATGAACAAAGCAATGATTCTTTTATACTTAGAGGATAAATCGAATGAAGAAATTGCGGAAATAACAGGCTTCTCACGTACCAACGTGAGTACCCGTTTAAACCGGATTAAAGGGCAATTGAAAATATGTTTAGAAAAAAACGAAGAGTATGAAGATCGATAATATGAAAAATTGTTGGAAAGAAGAAGATAAGCGTATTTCGGAGCGTACAAACATCAACCGGAACGTTTCATTTCAAAAGCTTCGTTCTTCATTTAACGAGATGAAAGTATGGCATTTCATTCGTATCATTCAGTGGATCATTATAATGCCATTGTTCTTCATATGGATTGTATTTCCCGATATGAAAAATGACGGATCTGCTTTGTTTTACGTTGCTTTGGGCGGACTTATTCTAATTCTGATATCTTTCTGTTTCAGTTATATATATCACTATATTTATTTGTCGGAAATCGACTTTTCCGAATCGATATCGAAAGTTCAAAAGCGGATATCCCAGTCGGAGATGTTAGACAAGAAGATTTATGTGTACCGACTTATCTCTCTACTAATCGCTTTCTTGTGCGCGTATAAGGTATTCGGCACTCCATCTCTCGAACCGAAAAGAATAATGCTATTGGGATTGTTTGTTTTTCTCATGATATACAATCTTTTTGTCAGGTTGAAACAGCAGATCCCCCAAGAATACGCTAAAGTTAAATCCTGTCTGGATGAAATGGAAAACGAAGAGGAGGATTAATATTCTATATAGGTATCCCAACATCCCTTTCACAAAAAAGAACAGCTCCCTATCAAATTGAATAGAGAGCTGTGTTTTATATAAATGCGAATGTTTTACCGCATAAACAACAACTCGCGATATTTCGGCAGCGGCCATATCTGGTTATCGACCATTAATTCAAGATCGTCAATGTGTCCGCGGATTTCTTCAATATAAGGCACAACAGTATCATGATAAGCAATAGCCTTTTCGCGATAATCGGTTATGCGGTTCGCGCGTTTCCGGGCTTCAATCATTGCATCAACTTTCTTGGATACGTCGCAAATCAGTCGGGCTATTTTACGAATAAGCGAACGTTGCTCAAGAGATAACTCCTGATATTCTTCCTCATTGAACGTCTCTTTCAATTTCGTGATATTATCCAACAACACGGATTGATAACGAATAACGACCGGAATAATATGATTTAATGACAAGTCACCTAAAACCCGTGCCTCTATCTGAACTTTTTTGATATACACTTCCCATTTCACCTCATTGCGTGCCTCAAGTTCTTTCTGATTTAATACATGCGTATCGGCAAACATTTTTACGGTTTCCGGTTTCAGATAAGCGTCATATTGCAACGGTACACTATTTTCACAATCCAACCCTCTGCGTTTTGCCTCGGCCTTCCACTCATCGCTATAGCCGTTGCCATCAAAGCGGATAGGCTTGGATTCTTTAATATATGATTTCAATACCTCGAAGATGGCCACTTCCTTGCTTTTTCCGGCGTTGCGAAGCGTTTCCACCGCTTTACAAAACTCCTGCAGCTGATAAGCTACAGCAGAATTCAGCGCCAACATAGGAGAGCCACAATTAGTAGATGACCCCGGTGCCCGGAATTCAAAACGATTCCCGGTAAAGGCAAAGGGAGAGGTGCGGTTTCTATCCGTGTTATCCAGCAATAACTCCGGAATCTGTCCGACGCCCAAGTGCAAACGTATTTTTTCATCTACCTCAATCACATCTTCGATAGAACTATTTTCCAGATGATCCAAGATTTCATTGATCTGTGTTCCCAGGAATGTCGAGATAATTGCCGGTGGAGCTTCATTGGCGCCTAAGCGGTATGCATTGGTGGCAGAAGCAATACTTGCTTTCAACAACGCATTATGTTTGTAAACTGCCATAATGGTATTCACCACAAATGTGATAAATCGCAGATTTTCCTCCCGGTTTTTCCCCGGAGAAAGCAAATTAATACCTGTATTTGTACCTATTGACCAGTTGCAATGTTTACCGGAACCATTTATCCCATTAAACGGTTTTTCATGCAGCAGCACCCGAAAATTATGATGCCGGGCAATACGTTTCATGACCGACATCAGCAACTGATTATGGTCGTTGGCCAGATTGCATTCCTCATATATAGGAGCCAGTTCAAACTGGTTGGGAGCCGCCTCGTTATGACGTGTTTTTGCCGGAATACCCAGTTTGTAACATTCCACTTCAAGGTCTTTCATAAATTCCTGTACCCGTGTGGGAATAGAACCGAAATAATGATCGTCTAACTGTTGATTCTTCGCGCTTTCATGCCCTAACAATGTGCGCTCTGTCAATGACAGATCCGGACGAGCAGAATATAAATCTTCATCCACCAGAAAGTACTCCTGTTCCCAACCTAAGAAGGTCGTTACTTTGTTTACATCGTCATAAAAGTATTGACATACGTCGACTGCCGCTTTGTTCAGCGCTTCAATTGAGCGGATCAGCGGCGTTTTAAAGTCCAGCGCCTCACCTGTATATGCAATGAAAACAGTAGGGATACAAAGCGTGTCATCTACAATAAATGCAGGAGAAGAGGGGTCCCAGGCGGTATATCCTCGTGCCTCGAACGTATTACGCAATCCTCCGCTGGGGAAACTGGAGGCATCCGGCTCTTGCTGTACAAGCAATTTCCCGCTGAATTCTTCAATCATTCCTCCATCGCCGTTGAGTTCCACAAAAGCATCATGTTTCTCGGCCGTGCTATCATTCAGAGGTTGAAACCAGTGCGTATAATGTGTAACCCCTTTTTCAAGTGCCCACATACGCATGCCGGCAGCCACGTGATTCGCAAATTCACGGTCAATGGATTTACCATTGTCAATGGCATGCGTAAGCGTACGATACGTCTCCTTTGAAAGATATTTTTGCATGGCTTTTCGGTTGAAAACGTTTTCACCAAAGTATTCTGATACTTTCCGGTCAGGAATTTCGGCAAAGACCGCTTTCCGGTTGGAAGCCTTTTCTACGGCATAAAAGCGTGAGGTTGACATAAGTGATAGATTTATGTTATGTGACACAAAGATACAAGCATTTCCGATAGATTATATCATTCGGGCGGTTATTCTTTTTGTCGAAGAGAAAAAATATTTGTCGGTTGAGGATTGACTGTCAGCTTATTCTGATAACCTATACATTCACCCGCCTGTTTATTAACTGCAGATATTCTTTTATATAATGTAACTTTTTTGCCTGAAAATGCCGTTTTTTTCAAAAATACTTTTTCCGACCACTCGGGAAAAGTGTTCAGAAAAATATTCAAGGCTTCATTTTTAATTTTCCATTATCTTTGTATGATAATTGTCATTTCAAATCAGTATGAAATATTTGGAAGAAAGACTATTGGCTCGGAACATAAAACCTACAGCTGTTCGATTGCTTATCTTCAAAGCTATGCTTGATTATCCGCAGACGTTCAGTCTGACCGACCTTGAAACCGCATTGGAAACAGTCGATAAGTCTACCCTTTTCAGAACAATAACGCTGTTTCACGAAAATTTATTGATCCATAGCATCGACGATGGTTCGGGCTCCGTCAAATATTCTGTTTGCAGCGACGGATGTATGTGTTCTATCGGCGAATTGCACGTTCACTTTAAATGTACGCATTGCCAGAAAACATACTGCCTGGAAAGTATCCCTATCCCATCGGTAAAACTCCCCGAAAAGTTTCTTCTGGAGAGTGTCAACTTCGTTATGAAAGGGCTTTGTGATAAATGCTCCGGATTGGCAAAAACGATAGATTAACTGACCATTCTTTCTGTAAATCAGACTATAATATCTTTGCAACCAGGTTGCGAAAAGCATCCTTTATCTTTGCCGTAAATAATAACAGCTTAATTTGTTTCAAGTATGGCTAAGATAGATCGGCACAATCAGGCCGCGGAGCAGACAGGTTGCTGCTGTGGACATCCACAATCGGGCACACATCAATCCGCATGGAGAAAGTATCTTCCCGCGTCTATTAGTTTTATATTGCTTATAACCGCTCTTTTAGTAGATAATGTGTTTAAGTTAGAACTATTCAACGGGTATGTGCGTCTGTTGTGGTATCTGGCAGCCTATATTCCTGTTGGATTGCCGGTGTTAAAAGAGGCATTCAATGCTTCGATTAAAAAAGATTATTTCAACGAGTTCAGCTTAATGGGTATTGCGACTATCGGAGCGTTCCTCATCGGAGAATACCCCGAAGGAGTTGCTGTAATGGTATTTTATACGGTAGGTGAACTCTTTCAGGACAGTGCGGTAAACCGTGCCCAAAAGAGTATCAGCGCATTGCTCGATGTACGCCCTGAAACAGCGACGGTTATTCGGAAAGATAAAACCGAAACAGTTTCACCTGAGCAGGTAAATGTGGGTGATATTGTCGAGATCAAAGTGGGTGAAAGAGTACCGCTCGACGGAGTTTTACTGAATGAATCGGCTTCTTTTAATACTTCGGCATTAACGGGAGAGAGCGTCCCCAGAACCATACGGAAAGAGGGAGAGGTCCTTGCCGGAATGATATTGACGGATAATGTTTCAAGAATCGAAGTAACAAAACCATTTGGGATGAGTGCCTTGTCACGCATTCTTGACCTTGTTCGGAATGCTACGGAGAAAAAGGCACCTACTGAACGGTTCATCCGTAAGTTTGCCCGGGTATATACTCCGATAGTGGCTTTGCTGGCGACGCTGATCGTTTTGTTGCCTTTCATTTATTCGGCTATTAATCCGGCATTCGAGTATGTTTTTTATGATTGGATTTATCGCGGACTGGTGTTCCTGGTTATCTCCTGTCCGTGTGCATTGGTCATAAGTATTCCTCTCGGCTATTTTGGTGGCATCGGAGCGGCATCAAGGAGGGGAATATTGTTTAAAGGGAGTAATTATCTGGAAGCGATTACGAAAATCAATACGGTCGTAATGGACAAAACGGGCACGCTGACGCAGGGTGTTTTCAGCGTTCAGCAGGTAGTACCGGCCAACCAGATGACTGAAACTGATTTGATAAATACGGTCGCATCAGTAGAGTCCCAAAGTACGCATCCGATAGCGAAAGCGATTGTAGAATATGCTCGTCGGCAGCAGATTGAAATCAGTAAACCGGAACATGTAAAAGAGATCGCAGGGCATGGATTGCAGGCGTCGGTCAACGATAGAACGGTATGGGTAGGTAATCCGCAGTTATTGATTCAGAACAATGTTGTGTTCCCGGCGGAAATAGCTGCTATACCGGAAACAACGGTCGTTTGTGCGATCGATGGGGTATATGCCGGTTATATCCTTGTGGCGGATGCGCCTAAAGCGGATGCCGTCGCGGCGATAAATATGTTAAGAGAGTCGGGCATTAAAAATATCCTGATGCTTTCCGGGGATAAACAGGCGATCGTTTCAAAACTGGCGGCGGAACTGGGTATCGGTCAGGCGTATGGCGATTTACTTCCTGAAGGGAAGGTGGAGTATGTGGAGCGGTTGAAAGCAGATCCGTCTAATAACATCGCATTTGTGGGCGACGGAATAAATGACGCTCCCGTTCTCGCCATGAGCGATATAGGCATAGCTATGGGTGGATTGGGTAGCGATGTAGCTATTGAAACGGCAGACGTTATCATACAGACCGATCAACCGAGCCGGATAGCAACAGCAATTCGCATAGGCAAAGCAACCCGCCGGATTGTCCTGCAAAATATAAGCCTGGCTATTGGAGTTAAACTTATTGTATTGATTTTAGGCGCGATGGGTATTGCCTCTTTGTGGGCAGCTGTATTTGCGGATGTAGGCGTCTCATTATTGGCTATACTGAATGCGATCCGGATCTTACGGATGAAATTTTAAGGAACGGCGCCTCCGATCGTTTCTCTATTCTTATTGGACGCGATAAAAGTATACGTGAATATTATTGCATATTTCTTTAATAAAATTTATCATTTGTTTGATTTTGTTGAATAGTTTTATATATTTGTTGAAGTAAATGGAATGATGATGAACGAAGTTAAAGGTAGGTTGCCCTATAAATGCCCGAGTTGCGAATCGGAATTGAAGGTATCAAAATTACATTGTAAAGAGTGTGGTACGGATGTTGTCGGTAATTACGAGTTGCCATTACTGGCTCGTTTACCGGAGAAAGACCAGCGCTTTATTCTGGAATTTGTGAAAACGAGTGGAAGCCTGAAAGATATGTCACAAAAAATGGAGTTGAGTTATCCCTCTGTGCGTAACCGGCTCGACGATTTAATAGAAAAATTAATTAACATGGAGGAACTATTATGAAAACAAACTGGGGAATACTTTTTTTCCGTCCGTTCGAAAAAATCGCCGGAAGACGGGCACTGTTTTGGGGGATATTGGGATTGTTAGTATCAATTTTGCTGTCCTTTTGGTCAGGTTATCACTATCACGGCTTATTGCATTACGGAGCTGCACCGAATGATGCGTTATGGGTTTATGTGGTTGAGCATTTGGTGATTTGGTTGGTTCCGGCGTTGCTATTTCTGCTTGGTGGTCTGATGCTCTCAAAGTCGAAAGTGCGGGCACTGGATGTTATGGGGACTACCGTTTTTGCACTGCTTCCGATGTTGGGAATGAACCTGTTCAACTTCCTGCCGCCTATGCAAAAGCTGCTTGTTATGGATGTGGCTGATTTGGTGAATCCGGAGTCGGCTCCTCCCATGACGGATTTATTGGTGATGCTTTTAGGAACGGTGTTTACCGTATGGATGTTGATATGGCTGTTTAATGCATTGAAAGTGTCTTGTAATCTGAAAGGAACGAAACTGGTGCTTTGGTATATCTTTGCGGTAGTTGCAGGTGATGTGGTTTGCCGATTCATTATATCCTGGTTCTATTCCTTGTAAGAGCTGTTTTTTCTTCACAAAATAATCTGATAATTACAAAAAAGTAGGCTTTTGTATTCAATGAAGTCTTCCTTTCATTGTATATATTTAATCGTTCCACCCGGGTGAATCGGTCGTCTCACCCGGGTGGAACGACTGACTCACCTGGGTAGAACGGTCGATTCACCCAGGTGGAACGATTAAAAGTTCACAATGAAGAGGGGAAAAGATTACCATGAAAAGTGAAGAAAATCGCAATGATTCGTACACAGGAATGTGTAGAAAAGGGCGAAATAGACTGATAGATAGCCGATTGAATGAAAATGAAAAGGGCTGCCGAATGAGGCAGCCCTTTTGAGTTATTATAGACGATTATACTTAAATCAGATATAACGAACTAATTGATTCATCATTACATACGCGACGAATTGCTTCGGCAAACATATCGGCAATAGAAAGAATCACTACTTTTTCGCATTTCTTGGCATAAGGAATGGAATCGGTAAAGATCATTTCTGTTAATGCGGATTGGTCAACACGCAAAGAAGCGGGATCCGACATAACGGCATGGCTGGCAATGGCGCGTACGGATTTGGCTCCGTTTTCCATCATCAGGTTGGCTGCTTTGGTAATTGTTCCGGCGGTATCCACCATATCATCCACCAAAAGAACGTCTAAGCCTTCCACATCTCCAATGATGCGCATTTCAGCCACTTCATTGGCGCGCAAACGGGATTTGTGGCAGATCACCATAGGTGTTCCCAAGAACTTGGAATAGGTGCTGGCACGTTTTGTTCCACCCACATCCGGCGTTGCGATACAAAGGTTATCTAACGGAAGTGTCTCTTTGATGTATTCCAAGAATACGGAAGAGGCATACAGATGATCTACCGGCACATCAAAGAACCCTTGTATCTGATCTGCGTGCAGGTCCATAGTGATCAACCGGTCAATGCCTGCTGTGCTCAACATGTTGGCAATCAGTTTTGCTCCGATAGAAACACGCGGTTTGTCTTTCCGATCCTGGCGTGCCCAACCGAAATAGGGGATAACAGCGATGATAGAATGTGCTGAAGCGCGCTTAGCGGCGTCAATCATCAGCAATAACTCCATCAAATTGTCGGAGTTAGGGAATGTTGATTGAACTAAAAACACGTCTCTACCACGGATAGATTCTTCATAAGAGACAGAAAATTCACCATCTGCAAAATGTTGAATATTCATTTGTCCCAAAGGACAATTCAGACTGTTACAAATTTTCTCTGCAAGATAACGGGAGTTTGTACCCGAGAACACCAGGAAGGGGGTCTGTGCGCTCATTCTTTTACGTAGTCGTTAATTAATATGAATAGATATCTTTTGTGCGGGCAAAATTACAAAACAATTGTTAATTATCCATTTATTTTCCTTACTATTTGTCCGGAGTCTCTGCTCAGATAAAAACAAATTTTATTATCTTACCTGAATAGCCCGGAACAGTAACCTGATAAGGCCAGGATTCTGTCAGCGTACCGATACCGGTTTCGCCGGTGAGCAGATCGGTTACTTTAGCGGCCCGATTATCCGGGATGGATAAGGTAAGAAACAGATCTGCCGGTGTTTTGATTTTAATGGTTTGTTCGGCACTATCAAAATTAGCAACGATCAGTAAAAGTTGATTTTGAAATTTCCGTATAAAGGCATATTGACGGTTCGGATTAAAATAGGGATTATCCGTATTGGCGTACATTAAATCATAAAATACACCTTCACTGATGGCTTGTTCGTTTGCAGCAATTTGTAGGATGTTTACATATTGCTGACGTAAGTTTTTCTGGCTGTCTGTGAGTTTTTCGCCATCGAATTTCCAGTCGTTGATCCAGTTACGCATGGATTCCATGCTCCAGTAATCGAAAATAGTGGTTCTGCCGTCGAGTCCGCTGAAGCCTTCTTCATCCATTCCCCGTTCTCCAATTTCCTGTCCGGAATAAAGCATTACCGGACTGTTGGTTTTCAGTGCGGAGACAATCATGCCCGGTATGCCCGGATCCGGTATGCCGGCAAAGAAGTCGGAGGCGATGCGTTGTTCGTCATGATTTTCCAGAAAATGAAGCATGTTTGATTCAATCCCTTCCAAAACCTGCCAGCATTTTGTGATTGCTGACGCCGGAAGTTGCTTACACATGACACTACGGAGCGTATCGTAGAGCCCTACTTTGTCGTAGAGGTAATCAAAGTGTCCGGAATAAATATAATTCCGGTATTCGCTTGGATTGTAAATTTCAGCAATGAATATCACATCATGTGCTTGTTTTACCTTTGGAATGGCCCAATTCCAGAATTCTACCGGAACCATTTCTGCCATATCACAGCGGAATCCATCAACTCCTTTACCTGCCCAGAAGAGCAGTATGTCAAGCATTTTTTTCCAGGTGTTAGGTGTCTCTTTGAAATAGGGGATGCCGCCGTTTACATAGTCGACACCGTAGTTGAGCTTCACCGTTTCATACCAATCATTTTGCGTAGGGGAGGCGTTGAAGCAATTGTTGCCGGTGACTTTTGCCGGAAATTCACTGTATTCGAAAGCCTCTTGTTTGGCTCCGAAATGTAACTGTAACGTCTGCCCGGGGAGATAATAAAAGTTATTGTCTTTATCGAAAGCTTTTGTGCTGTCGTCATTTTGTCCGAGATCTTCAACAAAAGGCAGGCGCGCATCGGATATATATTGCCGGGCGACATGATTGGGAACGAAATCAATAATTACTTTCATTCCTGCATCGTGTGTCCGTTGAAGTAAATCGTCGTATTCCTGCATCCGGTTGGGAACATTGTCCGCTAAATCCGGATCTACGTCGTAATAGTCTTTGATGGCATAAGGTGAACCGGCTTTTCCTTTTACCACAGCCCGGTGATCACGGTGTATAGCATAAGCAGAATAATCGGTTTTAGTAGCATGTTCGATAACACCGGTATACCAGATATGTGTAGTTCCAAGCTCTTTTATTTTAGCTAATGCCTCCGGCGTGAAAGCAGAAAATTTCCCGACTCCGTTGTCTTTCAGGTCGCCACTCCTTTTTAACGAGCTGTTCAGGTTGCCGAATAATCGCGGCAATACCTGATAAATAATCATCTTACTCATGTCATTACTCTCCTTTTTTTTGCTCCAATTGATTTAGTTCTTGTTGTTTTCTTTTTACGCCTTGCACCAGTAAATCAAACTTGCTTTCCTGAATTAAGTCATCAAAAGCCCTTAAAGCTGCG
>JAJDIA010000051.1 GCA_030266465.1 Parabacteroides sp. OttesenSCG-928-G21 | reverse complement strand
ACAACAAAAATTCATTCTGTAGCCGGTAAGATGGATGGAAATACTTCTCTAATGTCTCAACGACCTTTTCGTTCACCTCATCATACTATATCAAATGTAGCTATGGTAGGAGGAGGTTCTTATCCGCAACCAGGTGAGATTAGTTTAGCTCATAATGGAGTACTTTATTTAGATGAATTACCGGAGTTTAATAGGAGTGTGTTAGAGGTTCTCCGTCAACCTTTGGAAGATCGCAAGATAAATATTTCCCGCGCACGTTTTACGGTTGATTATCCGGCCGGTTTTATGTTGGTAGCTTCTATGAATCCTTGTCCTTGTGGTTTCTACAACCATCCTACCCGTCCTTGCCTTTGCATTTCCGGTGCGGTACAAAAGTATATGAATAAAATATCAGGTCCCCTACTCGATCGAATTGATATCCAAATAGAAATAGTTCCGGTTCCTTTTGAAAAAATATCTGATAATCAACCGGCAGAACATAGTTCTCTTATCCGTGAACGTGTGATCCGTGCCCGTGCTATTCAGGAGAAACGTTTTGAACAATTTGAAGGAATACATAATAATGCGCAAATGACAACTAAAATGCTGCATACATATGCCATTCCGGATGAAGCCGGGTTAGAGCGTTTAAAAAATGCGATGGAAAAATTAAATCTTTCTGCACGGGCCTATGATCGTATTTTAAAAGTTTCCCGTACTATCGCCGATTTAGAAGATTCAGAGCAAATACAAGTACATCATATAGGTGAAGCAATAAATTATCGAAATCTTGACAGGGAAGGATGGGGAAACTGATCTTATCCTTTTATAATTTATATTTTCTGAATGGTTAATTGTCAATTCATTCCTATCTTTGTTCCTCGAAAACAAAATAAGTATGGATAAACAATTCGAACGTACCTTAATAACAACTGCACTACCATATGCAAACGGACCTGTTCATATCGGTCATTTAGCCGGAGTGTATATACCTGCAGATATTTATGCCCGTTATCTTCGTTTAAAAGGAGAAAATGTTTTATTAATTGGCGGATCTGATGAACATGGTGTTCCAATTACTCTCCGGGCAAAAAAAGAAGGAGTAACTCCACAAGATATAGTAGATCGTTATCATACGATAATTAAAAAATCGTTTACTGACTTTGGCGTATCGTTTGATATTTATTCACGAACTACCTCTGAAACACATCGTCAGGTTGCTTCTGATTTCTTTCGTAAGCTTTACGATAACGGTGAATTTATAGAGCGAACCAACGAGCAATATTATGATGAAGAAGCTAAACAGTTTTTGGCTGATCGATATATAACCGGCACTTGTCCGCATTGTGGAAACCCTAATGCTTATGGTGATCAGTGTGAGTCTTGTGGAACTTCATTAAGCCCAAATGATTTAAAAGATCCAAAATCAGCTATAAGCGGAAGCGTTCCTGTTCTACGGGAAACGAAACATTGGTATTTGCCCTTAGATAAATGGGAACCTTTTTTACGTCAATGGATATTGGAAGAACATAAGGAATGGAAACCTAATGTTTATGGACAATGTAAGAGCTGGCTGGATATGGGCCTGCAACCTCGTGCGGTAAGTCGTGATTTGGATTGGGGAATTCCTGTGCCGGTAGATGGTGCTGAAGGTAAAGTTTTGTATGTTTGGTTTGATGCACCTATTGGTTATATCTCAAACACTAAAGAACTTTTGCCTGAAACTTGGGAAACCTGGTGGAAAGATCCTTCAACTCGATTACTGCATTTCATAGGAAAAGATAATATCGTTTTTCATTGTATCGTTTTCCCTACTATGCTGAAAGCTGAAGGAACATTTAATTTACCGGAAAATGTTCCGGCCAATGAATTTTTAAATCTGGAAGGCGATAAAATATCTACTTCCCGCAATTGGGCGGTTTGGTTACATGAATATTTGGAAGAACTTCCCGGAAAACAAGACGTTTTGCGTTATGTATTAACTGCGAATGCACCGGAAACAAAAGACAATGATTTTACCTGGAAAGATTTTCAGGCACGTAATAATAATGAATTAGTAGCTATTCTTGGCAATTTTGTTAATCGTGCATTTGTATTGACATCTAAATATTTTGATAATAAAGTTCCTGAATTGGGTGAACTAACAGAATATGACAAGCAAACATTGAACGATTTTGTTAATGTAAAAGCTGATGTTGAACGTTTGTTAGACACATTCCATTTCCGTGATGCGCAAAAGGAAGCTATGAATCTGGCGCGTATAGGAAATAAATATCTGGCAGATACTGAGCCTTGGAAGTTGGCTAAAACAGATATGAATCGTGTTGGTACTATTTTGAATATTGCGTTGCAAATCACAGCAAATCTGGCCATCGCTTTTGAACCTTTCCTTCCTTTCAGCATGGAGAAATTAAATGAGATGCTAAACGTAAAACCATTGGGATGGAATCGTTTGGGAGAGACAAATTTATTACCGGCAGGTCATCAATTAGGAAAAGCAGAGTTATTGTTTGAGAAAATAGATGATGCTGTAATAGAAGCACAAATACAAAAACTTTTAGATACCAAGAAAGAAAACGAGGCAGCAAATTATAAAGCAAATCCGATTAAAGAAACAATCGAATACGGTGACTTTGAAAAGCTGGATATCCGTGTTGGAACTGTAATAGAATGTATAAAAGTTCCAAAGGCAGATAAGCTTTTACAATTACGGATTGATGATGGTCTGGAAAAACGAATAATCGTTTCAGGTATTGCTCAACATTATAAACCGGAAGAATTAATAGGTAAACAGGTATGCTTTATTGCCAATTTGGCTCCGCGCAAACTAAAAGGTATTGTTTCGGAAGGCATGATTCTTAGTGCTGAAAACAACGATGGTTCCCTAAAGGTTATTATGCCGGAACAAGCGGTAAAACCGGGAAGCGAAGTAAAATAAGAGAGGAAGAGTAAAAAAATAGGGCGTTTAAATAACGTCCTATTTTTTTATTCTTCCAGCCAGGCAGTAATTTGTACTATAATTTTATCCTTTGTTTCATCAGGCATATTGCTTATGCGTGATGAATGGCTTCCGCGAGGCTGAATATAAAACTGTGTGTTTTTTCTTCCTTTGAACCGGGGTGCCATTGGTGCACTCCAGGGATCAATTTCTCCATAGATGAAAAGCATCTTAGGATCGTTATACTTTAGGTAATTATAGATCTTGTAATATAAAGACTGGTTGAATTTCGTGTTTTTGGCGCTTTCAGGGAGCATTATTCGTGTAAGGTATCCATCACTTCCATTGATGGATAAAAGTTTCTTAAACGGCTTCGTATTGTATCCATAATAACCCAACTCCCGTGCTGCCTGAACGAAAAAAGAACCTAATGGTTGTTCGTCGGCAAAATAATCCGGTCCGCTGATTTTCATTAAATGATCGAATAGTTCTTTATCTTCTGCCTTTATAGAAGGAATAGTATTCACATTACTCCCCCATTGCCAAAAGGCAAAATCATATTCGAGTACACAATAATCCAATACCTCTTCAATGGGAACTCGGAAAGTCAATTCCTTTTCTTTGCAGAAGCTTTCCAGCATAGGAACCATTGTATTGCGTCTTTTCAGAACTTCTTTCTGAAAATTAAGTATTTGTTTACGTTCGGATTTAGTACCTACTTTTTTCAAGAATACCTCATGGCGTCCATCTTCTACGCCCCAACATAAAGGAGCGACATAAGGAACGGAAATGTCTACATCATCCGGGAAAAATGATCGGTAGATCATCACCGTTTGTCCTCCTTTACTAATTCCCGTGCTGATCCATTTTTCCGGATAGACTTGTTTAAAAGTTGTCGTCACATGGTGTAAGTCGTATGCGGAATTTTCGGCAGTCAGGTAATCCCAGTTAAGGGCTTCTGGTGTTGATTCAAGAAAATAACGGTGTTCAACATGAATAATATTAGTGTTGAATAATTTGGATAATTCATCTCTATAGTGTGAACTCTGTGCATAAGCTCCGCCATATCCTTCCGTAACGATTACCGTTGGACGATCAAAGCCAACATGACACACTACGACGCGTTGTGTAAATGTTCCTGCCGATGGATCTTTCGGATCGATAGCCTGACTAATTCGGACTAAATATTTTTCACTAAAATCTGCGGAGTTAAGGGTTTCTATCTGACTGATTCCAGAGAGCGACTCAAGTTTTTCTTTTAATTCTTGTGACCAACAGGTAACGCTCCAGATAAAGAATAAAAATAGAATAGATAGAATACGTCTCATGAATAGCTATTTTGTAGTTATTTATTAAAATTGAACGATTTAAATTGATACCCTTCCTGCAGCAACCATTCTATAGAGAGCGGTAGCGCTTCACGCATATTTTTTTCAGCTTTTAGTGAATCATGAAAGACGATAATAGAGCCGTTGCGGGTATATTTTTTGATGACATTAAATACTCCTTTTGCTGTCATATGCGGACTGTAATCACGTGTGACAACATCCCACATGATAATCTTATATTTATCTCTCAAAGTAAAAATTTGTGGTCTCCGCATATGTCCATGAGGAGGTCTGAATAGGGAGCTATCTATATATTCTGAGGCTTTGGTCACATTGGCCAAATAATTTTTTGTCCAGAATTTAATTCCTTGAATATGATTAAAAGTATGATTACCTACTTGATGCCCACGATCCAGTATCATTTGGTAAACGTCAGGATATTTAAATACATTATCTCCTACACAAAAGAAGGTAGCTTTAATAGCATATTTATCTAACGTATCTAATACCCAAGGAGTAACTTCAGGTATTGGACCATCATCAAATGTAAGGTAAACACATTTTTCATCTGCGGGTAATCGCCAGATAGTTCCCGGAAACAGCACTCTGTAAAACCAGGGAGGTTGCTCAATAAACATATACTTCCTCTTTAATCTCGTCTAACGGAACTGCTGTAAGCCATCCGGTAATTATCAAACTCTTCCTGATATTTATTGGCAAACTCTTCGTCATAATTTTTAATTACGCGCAATGCCTCTTGAATTATTGCCAGATTCTGTTCCAATTCTCCGGTTACTGATGCCAGATGTCCTGGTTTCAATCGGAAGAACCAATTAAGGTTTCTGAAAGAATTAGCTATAATTTCTGTGTAGATAGCTTTCGCCTTTTCATTCTGACCAAGATCATAATACATTTCAGCAATTGAAAGCGCACTGTAATCCAATGGCACATTCTCAACCGGAATTACCTCCATTGCCCTATCTAACACCTCTAAAGCTCTTTCATTATCATCCTCTAACATCAGAGAATAAGCCAGACGACTAAATATGGAGATACGATAACTCTTAGCCATACGCATAACAGTTTCATCCAGATATACACCGGGTTTGTCAATTCCTCCCCATTTGAATTTGTTCATGACATTGTCATACATCTTTTCTGTATTCGTACCTTTTATGGTATTTCTTACAGGGATAGGGACAATCTGATAAGCCATCCCTACCTGTTGGAAATAAGGTTCTAACTTAACATATTGGTCAGAATTTACAGTAGTTGCATAATACATAGGTCTTTCCCAGTTATTTGTTTGCAACATATCAAGAATGATTAATTCATGCTTACTTAAATAGGATTTATCTTTCAGGTCAATTTGCATATAGTCCGGAATATAGTCCGCATCTTCAGCCGAAACAACGCCATTGGCTAATACTACTTCTTTATCAATCGGATAAACAAGTGTTGAGGCAGGAACATAGTCTGTTTCTTCCGGATAGTTAGGAATCTTTTTATATCTGGGGTCATCACTGCGTACCCAATCCAATGCTGCTTTTAAATCCAAGCCTTGATCCGTTAACGGGAAGATCAGAGCAACATCCCGCTTCCCTTGTACATATTCCTTGTATTCCCATGAAATAGGTAGCGGAGCTGATTCGTAAGCTTGTTTTTTCATTTGGTTGATATACCAATCCGTTTGCAGATAACTGGTATTGCAGACACGTATATCTGTGCGAATACCTTCTACCTCTTGCGCATACCATAGTGGGAAAGTATCGTTATCTCCATTCGTGAAAATAATAGCATTCGGTTCACAGGATTCCAGATAGTTTGCACCGAAATCGCGTGCAGTATAACGTCCCGAACGATCATGATCATCCCAGTTTTGAGAAGCCATCTGAACAGGAACAAACAAACAGATCACTGTGGCAATGGCGGCTGCAGCAATCTCCGGCGCTTTTACATATTTTTTTAATCCCTGAACAATGGCGAGTACGCCGAATCCAACCCAAATACAGAAGGCATAGAACGAACCGGCATACGCATAGTCTCGTTCACGCGGTTGATAAGGTGCTTGGTTCAGGTACATTACAATCGCAATACCTGTCATAAAGAACAGGAAGAAGGTCACCCAGAAACTTTGTATCCCTTTATTTCCGGAATAGGCCTGGAAAAGAAGCCCCAATATTCCTAATAATAACGGGAGCATGTAATACACATTATGTCCTTTATTATCTGCAATATCAGCAGGCATATCATCTTGCGGTCCAACTAATGCTTCATCAATAAATTTAATGCCGGTGATCCAGTTTCCGTTTAGAACTTCGCCATTACCCTGAATATCATTTTGACGGCCGGAAAAATTCCACATGAAGTAACGCCAATACATAAAATTCAACTGATAAGAAAAGAAGAACCGAATATTCTCGGCAAAAGTTGGTTTCATAACGGTAACTGTTTCTCCATATCGGTTAAAACGTACCGGAGTTCCCTTTACATCTGCCCATTCTTTATAGGCTTGAATATGCCGTTCATCTGAACTATGCATACGGGGGAAAAGCATATTTAAGTCATCGATATACTTAGGATTGGTCTCATATTTGGAAATATAATACTGGTCTTTATCATTCTCGTTTTCTTTGACAATCCGTTTATATACAGGCTTGCCTTGTGTGGTTACGGCAACATACATATTGTTTTTAACCTCCCGTTCATATTCAGATACATAAGTTTGTCCATAAAAGAGCGGAGTACTGCCATATTGCTCACGTGCCAGATAAGTACGCAACGTAAATATATCACTCGGATCATTCTGATTCATGGGTGTATCCGCAGAAGCACGAATGATTATCAGGGCATACGAGGAATAACCGACAACAATAACCATCAGGCAAATCGCTATTGTATTCAATGCCTTTGCAGCAACTTTTTTGCTGATAAATAAATAAGCGGTTAATGCAGCAATCATCAAAATACCAATAATATATCCGTCGCCAATAAAAGGAATTCCCATGAGGGTAAAGGCAAGGATGAAACTTATTTTCATTCTTGGTTCATTCACTTTATCACGCATGGTTTCCCAGATAGACCAGGCAAGGATACCGCCCAAAGCAATCAGATAAGCAAATACTCCGGAATTATAAGGCATACCTAACGTGTTGACAAATAGTAATTCAAACCAACCGCAAACTTCAACCAATCCCTGAACGACACCATACATCATCAAAGCAATAATAACAAAAGAGATGATCAAGGCTATAATTGTTCCCTTTAAATTAGGATTGTCATAGCGTTTGTAGTAATAAACCAATACAATCGCGGGAATACACAACAAGTTCAGGAGGTGGACACCAATACTTAATCCCATCAGATAAGCGATCAATACAATCCAACGGTCAGCATGCGGATGATCGGCAGCGTCTTCCCATTTCAGGATAAGCCAGAATACGACTGCTGTAAACAGAGAGGAATATGCATAAACCTCACCTTCAACGGCACTAAACCAAAATGTATCACTGAATGTATAAACCAATGCACCTACTAAACCGGCTCCCAATACAGTAATTGATTGGGATATAGTCATTTCTTTTCCGTCGGCTGTAACCAGCTTACGGGTCATGTGTGTGATTGTCCAGAATAGGAATAATATGGTTAATCCACTAAAGAATGCGGACATAAAGTTGACCATATATGGAACTTGACTAACATCTGAGGCAAATTGGGTAAACAGATTACCTGTCAACATAAAAAAAGGAGCGCCCGGCGGATGGCCTACCTCCAGTTTAAATGCCGAAACAATAAATTCACCACAGTCCCAAAAACTGGCGGTTGGCTCCATTGTCATTACATATACCGTAGTTGCAATAAGACAGACAAGCCATCCCAGCACGTTATTGATAAGTCTATAATTTCCCATATTTTGTTTGTATTTTTTTACGCAATTACAATCTTTTGTCTTTTTATTGCCCGCAAAGGTAAGCATTTCGTTAAATACCTAACGGTTAACAGGCTCTTAAATTGTGTATTTTGTTGTTGAAAAAGCCTCACTTCCATACTTTTTCTATGAAATTAATAAGCAAAATTAAAACAGGGACTAAACAAAAATGCGGAAGGAGCTGTTTATCCAATAAGAGCAATTATACAGATAAATAAAGCGTATGAACGAACAGTTAAAATTAATTGACAATAAAGAAGCCGGACGGTATGAGTTTCATATAGAAGGTTATATACCTTTGATTGACTATCGTATTTCCGATGATGGAGATATTTATCTTATCCATACAGAAGTCCCTTTAGCACTTGAAGGACGTGGAATAGGTTCTCAACTCGTGAAAGAGGTATTAACGGATGTTAAATCCAGAGGTTTGCGTCTTATTCCGCTTTGCCCTTTTGTTGCCGGATACATAAAGAAACATCCGGAATGGAGAAAAATAGTTTCGTAATAGACACTTAATTACATAAAGACAATGGAGAAGAAGATTAAATATGCCAATGAGGAATTGACAATTATCTGGCAACCGGAATTATGTCAGCATGCGGGAGTATGTGTACAGGCTTTACCCAATGTGTATAAACCCCAGGAACGGCCTTGGATAAAAATAGATAATGCAACTACCGAAGAATTAATAGCTCAGATTAATAAATGCCCGTCCGGTGCACTTAGCTATAGAATAAATAAGGGATAACTTATACCAAATGAAAATTTATGTAAAGTCATAAAAAGAAACAATCTTAACATAAGTATTAGAAAGTTATAGTTAAGGCCACCCAAAAAGTAATAGGGTGGCCTTTCTTTATGTTTATGATTGTTTCACGGGAAATGCCCATATAGGAAAAATCTGTCACCACTTATTATATATTACAACGGGGCGTGAACGTCGTACGCTCATCGACGGGAACCACATATCATCAGCCGTCAGTCCACATTTTTCAACTGCCTCGAGAGAATACTCTAGTCTACCAAAATCAGCATCAGCGTTATTTGTTCCGAAGGTAAATTTTATCCCGCGTTCCTTTGCTTTGCGAATGATATCGAAACTCGGAATTTTGTAACGGGCGTTAATCTCAAGCGCTATGTCATACTGAACGAGCACATCCAACACACGATTGATACGCTCATCAGTCCAGTATTTTGCATAATCAGCATTCATGTCGTCGGGTAAATAGGTTGGATTGACATATATATCGGCAGGCTCGTTGGTGAATATCTTTACCGTTTGGTCAACAAGATGATCCATATATTGCTCTTTTGTAATGCCGTCGTAGTATACTTCTTCGGGACGATAAATACGCGACAAGCGTCCCTTATGATCTACGATGGTCATCGCATCGGTGAATAGGTAGTCGAATACGCCTAAAGCTTCCTGTGAAAAGGTTGAAGTCCATTTACGTCCCTCGCCCTGTACCCCACATAGGAAAGGCATATCTTTCACTTCTTCATAATATTCGTAAACCTCTTTATCGTCGGCAAGCATCCGACCTACGCCACCTTCACCGGCATTAGGTGCCACACCATAGTTGATCCCATAATTCATCGACATAGCGTGCGCCATCTCCTTTGTAAGGCCACCTTTTAGATGGATGTGATAATCGATCACAGGAAAGTTACGTTGTTGTAAACGTATCATAGCGTTATTCTGCTCGTCTGCCGCAGGCATCGTATCGTTCTCGTTGCGAACATCTCCTTTCAGGCGTGTCATTTGCATGTTTCGGAACATGACTTCGCCTTGTACACCACGCAACGCTACTGATCCGTGGCTGAGTAGACGATTCGAATATTCAGCCGTACGATAAGGACTTTCAGGCTCGGTATAGCATACTACTTCCGTGTTCTCTATAAGGACCGAGATATTATGTCCGCGGACTGCTATTTCGAAATTGAACCACTTACTATCCTCTGCCAGTGAACGGTATAGGTTACGCACGGCGACCAGACTGCCGCTCTTTTGTGTGCCGTCGATCGCTCCGTTGCGGAACTTTACTTCATAACCTGATTCACCGTCGGAATGGAACAGTAATACAGCCTCCGCATCGGGCTTTGTAAATGCTTGTCCCGTGAGCACGAAATTCTCATAATCGCCCTTGGCAAACCATGTAGTTCCTGCCGTTACGGTTATTTCACTGCCACGTTGAGCCCCAAGTTCGGGACTACTAAAACTATCCAAAGGTTCCGCCACCCCGTATCGTACGCAACCGACGAAAGAATAAACACATACAGCCGCTGCTACCAATACCACATACATATGTGATGATCCGGCTGAATCGAACATTTTCTTTATCATAAGATTAGAATTTAAGATGTTGTATTTGTAATAGTAAATAATATTATACTTTTTTTAAAATCAGTGAATTGATTAGTTATTTTTTCGTGACTTTGTAAATGTTTATCAATAGGGTTATACTAAATGATCAAACAAATCATATCGATAAACGGCGGAAAGTTATAAAAAATATAGTAGAACTTGAAGAAAGGAGTCGGAAACATTCACTTAGAAATATCATGAATACCATATTATATCTACAATGGGCAAAAGAAAACGAGACTTAGAATTAAGCCTCGTTTCGATCTAATATGAAAAACGGTTATTTACCTAATTTGCTTTCAACTTCTGCTTTCGAGAGCTTTTTAGTACAGAAGAACCAGTCGTAACAATGCATTTCTCCCTCTTTCCCTTCCATACGGTCTTTGGCAGCGCCACATGATCCGGCGGTTGGAACGATCACGTCATCTCCCGGTTGCCAGTCTGCCGGCAATGCTACGTTGAAGTTATCAGCCGTTTGAAGACCGATCAATACGCGTTTGATCTCTTCAAAGTTACGTCCTAAAGCCAATGGATAGTACAAAATAGTACGGATTATTCCGGCTGGATCAATAAAGAAGACTGCACGTACGGCAGATGTTGAACTTTCGCCGGGTTGAACCATCCCGTATTTATTTGCCACATTCATGGTTATGTCATCAATCAAAGGAAATTTAACTTCAATATTTTTCATCCCTTTGTATTCGATCTTTTCCTGAATCGTGCGCAACCAGGCAATGTGGCTATATAGTCCATCAATAGAGAGACCTACCAACTGACAGTTTAGATCTTCAAATTCTTTTTGCATTTTACCGAATGTCATAAACTCGGATGTACAAACCGGCGTAAAGTCTGCCGGGTGGCTAAACAGGATTACCCACTTTCCCGCATAATCAGCCGGGAAATTGATTTTACCTTGTGTTGTTGAGGCTTCGAAAGCCGGTGCTTTATCACCTAAGCGAGGCATTGCATAAACTTGATCTTCCATTTTCTTTATTTTTTATGATTTATATTTTATTTGAAACAAATGTACTTGCTTCTTATGTGCCTGTCAAACAGATAATATCTATTGATTGACTGATGGTATCTATATGTATATAACAAATCTCAAGTCGATATAGATGTTGAGATGGGCGAGAAAAAATATATCGGCCAAAACATAAATATTTGTGAATTATTATTTAACTTCGTTGGGTGCGCAGGATGAGGATATGGCAGAGCTGTAGACGCCGGTTTTTTGCCAGTTGATTGTAAATGAACAAACCACAAACACTATTAATAATCACTACTTACTCACTCACCTAAATCCAGTAATCATCATGAGAAAACTATTGAATGAAAACAAACTTAGCCGGCGCAAGTTTATTGCCACGACTGCGGCTATTGGTATGGTAACAGTTGTTCCCCGCTCAGTGCTTGGAAAAGGATTCATCGCCCCGAGCGATAAGATTACGCTTGTTAACATCGGTTGCGGCTATCAGGGACTGTCTGAAATAGGCGTTCTGCTTCGTTGCCCTCAGATCGAAATTGTAGGAGTTGCCGACCCTAACCGCCAAAGTAACAATTACATTGGATGGAGTTATAATGGGCTACGTAATAACCTGCGTCGCTTGATTGACGAGCCGAATTGGCTCGAAGGTATAACAGGACATCCGGGCGGTCGCGATGTAATGAAAGATGTAATCAGCACTTTTTATAAAAAAAATCGCCCGGGATGGAATAGTGAAATTCCGGCAGAAGAAGATTATCGTGAAATGTTGGACCGTATGCGTGATGTAGATGCTGTAAAGATTATTCCTTGTGACCACCTGCATTCTTATATTGCCGTGGATTGCTTCAAACGCGGGAAACACCAGATCATGCACAAACCATTAGGCAACAAAATGTTAGAAGCCATGAAGGTTGTGGATGTGGCTACCTCTTCACAGCATATCGCTACCCACCTGATGGCTTACAATTCATCGAGCAACAATGGTATCAACCAAACTAAAGCATGGATAGATGCCGGAGCCATCGGTAAACTCAGAGAGATTCATAACTGGTCTGGACGTCCTTTCTGGCCGCAGTATCCTGATTTGCCAACCGACCGACCGCCTATCCCAAGAGATTTTAACTGGGACCTTTGGCTCGGCCCGGCTCAAATGCGTGAGTATTCTCCGAAATATACCAACGCCTGTTTCCGCGGGTGGTTTGAATTTGGTGCAGGCTCTATTGCTGATATGGGTATTTATAGTATGATCCCTGTTTTCAACAAATTGGGACTTAATTCAGCAATTTCTGCATCATCGCGATTCTCTAGAGTCTATAAATGCGACGACGACTTGGTTCCTGCACCGGTTGTCAATACCTGGTCTTTCCCTGATGCCGCTGCATATCGTTTCGAATTGCCATACAAGAATGGGAGTGGGTCGATATTTTTTACCTGGCACGATGGTGGAATGAAGCCGAATGTTCCTTTTGGATACAAAGATGATGATCTTCCATTAGAAGGAATGATGTTTATCGGAGAAAAAGGGACTATTGTCGGAGGTTTCAATGGGCAAAAACCGGAGTTGTTCGGACTATCTTCGAAAGATCTGAAAAAATATGCTGATATCAAAGCTGACCCGTTACCAAATCAAAGCGAAATTGTATCAGAAGGTACCCCGCGTTGGTTGCAAGGTTGGATTGATAATGTAAAAGAAGGGAAGAAAAATCCTGGGTCGTTTGAATTTGTTCGTGAACTTACGGAATCTTATAACCTTGGTGCGGTATCACTTCAATGTAATGGTAAAAAATTGCTTTACGACTCTGCCACGCGTACTGTTACCAACGATGCCGAAGCAAATAAACTCCTAAGTCGCGATACACGTAAAGGTTGGGAATTTGTTTAATCAATACCAATGTTTGGCAATGTAAAAAGTAAATAAAGCTAAACATTGACAGAGCAGATTTACGCGAGCTATTTTTATAAATAACAGCGTAAATCTGCTTAATTAATATGCGTTCGATATAAAACGAATGTG
>JAJDIA010000050.1 GCA_030266465.1 Parabacteroides sp. OttesenSCG-928-G21 | reverse complement strand
CAACACGACTTCCACAAGGCATACCAGGCAATCCGAGAAAAAGGGAAGCTGCCTGTACTCTGCGGTGGAACGGGTATGTATATTGAAGCCGTATTGAAAGGATATAAACTATTGGATGTTCCACAAAATCCGGAACTGCGCGAATCCTTAAAGGGCAAAACCCTCCAGGAGTTGGAAGCAATGCTGGCATCCTATAAAGCTCTTCATAACAAAACAGATGTCGATTCCGCCCAACGAGCTATCCGGGCGATAGAAATTGAGGAATACTACCGGACACAAGCTCCCGACGTGAATGAGTATGCACCCATCAATAGTCTTATCGTCGGCGTAAACATTGACCGGGAATTAAGACGCCGGAAAATCACCAAACGTCTTCACACCAGACTAGAGGAAGGGATGATAGCAGAGGTAGAACAGATCCTCGCCACCGGTGTAAAGCCGGAAGAGTTGATTTATTATGGGCTGGAATACAAATATCTGACTCTTTATATAACCGGACAATTATCCTACGATGAAATGGTTAGTCAATTAGAGATCGCGATCCATCAATTCGCTAAACGCCAGATGACCTGGTTCAGGGGGATGGAACGCCGGGGATTCCACATTCATTGGATTGACGCCCTTCTGCCGATAAAAGAAAAAATAGAAACTATATACAATTTACTGGACAACTAAAAACAATAGAATAATATGATTTCATTAGATTATTTCAAAGCACAAAATAACTTCTTTCTTATGGCCGGTCCCTGTGTGATCGAAGGTGAAGATATGGCCATGCAAATAGCAGAGAGAATCACACAAATCACACAAAAGCTGAATATTCCATTTGTCTTTAAAGGTTCTTACCGGAAAGCCAACCGTTCCCGCTTGGATTCATTTACCGGAATCGGAGACGAAAAGGCGTTGAAAATATTACGTAAAGCCGGAGAAACATTTGGTATCCCAACCGTTACGGATATTCATGAATCTGCTGAGGCGGAGATGGCCGCCGAATATGTGGATGTGTTGCAAATACCGGCATTCTTAAGTCGACAAACCGATATATTAGTTGCCACCGCAAAAACCGGACGCATCGTAAATATCAAGAAAGGTCAATTCCTTTCGCCACAAGCGATGCAATTTGCTGCACAAAAGGTAGTTGATGCCGGTAACACCAATGTAATGCTGACCGACAGAGGAACTTCATTCGGCTATACGGATCTGATTGTAGATTACCGGGGAATCCCACAAATGCAGGAGTTTGGTTTTCCCGTAGTCATGGATGTAACCCACTCGTTGCAACAACCCAATCAAACATCAGGCGTAACAGGTGGTCTGCCTTCACTTATAGAAACCATTGCCAAAGCAGCCGTCGCCGTTGGTGTTGACGGACTGTTTATCGAAACACATCCGAATCCCTGCCAGGCAAAATCCGACGGAGCCAATATGCTTCAACTGGATTTACTGGAAGGACTGTTGGAAAAACTGATCCGTATTCGGGAAGCTATTTTGTAAAATAAAAAGAGGAAATCCTCACGGATTCCCTCTTTTCAACACAAGAGAACATATGCGTATCTGTTGAGTAGTGTCTAGTTGAGGTTTGGATATGGGTAGCTATAAGTTTTGGTTTAGCTCCAATCCACTACAAAGTCATAAGTACGGCTTTGGCTTTCTTTTTGTAGGATAGGTACTGACCATTCAGTGATAAATGTAGATTGTTCCAAGCGATAATATAGTGATGTACTATTTCCTTGAACTGCTGTTTCACAACATCGTCCAAGGTTGGTTGAACGCTTCAACCAATTATCGTTGGAAAGACTATTATTTGAAGTTTCGCCTTCTTCTATACTATTATCAGAATAGAAAAAATCATGTTTCCCAACATTTATATTATTTTGAATTTTCATGGTTTTTCCGGCAGTGATAAATGTTTGTTATGTTTTTTGTTCTTTTTGAGTAAAAGTATCTGAATTGTTCAAACGATTTGTGACAAAAAACATGTATTTCATAAGAGAGTTGTGCTATTTTTTGCAGAAAAACAGCACTCGAGACACGAAAATCGAAACAACACCTATGTTTTCAGTGCTTTTGTTTCGATTTCAGAAACTAATTTGGGATAATTGTAACTTTTTTTGCAACAAGACTAATGCAGATACTGAAGCTTGTTGTATTATACTTGCTCTATCGCCATTAAAGCAAAAAAGTTCAGAGGTAATGTTGTTTTTATACGCACAGGCAATCCAAACGGTACCAACCGGTTTTTCCAGAGTTCCTCCTGTCGGTCCGGCAATTCCGGAAGTTGCTACTGCACAATCACAGCCTAAAGCAGTAATTGCCCCCTGTACCATTTGTTCAACGACCTGCCGACTAACAGCTCCATAGTTGTCAATATCATCCTGAGACACCTTGAGAATATTCCGTTTCACAGAATTGCTATAAGCGACAATAGCTCCGGTAAAATAAGCAGAACTGCCAGCCGCAGAGGTTATTATATGCGCAATATTCCCACCGGTACAACTCTCTGCCGTACTCATTGTCAGCTTATTCGCTAAAAGAAATTCTCTTAGCTTTTCTATACTATGCTCTGCTGTATGATTTTCATCCATAATTTTAAATAACAACCCGTGAGAAGGGAATAGCGTCTATCGGACAAAATTCTTTTTTCTGATATTTATAATACCCGGAAATAGCAACCATCGCCGCATTATCCGTAGTAAAAGCAAACTTAGGAATAAAGATATTCCAGCCATATCGTTCAGCATGCTCCGAAAAAGCCTTCCGCAACCCCGAATTAGCAGATACCCCCCCGGCAAGGGCAATCTCTTTTATCTGCATATCTTTCGCTGCTTTTCGCAACTTTTCCATTAAAATATCAATGATCGTTGTCTGCAAAGAAGCACACAAATCAGCTTTATTTTTTTCAATAAAATCCGGATCATCTTTTAAATGATCACGCAACGTATATAAAAAAGAGGTTTTCAAACCACTAAAACTATAATCATATCCGGCGATATGTGGTTTACTGAACACAAAAGCTTTCGGATTTCCCTGATCTGCCAGTTTATCAACAATCGGACCACCCGGATATCCTAAACCCATCACTTTGGCACATTTATCAAAGGCTTCACCGGCGGCATCGTCAATAGTCTGCCCGATCACCTCCATACGGTCGGGAGCACTTACCTTTATTATCTGGGAATTTCCGCCGGAAACCAACAAACACAAAAAAGGAAAAGCCGGTTGATTCTTTTCTTCCGGATTTTCTTTAATGAAATGTGCCATAACGTGTGCCTGTAGATGATTCACCTCAATCATAGGAACATCAAGCGACAAAGCTAAGCCTTTTGTAAAAGAAGAACCGACTAAAAGAGACCCCAGCAAACCCGGACCACGCGTAAAAGCTATTGCATCCAATTCGTTTTTATGAATACCTGCCCGTTTTATAGCTTCCGCCACAACCGGTATAATATTCTGTTGATGTGCCCGCGAAGCCAACTCAGGAACAACTCCTCCATAAGCTTCATGAATGGCTTGACTGGCTATTACATTCGAAAGTAATACCTCATCCCGTATAACAGCCGCAGAAGTATCATCACAGGAAGATTCTATTCCCAAAATAGTAACACTCATCTCTTCTTATATTTTCCGCAAAATTAACGAAATCTAAGACGATAATGTTGTAGTTTTGTAGATAAAATAATTTGAAAAGATATTAGAGGTCTTAAATACATAATCATATTCCTGCTTTCTATATTCTGGATATTTTATGCAGTGCCTACAATTCTGGTGAACATCCCTTATGTTCAGCGCAAATTAACCGTATTTACTACTGAAAAATTATCCGACCATCTGGGTGTACCGGTCAATATCAATAAAATTGGAATAGAATGGCTGAACAGACTGGTATTGGAAGGTGTATATGTAGAAGATGAGTCCGGAGAAACATTGCTGGAGGCCAATCATATATCAGCCAGATTTGACATTATACCGTTTATGTACGGCAAGTATGTTTTTACCGCTATTCGTTTGTTTGGTTTCAACGTCAATCTAAGCAAAGCGTCTCCGGAAGACCAAATGAATCTACAATTCCTACTTGATGCATTCAGTAGCAAAGACACACTTAAACAAATCCCGGATATTGACTTAAAATTAAACTCCGTTTTATTACGACGCGGGAATATTTCATACGATGTGGCAAGCGAATCCCCTACCCCTGGGAAATTCAACTCAAAACATATCAACATAGAAGATGTCAGTGCCAATATATCCATTACGGCATTTAATAAAGATAGTCTGAATGCCCAGGTAAAGCGATTAAGTTTTAAAGAGCATTCCGGATTTTCTTTGGAAAGGCTCTCCATGAATATTGTGGGCAATAGCGACAGTGCGTATGTTGATAATTTCGAAATAAGACTGCCGCAATCCAGAGTTAAGATTGATAAAGCGACGATCAGTTTGTCTGAAATAGACGGATTAACCACTTTATTGAATAACGCTCCTGTGGAGTTAAGTATTGCTCCGTCACAAATTTATCTCAGGGAACTATCCCCTTTTATTCCTGCTTTCAGCAACTTCAATGATACAGTGCAATTATCCGCAGAAGCTTCAGGGTATATCAACAACATAAACCTCAGCCATTTTACGATGCGGCAAAGCGACAAAATGCTGTTTAATGGCATGATGGAACTAAGGAGTATAACATCACCACAGGAGACGTATATTTTCGGTCAGGTTAATAAACTATATATTACGTCAGAAGGTCTTTCTAATTTAATACAAAACTTTAACGAACATGCGACAGCGCCTCCGGAAGCGTTACGAAATTTAGGTTCTATTAATTTTACCGGTGAGATATCCGGCTTTTTCGACAACCTCGTTGCTTTTGGTAAGTTTACCACACCTGTAGGCTCTATCGAAACAGATATGATCATCGGTAGTAACAAAGAGAAAAATATCGCCTCTTATATTAGCGGACATATTTCCACATCAAATCTTGAACTGGATAAGTTATTCCCGCCATCCGTTCCGATCGGTCAGACCCGTTTTGATATCGTTCTGGATGCCACCAGACCTATTAATGGGAGTTTCTCCGGAAATGTTCAAGGAGACATTCAGGAGTTTTCATTCAGAAATTACACCTATACGGATATAGCTATTTCCGGGAATTTCACGAATAAGGGATTTGATGGATTTCTTCATGTCAATGACCCGAATGGTGAGCTATTGGCAGAAGGCTTCTTCAATAATCAGGAACACAATTCCGTCTTTAATTTTACCGCTGATGTCAAACACTTCAGACCGGACAAACTTCTCTTGACCGATCAATATGAATCCCCTGAAATTGATTTTTCGTTGAGTGCCAACTTCACCGGAAACACCATCGATAATATAGAAGGGAATATTTTATTGGATAGCTTATCCATCCAGACAACACCCCATAGTTTCTTCCTCAAAAAAATGGAAATTGCCGCTTCAGGATATCGGGATGAACGAAAACTTACGGTAGCATCCGATATTATCAATGGTGAAGTTGTTGGCGCCTATTCATTCACAACGATACTACCCAGCATATTCCAGACAGCAGCAAACTATATTCCATCTCTTATCAGCACCAAACAAAAGAACGAACAAATTCAGGAAAATAATTTTTCTGTTTTACTGACGATAGAAAATACGGAAACTTTATCCAATACCCTTAAATTGCCTGTCGCTATTATTAGTCAAAGCCGCATAACCGGGCATTATAATAATATATATGACCGTTTTCGCCTGGAAGGATGGCTACCTAAGTTTACAGTCAGCGGCTCTTCTTTTGAATCAGGTCGCCTCTCTTTTGAAAACCCGAACAATAGTATGAATTTAGTAGTAAGCGCTACGAATTTCAACGCAAATGGTTTGCGAAACTATTTGAATGTAAAAATGGATGCCAAAGAGGATAAAATCGACATGAATATGGGATGGGCCAATAATAAAGAGCATTTATTCAAAATGGACCTCTCCTCTTCTACCCTATTTGTCAATGATATCGCTGAAAACGGCAAAGAATCGGCTATACGAACTGAAATATCCATTAACCCCGGTGAGTTAGTTGTCAATGACACGATATGGACTATTGAACCGGCGGCAATCACCCTGCAGAATGATAAAGTTACTGTCGACAATCTGTTCATAACACATGACAAGCAATATGTTCATCTTGATGGGGTAGTTTCTAAAGACCCATCGGATACGCTCTATCTGGATTTAGAGCAAATAGAGCTAAGCTACATCTTCGAAACGCTCGATATTCCTGTTTTACAGTTCGGAGGAAAAGCTACCGGCGCTTTTAATATTTCAGATTTATATGGTAGTCGAATGTTGAATACCGACCTTGAAGTTCTGAATTTTTCGTTCAATCAGGTCAACCTTGGGCGGCTTAATCTTTTCAGCGAATGGGATGATGAGCAACGTGGCATTTTAATGTTAGGGACGATTTATAAAAATGATAGCACCTGGACAGATGTCAGCGGATATATTTTCCCGGTAAAACCAAATGAAGGCTTATCGCTTTATTTTGATGCAAATGATATTGACATCTCCTTTTTACATCCCTTCCTGAAAGATGTGGCAAAAAATGTACAGGGTCGTGGATTTGGGAATGTCCATCTGTTCGGTCCGTTCAGTGAAGTCACCATCGAAGGAGAGGCTTATGTGGAAAATGCCGGGATGGGAATAGACTTTTTAGATACCTACTACACTTTTTCCGATTCCGTAAAGATGACACCTACTACGATAAGCCTGAATAATGTCAGCGTTTTCGACAAACATGGTAACTCCGGAAAAGCAACACTTGCTTTCAATCACAAGTATTTCAAAGACTATGATTTCACAGCCAATATACAGGCCAACAATATGTTGGTGTATGATAAGTCGGAACGAGACAACCCGATGATCTTTGGTTCCGTTTTCGGTAGTGGAACGGCAACGATAAGTGGAAATGAAAACCTCATCAACTTTGATGTCAACTTACGAAGTGACCCTCAGACTGCGATCAGCTTTAACTTTATGACTAACTCCGCTTCAGAAGAGTATAATTTTATAACATTTGTAGATAAACATCAGGATTTATCCGATTCGGTAAATACCGACTCCATTTCTTCCAATGGAACGAATACAGACAGTAGCGCTGAATTAAGAATGAATTTCCTGGTTGACATTACTCCGGATGCCGTCATCGAACTCATTATGGACCCTACGGCCGGTGATCGTATAAAAGGTAATGCGACAGGGAGCTTACAGGTTCAATACGACAACAAATCTGACAATATACGAATGTATGGCGGAGCTGATATTGTTGATGGTTCGTACAACTTTAGCTTACAACAAATCATTCACCGCGACTTTAAAATCCGTGAAGGCAGTAATGTCAGCTTCCAGGGAGATCCATACAATGCCAATATAAACATCAATGCTATTTATAGCCTTACGGCTAACCTCAGAGACCTTGATGAAGACCTCTTAATGGAGGTTTCACGGACAAGCGTCCCGGTTAATTGCGTCTTGGTTTTGGATGGAATGCTCCGTAATCCAAACATATCTTTTGATGTTGAACTGCCTAACTCCAACGAAGAAATACAACGCCGCGTCAGAAGTTTCATTGATACGGATGAAATGATGGCTCGACAGGTTGTTTATTTATTGGTATTAAGCAGATTCTATACGCCGGATTACGCTTCTAACATAGACCGTTCCAATGAATTTAACGCTGTCGCTTCATCAGCCATCTCCCAGCAGTTGTCAAGTATTTTAAATGGCATCACAGATAAGGTTCAGATCGGAACCAATATCCGTGCCGGGCAAGAAGGTTTTAATGAAGATACGGAAGTTGAGATGCTCTTATCCAGTCAGTTGCTCGATAATCGCCTTATCGTTAACGGCAATTTCGGCTATAGAAACAATGCCCTTTTAGGACAAAACAAAAACATATTCGTAGGTGAATTTGATTTGGAATATAAGCTGACGCCCAGCGGCGAAATCAGACTAAAAGCATATAACCACGCGAACGATATGTACCAATACCTGAAACAATCCTTGACAACACAAGGTGTAGGTATCATGTTCAAAAAAGATTTCACCCGTCTTTCCGACCTGTTTGGCCGACGACGAGAGCGAACTTTAACCGATCAGTCTGAAAAATAAACTGATAACCTCCGCCGCCACACGGTCAACTATAACCCTATAAATCAACCAACTATTAACAAACGCATACGAATCAATGCGGTTTGCTGCTCCTTCCATCGCAATAAACATTGGATTTCATTACCATGATCTAGACATTTGATTTGCATCATTTAATCGTTCCACCCGGGTGGAACGCTCGATTCACCCGGGTGGGACGACCGACTCACCTAGGTGGAACGCCCGTCTCACCTGGGTGAGACGATTAAATGATTACGATAAAAGGAACAAACCATTGTTATCTTCAGATCTATTTTTGCTTAATTTTCTGCTTGTTGTAGGCTTCTTTTAGGACACGATCTGTTTACCGGGCTATAGGAACAGCCCGGCAAGAAAAAGGAAAAAGTTCAAGTAAATCAGGGGAAATAAAGTTGAAATAATTCAACTAATTCTTGTTTGGCTTGCTCGAAGTCTAGTGGTTCACCCAATTCTTTTTCCAGGGAAGTTACCCCTTTATCCACAAAGCCACAGGGATTTATAAGGGAATAGTACGTTAAATCCGTATTAATATTCAGGGCAAAGCCGTGCATCGTAACAAAGCGGCTACTTTTTACGCCTATCGCACATATTTTCCGGGCGCGATGCGGCACATCCGGCTCTATCCAAACACCGGTAGCCCCGGGCAATCGCTCGCCTTTAATCGCATATTTTTTCAGGAAGTGAATGATTATGTCTTCCAGGCGGAAAATGTATTGCTTCAGCCCCAGCGACCAACAATCCAAATCAAAAACCGGATATCCGGTGATCTGTCCGGGACCATGATAGGTTATATCCCCGCCTCTGGTAACATGAAAAAGAGAGGCGCCTTTCTCTTGCAGTAAAGACTCGGAGATCAACAAATTTGCTTCGTCACCGCTTTTCCCTATGGTAAAGACAGGATCATGTTCACAAAAAAACAATTGATTTTCACCTTGTTCCCCCCTTTTGTTGGATGCAAGCAACGATTCAAATGCAGCAGTCTGTATCGCAAGCGCTTCCGCATAAACAATTTTTTTCAGGTCAATATAAGTAAAAGCAGGCATAAGCTTCTGTTATTCTTCTCTATACAAAGAAAAGAATATCAATCGTCTTCACCAAACAAATAGGCATAATCTCTTGCAGCAGCCTGCTTCACCCAATTCTCAGGTATAAATTTCCATTGGTTCAAAGCCCTTGGGGTTAGAACTTTTTTCTCCCGGATATAATCGATCAGATAATAACGGAAATCATTTTCTGTTGCAGAAAGAATACGGTCTCTCAATTGTTCTTGCGAAATCCTCAAAGCACGTATCAATAACTCTCCCCCACCATTACCCCGATAGGAGGTAACAACGATCTTATACTTTTTGTCTTTATGAAACGGTGTACCGTCGGCCATACTAACTATCGTGATCTTTTCTCCCATCGGCTTAGTCACATCCACTGTATAGATTAAACCTGCGGCTGAATCAAAAAGGAAGTAGTAATTGGCAAAAAACCGCCGCCGTGGTCCCTCTGTCCTTAACAACAACAAGCGATCGTTTGGCGATTTCATTTGATTCGTCCATATAGCATAAGATTCTTCCAGAATACGCTTCACCTCTTCACCTGTTGCCTCCATCGTATAGAGATAGTTTTCAAACTTATACAGATTAAACATATCAGCAATCGTAATATCGCCCTTACTGATACTGGCATCAAACGAAAGTGGGGAGGCAAACGATATATCCGCATTAGTCAATTCCAATTGCAGGGAATGTATAAAATCAACAAAACCGGACGGACCGAAATAGGCCGCTCGGGTATTCACACTTTGCGTAAACACACCGATCTTTTCATTGACATAAGCATTGATGTCATTATATTGCGTTTGATATGCATTCACGAAATCATCACAGGCTGGATAACTTTCCACATTTGTAAGGCAACCCGACACCTGCTTATCTATTACTTTCTTATTCTTTACGGTTAATGTGATACCCACATCACTAACGAACAAGGCATTATGTCCCGGATTAACCACTAAAACAGAATCACCTTCCGTATTGACCACTTTATCACAATATAAAGTATGGTCGTGCCCGATCAATACAACATCAAAACCGGGAATATCCCGGGCTATCTCTACCGAAGTATCTTCCCTGTACCGGTCAAGTAATAACCGCGCATCTTTGCCCGCATGAAACAGACCGATAACGATATCAGGATTCTCCTTTTCCTGTATGATTTTCATCCATTTCTCAGCCGCTTCAACCATATCCTCAAAATAAAGTCCCGCCCACAATTCCTCATGCAACCAGGCCGGAATGGCCGGGGTTATCAAACCCAATACAACGATCTTAATACCTTCGCGTTCAAACACGGCATACGGCTGCAGATAAGGTTCTCCATCCGATTGCTTAACAATATTCGCACCTAAGACGGGAAAGTTGCATTGCTTAATCCACCGGTCGTAGACATCATGCCCTGTTTCCAGATCATGATTACCGACATTACCGACATCAAACCGCATAGAATTCATTATATCGGCCGCCACATGAACGGATGCCGTATCGATATAATTATAATAATAGGCAGAAGGCTGGCCCTGAAGTATATCCCCATTATCCAGCAATAACAGGTTATCACCATAAACAGCGCGCAAACTATCCACATAGCATGCCACACGCGCTAATCCACCTTCACTATTTCTCTGATTTATAAAGTCGTAAGGAAAGTAATTCCCATGAACATCACTGGTTTCTATTAGTTTTAGTTTAATAGTTTTTGTCCCGGAAGGGGCACAACCAACCAACAATAAGAACAAAACTATGGCTACATTTTTCATAAACGCAACTCGAATATTAGGTATAGACATCACAAATATAAGAATTATTGGTTATTCTGCAATTATTTGTTCACCAGATTTTAACAGATGCTTTTTCCCCTTCCAGATAAAAGTACCGGACACACCTTCCGGAAGAGCAACAACCGCTCTCAGCGCCCCCTTCGAATCCAGGGCATACGATACCGCCACTTCCCCTTTCGGATGCGGAATCCTTCCCGAAGCATTCTTCAAATCTCCCAGTGCCGGTTGAATTAAAACGCGCTCAAACCCAGGAGCATCACTTCGTATACCAAGCAATATCCGGAAGAATTCAATATTCGGACTCGCTCCCCAGGCATGACAATCCGAACGTGAAGGCTCAGGCATCTCCGCCCACGTAGTAAGCCCCAGATCCATCTGATCATACCATATCCCCAGATTATCCAGCAACTGATCGCCCAAACCCGCCTTATCCAACGCCTGATGCACATAGTAACGGAAATAAATCGTCGCTTGTGTCAACGATTCATCTTTCAGGACACGTTGAATCAAATCCACCGCCTCCGCTCCGGAAACAATACCGGCAAGGATAGCCAGCGAATTGACATGCTGCGAATAATTCCGATGATCATGCGTATCAGCAAACAGCTTTCGTTCATTGTCCCAGTATTTGGCCTGAATCGTATTTCTAATATTGCTGGCGATAGTCCGATAATGCGTCGCCATAGCCGGCATCCCTATAGCCTGCTCCATTTCGGCGGCCGCTTCCAGAATCATCATATACATCAGGTCCTGAAAAGCAGAGTTGCCATCCTTTTCACGCACAGGTTCACCATTAGGTAGTCCGGCCGCCCAATCCGCAAAGAACCAGTGCGGCACATACGCCAGACTATGATCCGGTTTCAACCACTGCTCATACCACGATAAAATACCCCGATAAGCCGGCAACAACGTTTTCATATACTCCTCATCGCCGCGATACATCCAATAATCATACCCCGTACCTATCCACCACAAAGAGAAGGAAGAGATAAACTGATGCAGCGATGAGGGATAGCGACTCATCGTTATCCCGTCTGCCACGATCGACTGCCGCCCCTGCTCTATCGCATTCTTCACCATATAAGGATCGGACGTATTGTACAGACTGATCATCGCCTGAATCCGCGTATCACCAAAATATTGCAATTGCTCATAATAGGGACAATCCATATACGTCTCATTCGCACAAAGCCGAGCCGTCAACCACCCAATATCAAGCATCTTCCCCAAACGCTCATTCCCTGGTGATGCAAACTGGCTGACCCGCTCAAAAGGATAAGCCGACAACGTACCATAGACATCCTCCAGCACCAGCGCCTCCGCTGCCGTGGTTATACGCACATCCACATAGCGCCAGGTACGCCACCACAAAGAGGTGAAACTACGATCCTCCCCGCCGTCTGCAATAATCTTATCTTCATAGCCCAAGAAACGCTTACCGTCGATATCATCACGATTCCCTTTTGTGTTCAACGAATAGGATTTCGTCGTGGCGCTCTCTTGCGCTTCATACAGCGCCTCCGCGTAGCCTATCGTGATTTCCGCATTACTCCCCTTGCTAAACAAGAGGGAAAAATAACCGGTAGTCAACTGCCTGTTATCCAACAGCAACCGTACACTCGTATTCGCTGGAATCACCAAAGACACCGGCCTCTTCAGAAAATCATTCGGAGAAGTAATCCCTTCACTAACCCGTACGGAAGACAACCGCTCCTGCCGCATCTCCATCGGAGGGATCGGAGAAGGCACCAATAAACGACCCGGATAATCCCGTGCCCCTTTCATCGCACCCTCAATACCTGCCACCGCCGTTTTCCAGGACGAATCATCATACGCCATCGTCTCCCATCCCCACGGATAGGCTTTCGCATCCATCAGTTCACCGGGGCCGGCAACATAATAACCCAACACCGTACCTTCACTCCAGGGAGAATAGCTCTCGTTCTTTATACACTTCCAACTTCTATCCGTATTCACGATGGCCTCCTGCTCCGAGTTGCCCTGAAGAATAAATCCGGTCTGATTCTGACTCACCTGGGCAACCGGCTTACGCTCCGCATAATTCCAGACCACCGCAGCCAGCACATTCCTACCCGGCTTCAGATACGACGCGATATCCACCGTCTCAAAATTCCAGTTATAAATATCTCCGCGAGCCGGACCTAAAGAAACCAACTCACCATTAATATACAGCTTATACCGATTGTCCGCAGAAACATGGACAACAAACCGGGAAGGAACCTCCCCCAGCTCAAAAGACTTCCGGAAATGATAGACACCATACGTATTCGCCGGCTCATTCGGAACCGAAATCCAGCGCGCCGTCCATCTTCCCTCAAAAAGAGAAGGATTTATTAATGCTTGATTATATCCCTCCAGACGAATCTGCGAATGAACAGATAGTGTAATAGCCAGACAGGCCATTATTAGTAATAGCGTTTTTTTCATATAAGCAGTTTATTTAATGGAAAATGAAAAATGGAAAATGGAGAATTATTTGTCTTTTATCTTAAGCAAGATAATCTCCCGTTCCTTTTCAGTCCCATTTTCAATTTTCAATTCTTCAATTTTCAATTCTTCAAAGCCTCCTCAATCCCTTTCAGCACCTCCCGGAACTCCTCCTCCGTGTATCCGACAGAAACCTGTAATACTTTTCCGTCTTTCCCGATCAGGTAACTTCTTGGTATCTGGCTTTTTGCAAAGGTATCAAAAATAACACGTTCCCGATCAGGATATAAGGGGAATGTGAAACCCTTCGTCTCATTATATTTCTTTAGTTCGGCATCCGTATGTTCCCGGCCGATGACCAACAATTTAAAATTGGCATTATCTTTATACTTCGCCCATATCCGGGACTCCACTTCCGGCAACTCCTGCTGACAAGGCGGACACCACGTCGCAAAGAAGTTGATAAAAACAACCTTCCCCTTCAACGCATCAGAAGAAATCCGGCTGCCATCA
>JAJDIA010000005.1 GCA_030266465.1 Parabacteroides sp. OttesenSCG-928-G21 | reverse complement strand
TTGTTTGTTTGAAAATTATTGCTTATTTTTCGCGCGATAGGTATTTTACTGTTTTGTGATATAGATAGATTTGGTATAGTGAATAATGGGAAGACTATTTTTGCCTTTTGTTCTTTTTGAAGAACGGGCTGTGTGACGCATTTGCGTGCGTAATCTTCTTAATCTGAAGAAGCGTCTTCGGATAAATTCACGAGATCGCCTTTTGCTAATCCGTAGATGTTCAGCGGGTTGAGCAAGTGGACGTCTCTTTATTTCTTAAATTAGTATTAATTTTAATTTTAAAAGAGATGAAATCTATCAGTAGCACTGCTGTTTTGCGCAGATTGCAGAACGCAGAGCATTTTCAAGTAAATAAAACGATGGTGGAATTGCTGGAAGAACCCGTCCAGGATTTCACGGAGCTAACGGCATCTTACGCCTTATACAAACAACTTTTCGAGCACGAAGACCTTGTCTTTAAGCACAATAAAAAAATGGAGGGGACGCAAGGGATTCAGGCGGCCGACAAGCTGCGAGATAATGAATATATCTCGCTGCGTTCGGCGGTTAAGTCGGGCTTGCATAGTATCGATCCGGAGATTCGGGCGGCCTCGGAGGCGCTGATGCTGGTGTTCGATAATTACAAAAATGTGCCGCATAGGAGTTATAATACGGCGACGGCGTTTGTGACGAATCTGGTAAAGGATCTAGCGTTGCCGAAAAATCAGGTGCATGTTACGAAACTGAGTCTGGCGCCGGTAATCACGCTATTGGACAATGCCAACAAGGCGTTCGAGCAGGCCTATGTCCAACGTAATAGTTGGGTGGAGCAGCAGAAGCTACAGGGCAATATGGAGATGGCGCGTCCGCCGGTGGACGAGGCGTTTAATGCGCTGGTCTATATCGTGAACTCCCTGTATGCTACGAACGAAGTGGGCGCGAAGGATGCCGACAAGCGGACGAAGCTGGCGGCGATCATCGACGGACTCAACGCGGAACTGCATAACATGGAGCGCGTCATCGCCTACCGTAAGCCGGGCAGCGGCACGGATCCTGATCCTGATCCGCATCCCGAACCGGAACCGGGACCGATCGTGCCTTACCGTTTTACGGCGCGTAGTACGATGTTGGTCAATGGCCGGACGCTGCTTGTGACGGCTACTGATTTTGATGAGTTCGCCGAGTTTATAGATGAAAGGATGATTGGTGGTATTATGGACTTTCACCCGGATGGGAGGTCGAACCGCTTCACATTAGACGAAATCTCTTATGATGAGACGGACTCCACCCCGATGGGCCTGCGCTTCATCCCGACGGATGATCAGGATCTCCTCGGAACCCTATCCTACGAAACCTACACGGTGGAGGTGGTGAAGGATGACGTGGTAGTCCTCACGATTGATGAGGTGAAGGAGCCGGAGGGGTTGGCGTGAGGCGCGCGCGAGCGCGAATTGAAAATGTAGGGGGAATATACATTCTCGGCTCTCCTCCTTAGAAAAGGAGGAGTACCTGAACAACGTGAAGGGGAGGTGGTTTGATGTAACTTAAAAAAGAATAGATCAAACCACCTCCCTCTCGCTCACGCTCGAGTACTCCTCCTTTTCTAAGGAGGAGAGCCGGGGATAGTGGGGTTGTTCGTGTGTTCGCCCGCTTGTGAAACATAAAGCCGCGTAGCGGTTCCCTGTACACAGCCCCGTGCGGAAGCGCGGGGAATCGGGATATCCATATCAAATGCGCCGCGTAGCGGTGCTGTTTTTGTTGTTTGATTGCCTACCCCGCGCTTCCGCACGGGGCTGTGTACAGGGAGCCGCTATGCGGCTCATCATATACCCTTAACCTCTATTCATCCCAACAAACACACGGGCGAACACATGGGTTCGCCCCTACGGGACAACCTCTCCACCACCGCAGAGCGGCGGTCCCCCTCTCCTGTCCAGGAGAGGAGCTGGGGATGTGGGTTCGCCCCTACGGAAATCCTATCTCCTATCTCCTAGTTCCTATCTCCTATCTCCTATCTCCTATTTCCTATCATAACCCTCCGCTTCCCCGCAAATAATATATACCTTTGTCCTTTGGTATAACGGAATAATTCAATAGAAGAAAGATGGACGAAAGGATCAGGAGGGCGTTAGCGAATATAGGGATAGAGCAGTTGAATGAGATGCAGCAAGCGGTGTTGGATGCGGGGACGGAGAAGGATATGGTGTTGCTGAGTCCGACGGGCTCGGGGAAGACGCTGGCTTTCTTGTTGCCGCTGCTGAGGGTGTTGAAGCCTGATGAGCGCGCGGTGCAGGCGTTGATTGTGGCGCCGTCGCGGGAGTTGGCGTTGCAGATCGAGACGGTCTTTCGTTCGTTGGGCGCCGGTTATAAAATCCTTTGCTGCTACGGCGGGCATCCTATCCGCACGGAGAAGAAGAGTCTGGAGCATCCGCCGGCGGTATTGGTGGGTACTCCGGGGCGTATCGTGGATCATATCGAGAAGGGGAATGTGGATTTAAGCCGGGTTTCGACATTGATTCTGGATGAGTTTGATAAGTCGCTGGAGTTTGGTTTTCTTTCGGAGATGAAGGAGATTGTGCGCAGCTTGTCGGAGGTGCGGCGCCGTGTGTTGACTTCGGCGACCGAGGCTGTTGAGATCCCCTCTTTTACGGGGATAAAGTCGCCTGTGCGGTTGTCGTTCCTGACGCCCGGCAGGAGGTTGAAGGGGCTGACTGTGCGGTTTGTGCAATCTCCGGTAAAAGATAAACTGGAGACGCTGTACGGGCTTTTGGGCGAGCTGAACGGAGAATCGGCGTTGATCTTCTGCAATCTGCGTGAGGCGGTGGAGAGGGTGAGTGACTATCTGACGGAAAAGGGGGTGGATAATGATTATTTTCATGGCGGTATGGAGCAGTTGGATCGTGAGCGCGCGTTGGTTCGTTTTCGTAACGGGAGTGCTTCGGTCTTTGTCTCTACGGATTTGGCTTCGCGGGGGTTGGATATTCCGGACGTGCAGCATGTGATTCATTATCATCTGCCTTTGAATGAGGAGGCGTATATTCATCGCAACGGGCGTACGGCACGTATGCAGGCGGAGGGAAATGCTTTTCTGATTCTGAATGAGATAGAGTCGATCCCGGAGTATATCATGCCGGAGCCGGAGGAGTTTTTCCTGCCGGAGAAGAACAGAGTGCCTGAGCAGTCGGCGTGGGTAACCCTGTCGATTAACCGTGGGAAGCGGGATAAGCTGAGCAAGAAGGACGTGGTGGGATTCCTGTTTCAGAAAGGCGGACTGGAGAAAGAGGAATTGGGAATCGTGGAGATTAAAGAAAGTTGCGCATTTGCTGCGATAAAAAGAGATAAATTTGCATCTTTGCTGAATCGTATCCGTGACGAAAAGATAAAGAATATGCGGGCTAAATTTGGAAAAGGATGAGTTTGCTGCTGAAAAGAGTGGCTTTCGACGGGGCTTCTGCTGATATTTTGATAGAAGGGAAGTTAATTAAACAGATTGCTCCGGAGATAACGGTAAAGGCGGATAAAGTAATTGACGGTTCACGGAAAGCAGTGATTCCCGGTCTGGTCAATACACATACGCATGCTGCCATGACCCTGTTTCGTGGTTATGGGGATGATATGCCTTTGATGCCCTGGCTGGAGCAAAAGATCTGGCCCAACGAGGCGAAAATGACGGACGAGGATGTGTATTGGGGAGCGAAGCTGGCGTGTCTGGAGATGATTAAGTCGGGCACGACGACCTTCTTTGATATGTATCAGCGGCTGGATGCTACGGCACGCGCGGTGGAAGAGATGGGGATACGGGGTGTGTTGAGTGGCGTCTGTTTCGATCATTTTAATCCTACTTTAGCGGAAAGATGTAAAAAGAGTATTGTGGAACTACAGGGAAGTGCGAACGGGTATAGCGACCGGATTTCTTTTTCGCTGGGTCCGCATGCGATATATACTGTGTCCGGCGAATTGTTGCAGTGGATTCATGCGTTCGCAAGGGAGCATGATTTGCTGGTTCATCTTCATGTGGCGGAGACGGAAGAGGAGGTGAAGAATTCAGTTCAAAAGTTCGGGCTGACGCCTGTGCGGTATTTGGATCGGTTGGGTGTTCTCTCTTCACATTTGCTGATTGCGCATGGATTGTATGTGGATGAGGAGGAGATTGGATTGCTGGCGGCGAATGGCGTGAAGGTGGCGCATAATCCGGCATCCAATATGAAGTTGGCTTCCGGCGTAGCGTTTAAATTTGCGGAGATGAAGCAGGCGGGTATTACTGTGGGGATTGGGACGGATGGTTGTTCTTCGTCTAATAACCTGGATATGGTGGAGGCGATGAAGCTGGCCTCTTTGCTGGGCAAGGCCTGGCGGAAAGATCCGGAGGTGCTGACGGCGGATGAGATGCTTCACGCGGCTACAGAAGCCGGTGCGGCGGTGATAGGCCTGAATGCGGGGAAGATAGCGGAAGGGCGTTTGGCGGATATTTGTCTGGTGGATCTGAACATGCCGGCTTTTACGCCGAATTTTGATTTTGTGTCTAATCTGGTTTATGCCGCTAATGGTAGTTGCATAGATACGGTGATATGTAATGGAAGAATTGTAATGGAGAATAAAAGAGTGCCGGGAGAAGACGAGATTATGGAACAAACGGCACGAATTGCTTATAACTTAATGAGTCGCTAACTATTATTTTTAAGAGGAAAGAGTATGGAAATTATCAAGACGGAGGAATATCAAAAAACAGCGGACTATATAGCTGCCCGGATTAACGGAAAACCGGAGACGGCTATTATCCTGGGTAGCGGATTGGGAGCATTGGCCGATCATATCGAAGAGGCGGTCGTGATACCCTATGGGGAGATACCTAATTTCATGACCTCTACGGCTACCGGACACAAAGGTAATTTGATCTGTGGTAAGTTGGGAGAGAAATATGTACTTGCCATGCAGGGACGTTTTCATTACTATGAAGGGTATCCGATGGCGAGAGTAACCTTCCCGATTCGCGTGATGAAATTGCTGGGGATAAAGAATCTGTTGGTGTCGAATGCGGCCGGCGGTGTGAATACAACGTTTAAAGTGGGTGATTTAATGATTATCCGGGATCAGATCAATATGGCGCCTAATCCGTTGATCGGTCCGAATAATCCGGATTTCGGTCCTCGCTTTCCGGATATGACGCGGCCGTATGACCTGGAGTTTATCCGACAGGTGGAGGATATAGCCGAGACACAGGGAATTGAATTGAAGAAAGGGGTGTATGTCGGCCTTACCGGCCCGTCTTATGAGACGCCGGCGGAATATGGTTTTGTTGGCCGGATTGGAGGAGATGCGGTTGGGATGAGCACGGTGTCGGAAGTAATCGTGGCTCGCCATGCGGATATGCGCGTGTTCGGGATGTCGGTCATAACGAACGAGGGGTATCATTTCGCGGACGATTTCGTGAATGATGGCGCCGATGTGATTGAAGCCGCCAATAATGCGGCGAAAAAGATGACGAATCTTTTCAGGGAGCTAATCGCAAGAATATAAGCGACCGCTGAGAGTCGGTTTGAATTTTGATCAGAATAGGAAAAGAAAAATCGGGTTGTAGTTTTGGTGAATTGAAAAATAGCCCTATATTTGCACCCGATTCATGCGAAAGTAGCTCAGTTGGTAGAGCATAACCTTGCCAAGGTTAGGGTCGCGGGTTCGAGTCCCGTCTTTCGCTCAGAGTAGAAAGGTAATGTGCGATTACCTTAATTTTTTTTCTTGAATGCCCAGGTGGCGGAATTGGTAGACGCGCTCGTTTCAGGTGCGAGTGGTTAATAGCCGTGCAGGTTCGAGTCCTGTTCTGGGCACCCCTTATGCGCAGGTGGTGGAATTGGTAGACACGCTACTTTGAGGGGGTAGTGCCGGTTCCGGCGTGTGAGTTCGAGTCTCATCCTGCGCACAATGAAATAAATGTGATAATTTACTACATTTACAAAGATATTAAAACCGTGGAGAATGCCCGTTTACGGGGGTTCGCCACCCCGAACAAGGGAATACATTCAAGCGTATTCCCTTGTTATTTTTTTGTATAGGATCACCCCGGATTCTTGAGGAGTAATACTTCTTCGATGATAATAGAGCACGCAGATGACGCAGACTAAAGCGCGGATAAACACAGATAAATATTTAATTAATAATAAATTATCTGCGGAGATCCGCGCTTTAGTCTGCGTCCATCTGCGTGCTATAATACCAAGTGGAATCTTTTTATAATACCAGCTATACAACTTTTCGGGAGGATTCTTAATTTGCTTATATAAATTATAAATTGAGCTAAGCGAAATCGCTTAGCTCAACTCCTATCTCCTATTTCCTATCTCCTAATCCCCCCTTACATACTAAACCAATAATTCAACTTCACCATAAACGTATTTGTAGCCTGAGTGCCGAACATCTTATCCAGATTATTTCCCCATCCGGAAGTATACTGATTCTCTCTACCTGAACGATTATGCTCCCACACCAGATAGAGTGTTGATCCCGGCAGATACTCCCAACGAGCCACCAGATTAGAACGGAATTCATTGAAGCTGAAGTCCGGCTTACGCATCCGCGCCTCCTCGTCCGAAGTAAGCGAGCGCGTACGGTTCTCATAAACACTGGATTTCGTGTCTGCCGCCGCCTTGAATTCATCGTATTTTGCAATAGATGTGAATGGCGCTCCGTAGAACTGAATAGAGATATCCGGCGTGATATTTACTTGTGCACGCAGCGTAACACTATACGTCCTTTGCTTCATCCGTCCGAGCAGATACGTAGGATTGTCTCCCGTCTGAACAGGTGCGAGCGTTCCTGCGTATTGAAAATCATTTCTGTCCCAGTAAAAGTTGAATTCGCTTTCCAATAAAACATGATTACCAATCCGGTAGTTGAAGCTCGGCTGAAGCGAATGCTCCATCTTCGTGCCATTTAAATTTCGGTTGCTGATGTAATCAAACGCGAAAGAGAACGGTTGCGAACGATCTGTGAAAATCCCCATAGAATTCCAGTACGCTGCCGGCAGACGCATATCCGGGCCACCACGCAGCAACCTGTTATCCTGTCGGTTTACGAGGAATGTTTGCGTCACCCACCAGCCAAACCGGTTTCTAAGCGTAGCATCCCAACGGAGCCTGAATCTGTTTTCATTAAGCTGTCCGTCGAAATCCCAGGTATTCTCCTGATTAAACTGGAGTTGTGTTGAACGGAAAATTGACCAAGGGACATTCTGATTAAAAGATATCTGCGTCACATTGTTAAGTTGATCCGCTCTGCCCAGATAACCCATATCGTTCAGATCAAATCCGGGAGAACTCCAGGTAAATTTCTCCGAGATATTCCATTTCGAGTTCCCTCTACGTCCCACTTCCAGATAACCGCCCGTACCATTCAATGACGTCCGCGTCGGATCAACACCCAGATAATCCTGTGCCGATTCGCGTTGGTAATAATGTACCGAGTTGCGTTGTCGAAGCGTAATCGCCTCCTCTGTTCCTTGTAAGGAACTGAACATCGCTTTCGCATCAATATAATACAACCGGTTATTAAAATACTGCGTAAAATCGATCCCCGCAGTGAAGGCATCTTTCACCAACATATCTTCCAAATGCGGCTCATTCAATATGCGGTTGACGGAAGTCACCATACCGCCCAGCAACGTATTCCCGCTCCAGTTCTTTTGCACACGACCGACGGTGTAATTCGTCAGCGGCTCAACAACCTCCTTATCCTCCACGCCGTCGCGGGTTACTTCCGACGAAACGCGCGCAGTTATACTCTGCAATACGCCGATCGTTACGCCACTTTTATTCGTCCCCGTCAGCTTCAACGCCCCGATAATCGGAATATTCCTTTCGGTTTGTGCAAAGCTCGTCACATTATCTACATTCGGATGATAGGATGGAGAAGCCCCCAGACGCCGCGAGTAAAACATATCATTACTTCCGCCCGGACTCATATTAAAAATATGGCTTCCTTCCAAAAAGAACGGGCGCTTCTCTGCATAGAAAGTCTCCTGCGTAGAGAGATTCATCACTGACGGATCCTGCTCCACCTGGCCATAATCTGGATTGATCGTTAAGTCCAACGTGAAATCCGAGATCGCCAGCTTAGCATCCAGCCCGGCATTTCCCGCCCAGCGGTCGCCGGTTTGATACGGACTACCCTCTATCCGTGGCTCCCGCTGATATTCTCCTGAAACATACGGACTAATCTCCAGTCCTCTGGAGCGAGGCAGATCAGTCATCCCATGCAATTCCCCGAAAGAATAGACATACCCATTCCGGTTTTGCGGAATAAGACTCCAATACTGTACCTCATTCCCTCTGTAGATCACCCGGCGCACATGCATCCCCCAGACACCATCCTCTGTATGCTGACGATAACGAAGTTGCGTGAAAGGAATACGAAACTCCGCCGTCCAGTACCCTTCCGCTTCATTGACATGCGTCCTGCCTTCCCACACCGCGTTCCAGCTACGGTTGTTTACCAACTGATCGGTAATCATCATATCCGCTTTCGTTCCGCCGGCATTCAATACAAATTGCGACGCCACGCGATAATCATGATACGGGTCGAAAGAGACACTCACCAAATCGCCCAGCTCCTCATCGCGGTTACCGACAAAGCGCCGGATCGATTCCGGACTATTATCGTGGCAGATAATGCCGACGTAGATATTCCTGTCGTCATAAAATAACTTCATTTGCGTGTTGTATTCCGTCAACGCCCTCTCATGCGGTTGCGATTGCACGAATGGCTCCGACCATTCCCCCAGCGTGTTCCAGAAATCCTCATCCAACCGCCCGTCGATCGAAGGCCGGAAATCATCCACCTTAGTCGCATTGTAGACACGCTTATACGCATCCTCGAAAGGAATCAACACAATACTGTCGGCCCGCTGCACCTGCGCATTTACAATGCCATTGCCTGCCAACCCGAGCAAAAACAAAAACAAATAAAAAACCTTCCCTTTTAATCCTTGAAAATAATAACTCTTCCTTACCTCATTTGTAGCCATAATAATCTTGTAGTTTTTGAATAATACCTTATGTTCTCGATTGGATGCTGCAAAAATAAAGCGATAAATAAAAGGAAATCTACCTGACGGAGCCATCACGAAAAAACAAGGAATGAAAACGAAAAAGAGATCCGATCTGAAAAACAAACCTATTTATCAGTCACTTATGCGTACGTTAATAAAATAAAGAGATATGGGAAAACCGCGAAATACGATGAAATTCGTTTTAAGCGGCGAGTTTTTCGCTTTCATCAGCAAACAGAAACATCCTACGAAACTTCCCCTTATGTTTGTAGCCAGATAACCCTGCTATTATAGATATAATTTAGATTTGTTTTTTTAGATATGGTTTTATTATAAGCGAGTATTCTCTTTATAGGCAAGATTGTTTAGGTTAATTTGTTTTCAACTGATTTATGTGGATTCATTTTTTAGGTAAAAACCAGAGTGATGATGAAAAGGCGTTTCGAATTCGGAACGCCTTTCTTTTGTAAGGGGGCGAACCCAAGTATTGGATCACTCCGAAAAGTTGTGGAGCTAAAATAATAAAGCATCCGACTTAGTATTATAATACGAATTAAACGTTAACATATACATACAGATTACACTTTTCTCATTACGGTGAGAATTCATTCTCATTGTGATGAGAAAAAATTCTCACCGCAATGAGAAGAAAGTTTCATCAGCATGAGAATAAATTCTCAACAGTATAAAAAAGTGGAGAAAAATGACAATAATTAAGATTCGTTATACCTATGCCTGCCGTTTTCCCTATTTGGGTTTAGATATAATCCCAGGATAGTAGACTATTCCCCAAGAATCCAGGGTGATCCCAAGTATTCACCTGCCAGAAGAACAATATATATTTTAGAGAAAAATATTTTTGAAACAAATAAGTTTCCCCCACTTAACAGACCTTGAAGAAGCAGAGGATAAAACCAAGAAGAAAGAAATAGCAAAAGTTCCTACAACTCTCTTTTAGAAGTTTTAAATAAAAATTGTAAATTTGCAGCGGCTCTTGCGTTCTACAGGGCAAGGGTTTATTCTTCACTCCAAACAACCAATTAGTTAGAAGGTAATGAAAAGAGACAAGCAAATTTTTGAGATTATTGAGAAAGAACATCAACGCCAGTTGAAAGGTATTGAACTAATTGCTTCCGAAAACTTTGTAAGTGACCAGGTTATGGAAGCAATGGGTAGTTGGCTGACCAATAAATATGCAGAAGGTTATCCGGGCAAAAGATATTACGGCGGATGTGAATTTGTGGATCAAAGCGAAACGTTAGCCATTGAACGGTTGAAAAAGTTATTTAATGCCGAATGGGCGAACGTTCAGCCACATTCAGGCGCACAGGCTAATGCTGCTGTGTTTCTGGCATTAATGAATCCGGGCGATACATTCCTTGGACTTAATCTTTCTCATGGCGGACACTTGTCTCATGGTTCTCCGGTGAATAGCTCCGGAATACTATACCGCGCTACGGAATATAATGTAAAAGAAGATACCGGAAGAGTAGACTACGACCAGATGGAAGAGGTGGCTCTTCGTGAAAAACCAAAAGTAATTGTTGGCGGCGGTTCAGCCTATTCGCGCGAATGGGATTATAAGCGTATGCGTGAGATCGCTGACAAGGTTGGTGCTATGCTGATGATCGATATGGCACACCCTGCCGGACTAATTGCGGCGGGTCTGTTGAATAATCCATTGGAATATGCACACGTAGTGACTTCTACTACGCACAAAACACTTCGCGGACCTCGCGGCGGTATCATCCTATTAGGAAAAGACTTTGAAAATCCTTGGGGAAAGAAGACACCAAAGGGTGAGGTGAAGATGATGTCTCAATTGCTGGATTCTGCAGTATTCCCCGGTATTCAGGGCGGTCCGCTGGAACATGTCATCGCGGCTAAAGCGGTAGCTTTCGGCGAAGCACTTGAACCGGAATACAAAACTTATCAGCAACAAGTAAAAAATAATGCGGCTGCTATGGCGAAAGCATTCATTCATGCAGGATATAAAATCATCTCTGACGGAACTGATAACCATAGCATGCTGATTGACCTGCGGACGAAATTCCCTGAATTGACCGGAAAGGTAGCAGAAAAGGCCTTAGTAGCAGCGGATATTACAGCGAATAAGAATATGGTTCCTTTTGATAGCCGTTCGCCATTCCTGACATCGGGCATCCGTGTCGGAACCCCGGCCATCACTACCCGTGGAGCTAAAGAACCGTTAATGGAAGAGATCGTGGAACTGATGGACACCGTCCTTTCTGCTCCGGAATGTGATAAGACAATTGCTTCTGTTCGGGAAAAGGTTAACAATATAATGAAAGGCTATCCACTTTTTGGTTGGTAATTATCATTATTTTTCTCTGAAAAAAATCGATACAATCCTAATTAGCAAAACACTAACGACAGAAAAGCTGTTGTATTTGAGTTTATTTTAAGATTTTATTAAAAATAATTGACAAGGCGATGAACAAATCATCGCCTTGTCTGTTTATAGAACGAGAATAAAAATTGTACAGGAATAATAAATTATATAAATCTCACTGATTCCGTATTTTTTATTATTTTTGCGGTATTAAGAACAAAGGACTATCTATACAGAAAAGTATTCTATGAAGAAATCTATTCTCTTATTAGACGATAAACCGGAAATAGCAAAAATCATTTCACTTTATCTTTCAGCATATGATGTAAAATATGTTGAAAATCCGCTTAAAGCTATTGCCTGGCTGACAGAAGGTAACATTCCTGACCTTATCATTTCCGATATCAATATGCCAGAGATGAACGGAGAGGAATTCCTGATGTACATAAAAGCAAATGAAATGTTTAGTGACATCCCCGTATTTATCTTATCCAGCGTGGATGGCAGTGAAGACCGGATTCGTCTATTTGAAAAGGGTGCAGATGACTTTATCTTAAAACCGTTCAATCCTGAAGAGTTAAAAGTCCGTGTGAGAAGAGTTCTTAAACAATGAAGTATCTTTTTTTTGGAAATACAACAGAATTAGCAGCGCATTTTAAAGTTATATCCGGAGAAGACATCATCATTTGTTCAAATCGCATTGAATTGAACAGATCTATATTACAGATGAAACCTTCTAAAGACTCCGATATTGACTGTTGTGTTTTTCTCGAAAAAAAGAATTATGAATCGGACTTATTAACCATCAACCTACTCAGGAACCAGCGTATAGAGATATACCTTATCCTCATCAGCAATTCTTCCATGTTAAAAGACGAGAAGATGTCTTACTTGAAAGCGGGCATTGATTGTATGGTGTCGGATAAGATCTCTTCCGAAGAACTTCAAAAAATCATCTCTTTTGCTAAATCCTTTAAAGCGAAAACGCGGATGTCTGCTACCGTCAATAGCAAAGATGGTGGTATTTATGATTTAAAACGATCAAGGTTGCCGCTTTGGAAAAGGGCTTTTGATATTTTATTTTCATCAGCAGCTATCTTATTCTTGTCTCCGGTTTTTATTATTACAGCTCTTGCCGTCAGATTGGAAAGCAAGGGTAAAATCATCTACAAAGCAAAACGCGTCGGAACCAATTACAAAATATTTGACTTCTATAAATTCCGTTCCATGTATTCTGATGCCGACAAGCGGCTGGCTGAATACAGAAAACAAAATCAATACGTCATGGAAGAGGAGGAAGAAGAGGATAACAGTGATATTATTATTCAGACGCCGGAAGCCGCACCAATGCTGGTTGGCGATAATGACATTGTTCTTTTCTCTGATAACGACAGTACTTCCGAATCACATTATCTGAAAAATAAACGAACAGAGCGCTCTAACGCTTTCTTTAAATTAAAAAATGATCCCCGCATTACTAAAGTAGGACGTTTTATCCGAAAATACAGTATCGACGAATTACCACAGCTATTTAATATATTAAAAGGAGATATGTCGGTTGTAGGAAACAGACCTCTCCCTGTTTATGAAGCGGAACTGCTGACAAGCGATGATAGTATCCTTCGCTTTCTGGCACCCGCTGGTCTAACCGGTCTTTGGCAAGTAGAGAAACGTGGCGGTTCTGAAAAGATGTCGGCCGAAGAAAGGAAACTATTGGATATCAAGTATGCCCAGACATTTTCATTTTGGGGAGATATCAAAATCATTATAAAAACTTTTTTTGCTTTCGTACAAAAAGAAGACGTATAACAAACGCGGGTATATTCATGAAGAAATTTGTTATTATTTTATCAGGAGTGATGTTTTCACTTTCTTGTTGGGCGCAAAACAATATAGCTACCGATACTGATCAGACAGTCAGGGTATCATCTGTCAATGATGGGTCCATACAAGCATTACTGGATGATTATGAAAGCGTTCAGCTGCCTCCTTTGTCTGTTTTTTTAGAGTCGGTATATGAACATCCTTCTGTTCAAATATATGAAGCCAGTCGTGACGAAGAACAAGCCAACCTGAAAGCAGAGCAAGCCATATGGTTGAATTATTTTCGTGTTAACGCTTCTTATCAGTTTGGCCGTATCATGTCTCTTTCATCTACTTCGTCAGTTGACGATCCTCTATTCTATACCAGTGTAGGAAGTAATCAGCATACTTATTATGTTGGTGCTACCATATCCGTTCCTATCGGAGACTTATTAGGGCAAAAGCAAAGGGTAAGAGCACAGAAAGCGCGTTTACGCAGAATAGAATATGAATATGAAATGTCTATCGAAGAGCGTAAACTAACAATACTGGAAGCATATAATGATGTTATCAGTCTTCTGGCTGTATTAAAAGCTAAGTCTGATGCCGCCGCTTTATATAATGCTCAAATGCGGATTTCCGAACAGGATTTTATTAACGGGAAAATCAGCATTATTGAATTATCCCTTGAAAGAAGCAGACGTTCCGGAGCCGTCGTAGAATATCAGGAAGGTCGTGCTGATTTGCACAACGCGATCACTTTACTTGAAATGCTAACTAACGTAAAAATTAAGAATCGATAATAATGGATATTACACTTTTCATATCACGTTTTTTATATCGTATTCGATATCAAATCATATTAGGAAGTATTGTGATAACGGCTTTAGTAGCCTATTTTTCACAGTTTCTTTCCAGATCTTATACCGTAACAACAAGTATCTATACAGGAATTGCTTCCAATTCTACGCTAGAAGAAGATGGTTCTCCTAATACGGTAGCCCTGAACAATACGTTTGACAATTTAATCAATCTTACCAAAGCAAAAGGTACAATGGAAAATGTATCGATGAACCTGTTTGCTTTAAATATGATTAATGGGAATTCCGAAGAGGATAATATGTTCATTTCGGCTGCACATTACCGTAGTTTACTTAAAATGGTACCTGAGGAGGTTGTCAATCTCATTGATAAAAACTCATTAGAGAATACGCTTAGCAAATTCGAGCAATACAAAAAAGAAGAACCCCGAAACTTTTTATACGAATTATTCGATGGGACACATCCGCATTACAGTTATGAAAGTTTGCGAAAAACATCCGTAAGACGTTTGGACAACAGTGATCTGGTTGAGATTTCTTACGAAGCAAATGATCCGGGTATAGCTTTGAGCACCGTTCAGCTGATTCACGATGAATTACTCTCCACATATGATGGGATCCGGTACAGAGCTGTTAACGACATCGTGAAGTATTATGAAGCAGAATTAGTAAAGATAAAAGCCACTTTAAATGAACAGGAACAGGAGTTGACGGAATACAATATTGAAAATGGCGTTATCAACTACGCCGAACAAACCAAATCCCTTTCCGGTTCCTTGAGTGATTTTGAAAACAGATATGAAGAGGTATCCAAAATGTATGAAAGTTCCGAAAGTCTGATCAAAGAACTCGAAGGACAAATGGAAATTCGGGGTAAGCTATTCTCCGCGAATGCCGATTTTATCAATGCATTGGCCGAATATTCCGAGTTAAACGGAAAAATCACTGAAATAGAAACCTTTAACACGATAAACATCGACAATGAAACGAATCTGGAACTGGCAGAATATAAAGAACAATTAAAGGATGTAGAAAAAAAGATTTCTTCTATTTCCGACCAAATTGATGAATACAAATATTCAAAAGAAGGTATTGCTACTGATGATTTGGTGGACAAATGGCTGGAAGAACGATTAAACAATATTCGATCCAGGGCTGAATTAGATGTGATGGACAGACGAAAAGAGGAATTCACCGAACAATTCAAGATATTTTCTCCTGTCGGAACACAACTAAACAGAAGAGAACGCGAGATCCGTGTAACAGAACAGGAATATCTCGAAATATTACACATGTTAAACGTTGCGCGGCTTCGTCAGAAAAATCTTCAGCTGACCTCTTCTAATTTGAATACCATCTCTCCTCCTACATTCCCATTAAGCAGTATGGGCAGTAAAAGAATGCTATTTGTCATAGCCTCTTTTTTAGGGAGTATCATATTTATCATTGGTGCCAACTTGATTATAGAGTTGCTCGACCGCACTCTACGGGATGCAGACCGGACAAGGCGATTGACCAAAATGCCTGTCTTGGGTGCCTTCACCGGAAATATTCAATTGAAATACAGAGGGTATATTAAAGCTTGTAACCGTATATCGGCCACTTATATCTGTAATCGACTGAACAGCTATCTGCGTCCAAATAAAGTAATGTATATTAATATTCTAAGTATAGAAAGCAGAGAAGGGAAAAGTTTTGTTTCAAAATACTTGCTTGAACAATGGGAGGATCAGGGACTTAGAGCTAAGCATTTGGTATTAAATGAAGATTACCAATTAAAAGGTCATTACCTGCAGGCAACTTCTTTTGAAAACATTTCAGACGATATAACTCCGGCAAATACAGATATAGTATTGGTTGAACATCCTGCTATATACCGCAATAGTATTCCTGTTGCCTTATTAAAACAAGCCGATGTTAACATCTTGATCGCAAATGCACAACGTGTATGGAAGACCAGTGATGATGAATTCATCAAATATTTAAAAGATATGATCGGTGACACACCATTGTTTATCTATCTGAACAATGCAACCCGTGAAACCGTTGAGGATTTCACAGGTCAATTACCACCGGCCACATCCGTGCGAACCGTAGCTAATAGAATTATATATATGGGACTTACGGCTCATGAAACGTCTGTAAAATAATTTTATGCAACGAACTGAAACAACAGAAAACAGCATACGCCTGATCAATCTGCTTCTTTTGCCCGGATTGTTAGGCATTGCGCTGTCATTGCTCACAAACAATGTGGCTATGATGGGAATTATTGTTGTTGCACCTTTGCTGTTTATTCTTTGCGTTCAAATTTTAAAATTCCCGATACTCCTCTTTTACGCTATTTTTATCATCAATTATTTCATCATGGGGATATCCAGATATAGTGAGATATCGGGAATAAGTGTTATTGTAGATGTTCTTTTAGCATGTACATTGGTACTGATATTTATCCATACGGCTTTATTAAGAAATATTGAATGGAAACATGCGGCGAATATACTAACCTTAGGCTCTTTTATCTGGTTATTATATTGCCTGGCTGAGATATATAATCCGTCCGGTGTTTTAAGAGGATGGGTTCTCTCAAGAGGATTAGCCTATTATGGTTTTCTTATTTCTGTCATTGTAGCCTTATTGTTTAACCAATACAAGTGGGTAAAGCATTTGATATTTATGATAGCCATATTCTCTTTGATCGCAGTAGGCAAAGCTTTAATGCAGAAAAGTATTGGATTTGATTTCGCTGAGGCAGCCTGGTTAGACAAAGGGTCATACAAAACTCACCTGTTAAGCAGCGGTACGCGATATTTCTCATTCTTTACAGATGCAGGCAACTTCGGATCGAATATGGGATGTGCCGGTATTATGTTCTTTATTGCTGCTTTATTTGTGAAAAACAAAGGGCTGAAAATCTTCTATGCTATCGTAGCAGTAGCAACAACCTATGCCATGTTCCTTTCCGGAACACGTGGTGCGATGATAGTTCCTTTGGCGGGATTAGCCCTATTTGCGATTGTGAGTAAAAACGTAAAAATACTTACAGCCAGTGGCGTAGCGTTAATTGCTATATATTCATTCTTCGTATTTACGGATATCGGTCAGAGCAATCAACTGATCCGACGTATGAGAACAGCCTTCAGACCGACAGCAGATGCCTCTTTTAATGTGCGAAAAGAAAATCAGAAGACCTTGGCCGTGCATCTCAAAGATAAGCCATTTGGTGAAGGGCTAGGCCTTTCCGGCGTAGAGAATAAAGATATATCTATACGATTAACCACCATGATTCCGAATGACTCCTGGTATGTCAAGATATGGGTTGAGACCGGCATTGTCGGGCTTATCCTATATTTAGGAATGCTTTTCGCCGCCATAGGAAGAGGCGCCTGGATATTAATGTTTAAAGTAAAAAACAAGGAATTAAAAGGGATACTGACCGGATTATTATGCGGAATATTCGGTATGCTTATCAGTGCATACGGAAACCCATTTTGGGGACAGTTCCCTACTATGATATTTGCTTTTACAGGTTTAGCGCTTGTATTAAAAGCGGAACATTTTGATAAAGAATTAGAAAAACAATATAATTAAAGAATATGGAACAATATTTCTATATGGGAAGTGAGTGGTTGCAGAAAAACGAATATGCATGGACAATAGGAGAAGCTATCCTTTTTCTACTATTTCTTATATCCGTACTTTATCTGTTTATTTTCGCGATTTTCTCTTTAAGAAAAAGAAAATTTCATTATCCCGAAGCAAAGAAAAGATATCGTTTCGCGGTGCTGTTCCCTGCTTACAAAGAAGATTCTGTCATTATTAATTCTGTAAAATCTTTCTTTGGTCAGAATTATCCGAGAGAACTGTACGATATTATTGTGATTTCGGATCAGATGACACAGGCCACTAATCAGGCATTGGAAGATCTTTCTGCAAGAGTAGTTGAAATCAGTCTTCCAAACAGTTCTAAAACCAATGCGCTGCGAAAAGCTATGACGTATATTGAAGATGAAAACTTACAATATGATGTCGTAGTCATCATGGACGCGGATAACATTGTTGATCCCGATTATTTAGATAAAATCAATGATGCTTTCTATTCCGGTTGCGCGGCTGTGCAAACACATCGTGTAGCTAAAAACCGCAATACCTCTGTGGCTGTACTGGATGCTGTCAGTGAAGAGATCAACAACTCTATTTTCCGTAAAGGACATACACGCTTAGGATTTTCTTCCGCCCTGATGGGTTCAGGTATGGCTTTCGATTATGAATTATTTAAAGAAAGCATCTTCAAAGCCGGACACGTTGGTGTAGACAAACAGCTGGAAATGATTCTTCTCAAACAAAATATCTATATTGAATATCTGGAAGATGTGTACACCTATGATGAGAAAGTAGCGAATAAAACCAGTTTTTATCAGCAACGGCGCAGATGGTTGGCCACACAATTCACCAATCTCTTCTCCGGTATATTCTCTATGCCAATGGCTATGCTAAGAGGAAATTGGGACTATTGTAACAAATTATTCCAATGGATGATGCTACCCCGTGTTATACTTTTTGGTTTCATCGTTCTTCTGGCTCTATTGTTTACCTGGTTGGATTGGATGATGTCTATTAAATGGTGGGGACTGTTATTGTTACTTTGCATTACGTTTAGTATCGCTGTGCCGGACTATCTGGTAGACAAAAAATTAAGAAATGCCATCTTAAGTCTGCCTGTTCTCTTTATCCTTATGTTCTTCAACTTCTTCCGTCTGAAAGGTGCTACGAAAGAGTTTATACATACCGAGCATAAAGAAAATTAATATATCGGCGAGCTGTTAATAAAAACGATTGTTGTCTTAATTATACATTATGGATACACCAAAAGTCAGTATCATCATACCGGTTTACAACACACAGGATTTTGTGCGTCAGGCGGTAGAAAGTATATTGCAACAATCGTTATCCGATATTGAGATCATTATTGTCAATGACGGGTCGACAGACAACAGCTTAGCCATTCTTGAAGATCTGGCATCAAAAGACAACAGAATCCAACTATATCAACAAGTCAATCAAGGACAAGCCGTTGCCAGAAATCTGGCATTACAATACGCTTCCGGAGAATATATTTATTTTATGGACAGCGACGATTTTCTGGAAGTAGATGCCCTTGACGTTTGCTATCAAAAATGTCAAAAGCATCAACTTGATTTTGCCTTTTTTGATGCTGATATTTTAAAAACAGAAGATACGCCTGTCGTAAAACTAAACTATGATCGAAAAGCCTATACAGATGAAAACAAAGTTTACGGAGGTGTTGAAATTTTAAATCTTCTTTTACAAAAAAATGCTTTTAGCGTATCAGCCTGTTTAAGTCTAATAAAAAAGTCCTATTTAGATGCTCTTGGACTAAGATTTTATCCGAACATTATTCATGAGGATGAACTCTTTACTTTTACTCAATATATCCTTGCAGAAAGGGTAATGCCTATCCATCGTACATTTTTTCACCGAAGATTGCGCAGCAATTCGACGATGACCACTTCATTTTCCTGGAAAAATATGCACGGATATCTTACTACAGCTGAGGAGGTATTGAAATTCAGAAAGGGAAAAAGTACGGAGTTACAAAAAACCACAGACTTATATCTTACAAAGATGCTGAATGCAGCTCTCTGGAAAGCACATACGTTACCTTTAAAACAACGCATTAAGCTTTTCAACAGGGCTGTTTCCAGATACAATAATTATGTTTCATTTAAGACTTTGGCTATATTGCTGATCAAAAAATATCTACCAAAAGACAAGAATGAGTAATCTGAAAAAAGCGCTTTTCTCCGGTGTATTTTATACAGCAATTGCCAAATATTCCGGGATTATCATATCCCTAGTCATTACAGCCGTACTTTCCCGTTTACTATCGCCTGATGACTTTGGAGTTGTTGCTGTTGCAACTGTAATTATCGCTTTTTTCAATCTCTTCACAGACATGGGACTTTCCCCGGCCATTATTCAGAAGAAAGAGTTAAGCACAAACGATTTATCCAATATTTTTTCATTTACGATATGGACCGGTATTCTTTTAGCGTTATTTTTCTTCTTTTGCTCGTGGTTGATTGGTGCTTATTACGACAGTGACATATTAGTAATACTATGCCAACTACTATCGATCAATCTCTTTTTTGCCTCTGCAAATATCGTCCCCAATGCCCTTTTTTACAAAAACAAAGAATTCAAATTTATCGCTGTCCGTACACTTGTCATACAAATTGCGGGTGGGAGTGTCGCTATCGCCGTTGCTCTTTCCGGAGGAGGGCTTTACGCTTTGATCGTTAATCCGATACTTTCAAGTATACTTTTATTTGTGATCTCTTTCAAAAGATACCCGCAAACTATTCGTTTGACACTTGGACTATCTACCATCAAAAAAATATTCTCTTACTCGGCCTATCAGTTCTTCTTTAATATTATCAATTACTTCAGCCGCAATCTGGATAAACTGTTAATCGGACGATATATGGGGATGAGCCCTTTAGGTTATTATGAAAAATCCTATCGGTTAATGATGCTGCCCCTTCAAAACATTACACAAGTCATCACGCCGGTGATGCACCCTATATTCAGTGATTATCAAAATGATCTTAACCAATTATCCACTTCCTATGAAAAGATCATACGCTTGTTAGCCTTTATTGGCTTCCCGATCACAGCATTGCTGTTTTTCACATCGAAAGAATTAATCCTGATCTTATTTGGAGATCAATGGCTTTTGTCTATTCCTGTTTTTGAGATATTGGCTCTTTCTGTAGGCATACAGATTATTCTTTCTTCATCGGGTTCTATTTTCCAGGCTGCCAACGATACAAAGAGTATGTTTATCTGCGGATTATTCTCTTCTACATTAAATGTAGCCGGTATTTTAACCGGCATATTCTATTTCCAAACACTGGAAGCTGTAGCCTGGTGTATATGTATAACTTTTACCATTAACTTTTTTCAATGTTATTGGGTGATGTATAACGTTACCTTTAAAAGAAATATGGTTAGTTTTTTCAAACAATTAGTCTCTCCAATACTGGCAACTATTATCCTGGCTGTTGTATTATATGGAACGTCTATATTCATCGATCATCTTCACATCATCATAACGCTGATCATTAAAGGATGTCTGTTTCTTCTAATCACGATCGCCTATATTCAGCTCTCAAGAGAATACGATATCATCGGTAAACTCAAAAACTATATAAAGAAGCAATAATGAAATTACTATTTCTCATATTTCATGGTTTTAGTGAATCCAGTGGTGTTTCAAAAAAGATCTACTACCAAGTAAAAGCACTAAGAGATTGTGGCGTAGATGTTCATTTTTGCTACTATGACATTGACGCTACCGGTCGTCGTAGCTGGGTAGTCAATGATAAAAAAATCATTGACTTAGGCTATGGCAAATGGGCGAAAATCAAAAAAAGAATAGACTTCTCCCCTATTGTTCGATACGCTAAAGAAAATCAAATCGATTTCACGTATATACGCTCTTATCATAATGCCAATCCTTTTACCATTCATTTTGTAAAAGAGCTGAACAAAGCGAATATTAGAAGCGTCATAGAGGTGCCTACCTATCCGTATGATCAGGAATATATTACTTTACGATCAAAGATAGACTTAGCGGTTGATAAATGCTTCCGCTGGCAGTTGGCAAAACAGCTTGTGGGTATTGTTACTTTCTCTGAAGCAACCACTATTTTCGGTCAAAAAACAATACGTATTTCAAATGGTATTGACTTCTCTGCTATACGCATGAAGTCAATGGTTAATGACACCATCAAACAAATTCACTTAATCGGCGTAGCCGAAGTCCATTTCTGGCATGGTTTTGATCGGGTAATAAAAGGATTAGCTGAATACTATAAGAAAGAACGTGAGTATAAAGTATATTTCCATATCGTTGGCGAAGCATTCAGTGAGCGGGAAAAGAGAGATGTGTTTGAGCCTATTAAGGCATTAGGGTTGGAAGAGTATGTAATTGCCCACGGAGCCCAACATGGCGAAGCTTTAGACAATCTGTTCGATTCCTCTGATTTAGGCATTGGCAGCCTGGGACGTCACCGAAGCAACATCACACAAATCAAAACACTGAAAAACAGGGAGTATGCCGCACGTGGAATTCCTTTCGTCTACTCCGAAATGGATAGTGACTTTGACAGTCGTGATTATGTATTCAAAGAACCTGCCGATGAAAGCCCGATCAACATTGAGCCACTCATCGAGTTTTACCACAGTAAAAGCTGGTCACCCCAAGAAATAAGAGATTCTATCCAAGATCTTTCCTGGAAACAGCAAATGCAAAAGGTCATCAATTATTTAAATGCTATTAAAGGATAAATATGGTATCCATTGTCACTATAAATTATAACGGTCAGGCCGATACCTGCGAAATGATTGAATCGTTAGCGCAGCATGAGAATTATCCGTATGAAATCATTGTTGTAGACAATGCTTCACGCGGCAATGATGCAGAAATCATACAAAACAAACACCCCGAAGTCACTGTAATCAGTAGTCCGGAGAATTTAGGATTTGCCGGTGGTTGTAATTTAGGAACTCGACAGGCTAAAGGTGATTATATACTTTATTTGAATAATGACATCCTCATTGATGGCCCTTTTTTAAAAGCGCTGGTTGACCGAATTGACAGCAATCCTAAGATTGGCCTGGTATCCGGTAAAATACTATTCGAACATCATCGGGATATCATTCAATATGCCGGTTATTCGGAAATGAAGATGATCCGCATAAAAAGTCATCCGTTCGGAGCCGGAGAAATAGACAAAGGGCAATACGACAAGGCTTGTCCCACCGGATCAGCCCATGGTGCATGTATGCTGACTTCACGTGAAGTCATTAATAAAGCCGGATTAATGACTGAAATCTACTTCCTCTTTTATGAAGAAATTGATTGGAGCCTGCAAATACGTCGGGCAGGATATGAAATATGGTTTGAACCTGCCGCCCATATATATCATAAAGAGGGAATGTCAATCAACAAAGGGACTCCGTTAAGAAACTACTACCTGGCCCGAAACAGGGTTCTCTTTTCCCGGCGCAACAATAAAGGGCTATTTCGCTTCGCATCTTGTTTATACCTGACAGCCATTGCCTACCCGATCAACGTGGTCCGCTCTTTGCTTTCCGCCTATTGGTCAAATATAAAAGCAATAAGCAAAGGCCAATGGGAAGGGCTAACGATGAGAAAGGATTGTGAATTATGAGTTATGAATTATGAATTATGAATAGCGCAGACTTGATATAATATCACGTTCTTTTACCTTTATCATTACAATGATATCTATTTTGTCAACAATGTTTTATGCTTTTGACAGGAGTCGAAAAGCTTTTCGACAGGAGTGAAAAATGTTTAGCACTGCAGTCAAAAAGCTTTTTCACAGGAGTCAAAAGTAAAAAAGATGGTCATGAGTTTATGGATTCGTTGTATATCTTTTCGATAAAAATCACATTAATTCATAATTCTGAATTCATAACTCATAATTCTATTCCACCCCATGTTCCGTATGGATAAACTTCTTCCCTTCGCGTAGTTTCAGGAAATTCATACACATCAGGAAAGCCATCACCGGAACTTTTGCCAGTGCTTTAAACAGCTTTTTATTACATAGATAGGTGGGAATAACAGCGATAATAATAGCATAAAAGATCCAGGTAATCGCCCACCATTTAATTGAAGCGTACAGATTTATAAAAGAGACAATAATACTGATCAGCGGCAACAGTAGAAGCATTACTGAACGAGGTAATATCATCCAGTGTATTATTTTATTGCAATAGTCAAAATTGCCTTGAAAAAGTGCTTTAGGGAAATCCACAATCGACCGCCCTAATGATGTAAATTGCATTGCCTGCCAACGTTTACGTTGATTTTTAAAGCCTTGCAGATTTTGCGTTTTCTCATCATAAACATATGTATCCTGTAGATAGCTGACGCGTATTTTACTTTTTAGCAACAGCATCTCCAGTTCACGATCTTCACCTGCTGTCTGTAAAAACCCGACATTCGCCATAAACCATTGATAATCGAATGCCATTCCTGAGCCTATCAAACTGGAAGATAATCCCAGATTTACATGTCCTGCACGGAAAATAGCGTTGTTAATCTCCTCACTGACAGCATCCAGTACCGCAACTGATGTATTTGTATTTTTAGCTGTCCGATGTGCTTGTATGGCTCTGTCGCCGGCTTCATAAGCTTTATTGATTTGCAATAGGAAATTATCTTCAGTCACATTATCCGCATCCATGATAACAAGGATGTCGTATTGCTTATCTTTTAAATAATCAGCCGCTAAATTCAGGGCTTTCGCTTTTGAGCTATCTTCATAGGTTGCGATTAATAAATCAATGGGGAGTTGTCGTAAATGATTATTCGTTTCCTCCTTCATATGGTCGGAAATGACAATAACATCAAATAAATCTTCCGGATAATCTTGTTTCAAGAAAGAGGTAACACTGTTCACAATTACCTGATCTTCACCGTATGCCGGAAACAGTACAACAAATTTATTCAGTCGTGATGGTTCTTTCAGTTTCCTGGATGGTTTAAAAAAAGAGGCAATCCCTAAAATAAGGATATATAAAACCATCAAAGAGAAGCAACAAAAAAGGATTATATCTATTATTTTAAATAGTATCATTATTTACAATACATTCATTTTAATGACTTACAAAAATAGTATTTTCTCAAACAATCCAAAGTAGCATCTACACATTACCACTACCGCTTTATATTTACGCTATATATTCTCTGATTTTGCGTGGACTTTATCTGTTTCTTGCTAACAAGCAAAAGGGTCGAAATGTTCTGAAAAGGCAACAATTATCTCTTTTTATAGAACAATAACTTCATTCACTTGTTTAAGACATATAAAACGAAGGCAATATAGCCATCGTTTTTGTAAAAGCGGAATTTAAGACTTAATAACAACACATTATCTATGATTGCCACATTATTTTGGATCGGTGTCTTCATTGTTTTTTATACCTACCTTGGGTATGGCATCCTCCTTTTTTTCCTACTGAAAATTAAACGGATTTTTGTCAAACCGGTTATTTATGATCTACCTGATCCTCTACCTGAGGTAACTCTTTTTATTGCGGCCTATAATGAAGCCTCTATTGTACATGAAAAAATGGCTAATTGCCGGCAACTGGATTATCCCAAAGACAAACTGACCATTATGTGGATAACAGACGGCACAACAGACAATACGAATGAATTATTAAAAGAATATCCGGAAGTTACCGTATTATATGCTCCCGAACGAAAAGGAAAAACGGCGGCATTAAACAGAGGCGTTCCTTATGTAAAAACACCTTATGTGGTTTTTACAGATGCCAACACGATGTTGAATGAGCAGGCAATTCTGGAGATCATCCGTCAATTTTCAAATCCTAAGGTTGGTTGTGTGGCCGGAGAAAAACGAGTAGAAATAAAAACCGAACAGGGAGCTACCGCCGGTGAAGGTATTTACTGGAAATACGAATCAACACTGAAAAAATGGGACTACGAACTCTATTCGGCTGTCGGTGCTGCAGGTGAGTTATTCGCTATTCGTACCGAATTATTTGAGCAAATGCCGAACGACACGTTACTCGACGACTTTATTTTATCGCTTCGGATAGCTCAGAAAGGAAATGTAATTGCTTACAGCAAGGATGCTTATGCTGTTGAAAGTGCTTCATTAAATATGCAGGAAGAAGAAAAACGCAAAGTACGGATCTCGGCCGGAGGCTTACAGTCTATATGGCGCTTACGTTCACTTCTGAATATTTTTAAATACGGAACATTAAGTTTCCAATATATCAGCCATCGTGTATTACGTTGGACTATTACCCCTATTGTACTGTTTTTATTGTTACCAATAAATATTATTTTGGCCTGTCAAGGCAGTCTGTTTTATTCTGTTCTGTTAATCGCGCAGCTATTGTTTTATTTAGCCGGATATATCGGTTACAAATTAGAACAAAAGCAAATGAGAAATAAATTAGTATTTATTCCTTATTATTTTCTCTTCATGAACATCAACGTCATAAGAGGTTTCTTCTATCTGAAAAAAAATAAAGGTAAAGGAGCATGGGAAAAAGCGAAACGCAGCAATTAGAAAGAGATTCAAAAATGAGACACAAAAAACATGGTCTTTTCAACATTATTTAATACATTTGTATGTTTATTTTTATCCATCAATAAAACAACACATAAATAATGGACAATTTAGCGTCTGAATACAAAGTCCTTATTGTTGACGATGTGCCTACTAACGTCATGTTAGTACAGGCTATATTAAAGAAGGAAGGGTATACTTTAATTACGTGCGACAGCGGACCGAAAGCATTAAAAATAGCACAAGAAAAACATCCTAATCTAATATTATTGGACATCATGATGCCCGAAATGGATGGGTATGAAGTGCTCCAACATCTGAAAAGCAATCCGGAAACGAATGATATTCCCGTTATTATCATGTCTGCATTAAGCGACATGCAAAGTATCGTTAAGGGATATCAATTAGGAGCTATCGAATATGTGACTAAACCTTTCCAACGCGAAGAACTTCTTAAACGTGTTGCTCACCGTTTCGAATTATTCAGTATCAAACGGATCAAACAAGAATTGGAAAACACCATTGAGTCACGCGATACATTATACTCGGTTATTGCACATGACTTACGTTCACCATTAGGATCATTAAAAATGATGATCAACGCTATTCTGCTGATGGTTGACAAAAAAAGCGTGGGAGAAGAAGTTTTCGAAATGCTTCAAATGATCAATAAAACCTCTGAAGAAATATTCCTGTTGCTTGACAACCTGCTCAAATGGGCAAAGAACCGTTTGAACAGACAACAAATACATACACAGCAAACCGATCTCAATGGCATCATTGCCAGTACGGCTGAAATATACACTCCGATGGCTAAACAAAAAGGTGTAACAATCATTACAAGTGATTTAAACACGAAGCTCATGGGTAAGGTCGACATTGAAATGCTGAAAACCGTTATGCGTAATTTAATCTCAAACGCATTGAAGTTTAGCTTTGATGGTGGTACGATTACAATCAAAACACGTGCTGACGGAGATTTTATTATTGTAAGCGTAAAAGATACCGGTAAAGGTATAAAACTGGAAGATCAGGATAAACTCTTAAAACAAAATACGCACTTCACCACATACGGCACAAGCAATGAAAAAGGTTCAGGATTGGGCTTGATGTTAAGTAAAGACTTCGTAGAGCTGCACAGTGGTAAACTTTGGTTTGAATCCGAAGGCGAGGATAAAGGAACAACATTCTTATTCTCAATGAAAGCCCTGAATCAAGAAGATTAATCGCTATCTTAAAGACGATGATACAATAAGAAATGGTTTGTGTTTTTCACAAACCATTTTTTTATTATGCTACTCTAAAGAATCATCCCGAAAAGTAGTGGAGCTGGTATAATAAAAACATTCCACTTGGTATTATGGCACGCAGATGACCGCAGACTAAAGCGCAGATGACCGCCGATAAGTATTTAATTAATAATAAATTATCTGCGAAAATCTGCGCTTTAGTCTGCGTCCATCTGCGTGCTCTATTATCATCAAAGAAGTATTACTCCCCAAGAATCCGGGGCAATCCACTCTAAATCAGTCATAAGTCAGAGAAGTTACGCGGAAAACTTTCTTTTCGGTAGTACATGTTTCAAATAAAGATATCCGCCCACTCCGGAAAGAAGTGATCCAGCAAATACGCCCAGCTTTGCCTGATTCAACAAATCCGCCCCTTCCACCGTTGATAGATCAAAAGAGAGATTCGCAATAAATAAAGCGACCGTAAAACCTATCCCGCCCAACATTGAGATACCAAACAAAACCTTCCGGGTCATTCCGTTTGGCATACCACATACTTTAAACCGCAGAACAACATACGAAAACAAATATATACCTAAAGTCTTACCGAAGAACAATCCTAAAAATACCGCCAAAGGAACATTAAACAGGGATTGTAAACTAATATCACCGAAAGTCACACCGGCATTCACAAAAGCAAATAAAGGAAGAATTACATAACTCACCCAGGGATGAAGTTTGTCTACCATAGCTTGCAGCGGACTGACAATCTTATTCGATAAGGTATGCATATTATTCAACGTATGAATCTGTGCAGGCGTATACACAACAGCACGATCCGAATGCTTTACCTCTGTCATATCAAGCACATTCATGTAAGCCTTCATGTCATGCTTAAAATCATTCAGGTCGATTGTTGAACGTGCCGGAATAGTAAAGGCTACCAAAACCCCGGCAATTGTCGGATGAATGCCTGATTCCAAAAAGAATAACCAGACAAAGAATCCCATAACATAATAAAACAGCATATAATGCACCCGCATTTTACCAACCAAATAGATCACAGCCAGCAAACCCAACGAAACAAACAAAGAATGATAAGCAATATGTCCACTATAGAATAAGGCAATAACGATTATACCACCTATATCATCCACCACGGCTAAAGCCGTAAGAAATATCCGGACACTTAACGGAACTCGCTTGCCTAATGACGCCAAAACAGCCAACGCAAAAGCAATATCCGTAGCCATTGGAATTGCAGCTCCCCGTGCCTCTAAACCTGTAGGGCAAATTAATATGTAAAACAGGACGGGAACAACCATTCCACCTAATGCTGCTATTACCGGCAACATCGCCTTTCGAACCGAACTCAACTCACCAATTAACACCTCCTGCTTGATTTCCAGACCTATAACAAAAAAGAAGACAGCCATCAACGCATCATTCACAAACTCCAGCATAGACATGGTTCTTCCACCATGCGAAAACACCTCCCAGTTACCGATATTGAATTGAATCGGGAAAGATAACATTTCATGATAAGCAGATGCCCATGGAGAATTGGCCAGTAGCATGGCAATAACCGTCGCAAAAAAAAGCAGCAAGCTGGCGTTTGGTTTACGAATAACGAGGCGACGAAGAGGCCGTATAGGAATTCGGTTAATTCTGTTCATGTTACAAAAACACTATAAAATCATCCTCTGAAAACCGGATATCAGAACATATCCGTCAACAAGACATAAGACTAATACATATTACTTCGTAAATATACTGTTTTCAGAATAATCTGCCTAAGTAAAATAAAAAAATCGTTCCGTTAATTATTCGATTATTCGCACAGTATCAACCTTTAACAGTCGGTTTTTTAATTTCTCCACCTCTCCCTTCCGGATTCGTAAGGTCATTTCACAATCCATTTCAAATTGCTGGGAGATAATTTGAGGATTATCCTCTTTTACAATGCGCATTATACTATTCAGAAAAGGATATTCAAAGGCGATGCAGATATCTTCATCCACAGTGCGCTCTTCTATTTCTGCGGCTGATATGGCCTCTGCGGCAGCAGTTCGGTACGCCACAATCAAACCGCTGGTCCCTAATTCGGTACCACCAAAATAACGGACAACGATAATCAGGATATCGGTCAACTCATTTGAGTTTATCTGCCCAAGAATCGGTTTTCCTGCCGTCGACGAAGGTTCCCCGTCATCATTCGCCCGAAACACCTCCCTTTCCGGTCCAAGCATATAAGCCCAACAAACATGCCGGGAATCATAATACGTTTTCCTGTACTGATCCACCTGATTTTTCACCTCATCGACTGTTTTTACGGGGATAGCAAAGGAATAGAACTTACTCCGTTTTTCGGAATAAAACCCCTCTGATATACCCTTAATTGTTCTATAACAGTCTTTTTCCTCCATGCGTCAATCAGGTATCTTCACACGATCAAGTTCCTCCCGGTAAGCCCGGAAATCTTTCATTATCTCTTCGATCTCTTCAATAAAATAGGGATCCGTCACCCGCTGTTTCACTTCATGATAATACGTTTCAATCGCTGCCAGCGCACACAAATCTTGCCCACGCAACAAGAAATAAGGTTCATCTTTCTCATTGCATTGCTTGATCATCTGAATAGGATTTTTCATAGCTTCATCTATTTTTTCGACGCATAAAGATACATATAAATTTACGTCCGTCAAAGAAAGATACAACAGGAGAACAGTCTGTTTTTTCATCACGTTCTTTTCCCTTTTTCATCCTTATCTGTTCTACTTTTTGTTAGCTTGAAGTTTGTTGCTGATAATTATCGGCAAGCTTGCCGACAATCGTCGGCAATTCTGCTGATAATTATCGACAATTCTGCCGACAATTGTCGGCAACAAAACTTCTGCCAAAGAAACCGTATAAACATAAGCAAAAAACAGGGCTTTTATGCTGAAGAAAACAAAGCAACGATAGCCTCATTTTTCTATTTATTTACCGCCGAAATACTTTTTTATCTCTGAAATTTTCCTTAATTTTCGACAAGAATTAAAAAGCCTGTTGTAGTTCAGACTACTTTATTATACAGGCATTTAAATTATAGAGATCATGGAAAAAACATTTGTAATAATTAAACCGGGCATGGTCCAGAGAGGATTAATCGGAGAGGTCATCAAACGTTTTGAGCAAAAAGGGCTACGATTGGCCGGCATGAAAATGACTTTGTTGAACGATGAAATACTCACCCAGCACTATGCTCATTTAAAAGACAAACCCTTCTTCGGACAAATCAAGCAGTCCATGTGTGCTTGTCCCGTTATACTCTGCTGCTGGGAGGGTGTTGAAGCAGTACAAGTGGTCCGTAATATGACCGGATCTACCAACAGCCGTTCAGCCGTTCCGGGCACTATTCGTGGAGACTTTGGGATGAGCGTGCAGGAAAACATCATACACTCTTCCGACTCAACCGAAGCAGCCATAGAAGAAATCAACCGTTTTTTCCTTCCGGAAGAGCTATACGATTACTCCATGAACCTGTCCGCCTACTTGTATGCCGATGATGAGTTGTAAGAAAAGTCTTTTTCAGGTTGGTATATTCTTCAATTGACTCTATCTTTGTTTGTCGTAAAAAAGAAACACATTATATAAAGAAAATAAATTATGCATAATTGGTTTGAATGTAAAGTATCTTATGAAAAGATGCTGGAGAATGGAATGTTGAAAAAAGTGACCGAACCTTACCTGGTTGACGCCCTGTCTTTTACCGAAGCTGAAGCTCGTATAATCGAAGAGATCCGTCCTTTTATCAGCGGTGAGTTTACGATTGCCGATATTAAGCGTGCCCGCCTTTCCGAAATGTTCTTCAATGAAAATGGCGATCGTTTTTACCGGATAAAAGTCTACTTTATCACCTTAGACGAAAAAAGCGGCGCGGAAAAAAAGACAGCCTCCCTAATGCTGGTACAGGCATCTACATTAAAAGAGGCTATCGCTGTTTTGGAAGACGGGATGAAAGGCACATTGTCGGACTACATCATTGCCTCTGTAACGGAGACTGCGATTATGGATGTATTCCCTTTCAGTGCGGAGAAAACACCTGCGAGAGGTCTTCCCGAAGAACTTCTTGCCGAGCAAGCCATTAGCTCCGTCGAAGAAGAATCCGACGAAGAAGAAACCAGTCTATAACTTTATTCAGATTATTGGTAATATGTCTGTAGCAGATAATATTCATCAATTAAAAAGTAAGCTTCCTGCCGGAGTGAAACTCATTGCCGTATCTAAGTTTCATCCGGCGGAAACTGTTATGGAGGCTTATGATGCCGGACATCGCGTCTTTGGCGAAAGCCGGGCACAGGAACTCAAAGCCAAGCAAGCTATACTTCCAACCGATATCGAATGGCACTTCATCGGTACTTTACAACGCAATAAAGTAAAAGACATTGCAGCCTATATACACACCATTCATAGCGTAGATTCCTTAAAACTGCTGGAAGAAATCAACAAACAGGCCGCTAAACAGGGACGGATAATCCGCATTCTTCTTGAAGTTCACATTGCTCAGGAAGCAAGCAAACAGGGATTATCTCCCGAAGAATGTACAGACCTGCTTAAAGATATCCGGTTATCGGATTATCCGAATATCAAAATCTGCGGACTAATGGGTATGGCTACCGATACGGACAACAGGGATCTTATCCGCCGCGAATTTCATTTATTGCGTACATTATTTGATGAAATAAAACAGAATTTCTTCCCTAATGACAGCTCTTTCAGCGAGTTGTCTATGGGAATGAGTGGAGATTATCCGATAGCTATCGAGGAAGGAAGTACAATGATTCGCGTCGGAACATTCATCTTTGGCAACAGGACCTACTGATCGTTAACTATTTTAAAGAAAGAGGCTATCCGTTCGCCGGAATATTTACTTACATTTGTGACAACTAATAGTTTTCAATTATGGTAAATCTTCATACAAAATATGCGGGATTATCGCTGCGAAATCCTATAATTGTCGGCAGCTCAGGATTAACAAGAAAGGCCGAGCGCAATAAAGAGTTTGAAAAGGCTGGAGCCGGAGCTATTGTGCTTAAGTCGCTGTTCGAAGAACAAATAGAGATGCAGGGGGATGTTTTAATTGACCCCTATGATTTCCCGGAAGCAAACGACTACGTCCGTCAATATGTAAAAGCCAATCAGATCAGCCAGTATCTTACGCTAATCCAAGAAAGCAAAGCGTTATGTAATATCCCGATCATTGCCAGTATTAACTGCTACAAGGCTGATGCGTGGATAGATTTCGCCAAGCAAATTGAAGAGGCAGGAGCCGATGCGCTTGAGTTGAATATCTTTGCTCTGCAGACGGACTTGATGTACAATTTCAACAGCAACAAGCAGTCTTACATTGATATCGTTAATCGCGTAAAAGATAAGATATCCATTCCGATAATCATTAAAATAGGAAAATACTTCAGCAATATTCCGGACATTGTGGATGCGTTAAAAGTAAATGGCGCGAATGGCGTTGTCCTGTTCAATCGCTTCTATCAGCCGGATATTGATATCAACAGCCTTCAGCTTGTTTCCGGAAATGTTTTCAGTAACCACTCCGATCTAAGCGATACTATTCGCTGGACGGCTTTGGTTTCGGGTAAAGTTCCCGGTATCGATATTTCCGCATCAACCGGCGTACATGATTGGGAAGATGTAGTAAAATGCCTTCTGGCAGGAGCATCAACTGTCCAGATGTGTAGCGCCCTGTATACGCATGGCGGTGGGATAATCACTCAAATCCTGACCTGTATGGAGGAATGGATGAATCATAGTAACTTCCAGTCGGTATCACAATTCAGAGGACGTCTGAATTATGCCAACATTCCAGACCCGGGCGTATATGAACGTTCGCAGTTTATGAAATATTTCTCAAATAGAGATTGATCCTTTATATATACTATTGAAAAGACGTTGAATACTTTTACTTATTCAACGTCTTTTTTTATGGTAATAAACTGCTAATTGCCTAACAGACACATCAAGACAAAGAAGAGCTTTTGGTTAAACCCTTACTTATACATCTCCCTTAATCCCGACTCCGTATCCTGGTGTTGTATTTGTCGATTACCGGATTGATACTGTCTGCCAAAGTTCAGATTCCAGACAAGATTCAACACAATCGTCTGAGAAGCGCTACTATAAACCGTACGCTTATAAGGCGCATATGCATTCCTATTCTCACGGATAGACTTCGACATATTATAAAACGGATTAAAAGCCCCTAAGCCTATTGAGAAATTCGTCGTATTATATTGTACTGACCAATAATGATAGTCATTCTCAGCTATCAACGTCTCCCCTATCAATCGTTTATCCGCAGACTGCACCTGCGCTAAAAACATCCACTTCTTATACATCGCCAGCACATCCGCCCGATAATAGAAGTTTGTATTCGTATGCAAATAGTCTAACCCTTCACTCCGGTAGTGATTCACGCCGCCCGTCACGGAGAATTGTAATATCTGCGCGAGCATACCAACCTTAGCCGTCAATTCCGCATTCCAATGATGCCATCTCTTCATGTTTTGTGGCTGAGAGAGAAAATACTGCTCAATCTCCCTCCGGGATTCCATAATAGGATTATGTTTATAATGATGCCGCAAATGCAGATTCCCGGTAAACAGCCCTTTTCTTATCTCCAGAAAAAGGTTATTCTTCACATTCACATAAGGTTTCAAGCGCGCGTTCCCCTTTTCCCGCAACCAGGAATCAATCTCTATCTCCGTTTCAGTCAATTCCACAAGCGTAGGATTAGTCTGCTCCAATTCCAGATCATACCGTATCAAACCGCTATCATCCATTTTATAGCCTACCATAACCTTTGGCAACAGATGATAATACGTGTTACTGACACCCGCCGTTGAATAATAGTTCCGATTTACGCCCAACGCCGCACTATAATCCCATTTACCGCGCTTACCCTGCCATTCCGAAAAAAGAAACGACTCCGCCTGTACCAATTCGGAAGAGGCCGTCAAAGGCAAACGATAATGCTGCTTCGTCAATGATTGCAGATGCTGCAATCCGATCTTCAACAGACCCGAAGCGAAGGCCTTCTCATAAACACCCTCACCTATAACAGAGCTCTTTTCCGAATCTATCGCCGTCAACTGATTATACGTCGTGTCATTCCCCTGATACTCATAATAACGCCGCTTTACATCAGAGTCTATATACGTGCCCACCAGATTTAGATACAACTTCTGCCTGTTACGAAACGAATGCTGATAATACAAATCAAGCGAAGGCGTCCTGCTTCTCTGGTCGATGCCGTCAAAAACGCGTTTACTCTCCTCTCCATGCAACAGCAGACGGTTATCAAAATCATTATGCGGCTGTACCGTCCAATTGTACTTCAGTTGCGCATTGAAAAAGCCGGAATCGCTCACCATATAATTGTAGCCCAACGAAAGATCCTGAATCGTAGAACGATAGCTCCCCTTATCACTTTCCTCATTACGCGAAAAGACGGTCCCATCCGAAAAAGCAAAAGACTCCTGCCTGTCCCGATAATTCCCCTTGAAGTTTTGATAAGCAATCACATAATTCAATGTAAATTCCGACTTCCCCCTACTCATCCGCAGGAAAGCCACATCACCGCCGGCTATCATATCTACGGAATTCATCATATTTACACCTACTACCCCACCTCGCTCCTCCTGCTGAACGATAAAATTAATCACAGCTGCCGACTCCCGATACCGGATCCCCGCATAATCCGAATATTCCACCCGCCTTATATGGTTTGCCTGAAGCATCATCACCTCATCCAGCGAAGCATTCCGCCCGTTAATCTGAAGTGTAACACTTCCCCCATTCGATGCTGTAACGGAAGACAACAGCGGATTCACCCGCACACCCGGAATCATCAGCGTACTCAACAGCATAAAGCCATTCGTGGAATGTTCCAATTGCAACTGCGTCGGGAATATAATACGCTGGTTTACCCGTGTCAAAACCGGCGAGGCCGTCACCTCCACCTCGTTCAAACCGAAACTCACCTCCTCCAATACAATATCCAGGTGAACCGATTCCGAAAAATTCTGCAGCAATATCCGTCTCGGCTCGAATCCCAAAGAAGAAACCACCAGGAAATAATTACCGGCAGAGACACCCGAAATGCGAAAAAGCCCATCTTCATCAGTAGCCGTCCCCGCAATAAGCGTCGTATCCGCACCAAACAGAGCGATGGCAACACCAGGCAACAACTCAGTCTTATTTTGATTATAAACGGAACCCGCCATCTCTCCCGTCTGTGCCATAACAGCTTGCGTGAGAAGGGAAATGAAAAGAGCGCTAAGGACTAAAAAATATCTATTCGTATTCATACATTGTTTTCTTATGCAATTATTCCGTACGCATCAAAGCCTGTACGAAACAGTTGGAATTAATAAAAAAGAGAATATCCCTCAAAGGAAACTTGAGAGTAATAATAAGAAAACCGAGATTCAGAAGTATATCCCGGGACGTATCAGAACCGAATTCTGTAAATACGTGCCAATGCAGCTTTGTAAATTGCCATTTTTGAAACTATTTGAATGCAAATATAAGGGTATCTGCGAAATAACAAAACTTTCGGTGGAAATATTCACCTACAAACCAAAATACCACGTCGCTATCGAGAAATAAATCATCACCCCCGTAATATCCGAGACCGAGGTAATCAGCGGGGCACTCGCCGCGGCAGGGTCCATCTTGAATTTAGTGAACAGGAATGGCAGCAGCATACCCAACATACTCCCCGCCATAACCGTCAGCACCATCGTTAGCGCCACGATAAGCATCACATCCGGCATCCGAACAGCAGCTATCAGAGAAACCCCTACCGCCATCGTCAGTCCCAGTAATAAAGACACCAACAGCTCCTTTCCCAGCAACCGGAACCAGTCCTGCATCTCCACATCGCCGGTCGCCAACGAGCGGATCATCAGCGTAGCCGACTGCGAACCGGCATTACCGCCACTTCCTATCAACAAAGGCAGGAAAAAGACCAAAGCAACGGCCGACTGAATCACCCCCTCAAAATGCGCAATCGCCGCACCCGAAAAGACATTCATGAATACCAAAGCAAACAGCCACGCAATGCGCTTTTTATACAGGTAAAAAATCCCCGCCTTCAACGGATTGACCACCATCTCCTGAATAGAACCAAACTTCTGGAAGTCCTCCGTATTCTCTTCTTCCACAATGTCCATTACGTCGTCGATCGTTACAATGCCGATCAACACACCATTACTATCCGTCACCGGCAAGGCCACGCGGTCATGGTCCTGAAAGACTTTGATCGCCACCTCCTGGTCGTCATACGCGTTCAGGGCAATAAAGCGATTATCCACAATATCGGAAATCAACTGCTCCGGCGAGGCCAGCAACACCTCCTTAATTTTAATGTCGTCAATCAACTTCCACTGGTTATCCACAACATAAATCACATTCAGCGTCTCCGAATTATGCCCGAACTTCCGAATATGATCCAACGCCTGCGCAACCGTGAAGTGAGGCTTAATCGCCACATACTCCGGTGTCATCAAACGCCCGATACTATCTTCCGGATAACCCAGCAAACGAGTAGCAATCGCCCGCTCTTTGTTCGACAGCAGTTGCATCAAACGCTGACTCACCTTCCCCGGCAGCTCTTCAAAGAAAGCCGTACGATCATCCGGATCAAGGTCATTCAGCAGACTGGTAATTTTATTACTATTCTCCGCCAAACCCTCAATCACCCCCTCCTGTTCATCATGCGAGAGATGTTGAAAAGTCTCTTTCGCCTGCTCACGCGGCAAAAGTCGGAATAAAATGACTCGATTGTCTTTGGATAATTCGCTGATGGTCTCAGCAATATCGTGTGGATCTAATTGGTTAAGTTCCGCCTTTAGCGCCTTCCAGTTCTTTGCTTCGATAAGAAGCTGGAATCTCATTTCAATTTCATTCATTGTTTTGTCTCCTTACAAGTTGTTACTCTGTAAGGAAACCGATACGTGCCCTTACAGAGAGATTAGTACTCCTCTCTTTGCTGTCGATAATCGCAACTCGGCACGTCGTCCATAATGAATTGTTTTTAATTAAACTTCTAAAAATTCTCCGACAAAGGTACGCTTTTACTTTGAGAAATTACGGTATAAAGGCAAGAAAATGAAAACGAAAGATCCGAAATTCAAATCCTTGCCTAAAGAGTTTCAAAACTGTAGCAAAATTATTCTACATCTATATCTTCTGCAAAAGTATAAAATATACCTATGCCTATTTTCCTTATCATTTAGCAATTATCAATATCGGATTATCATCTTCCTGAAGAGAATTAGCGAACTGATAAACCTTTTCAAACCGCTCTCCGTATTTAGCTTTCTGTTGGTTGTAGTCTTTCGATAAAACCTCCTCCTTAAACTCTTCAGCGGATTTGTACATTATCATTTCGCCTGTTGGCTCTATTTGGTTGGGGAAAAAGGAGACACCACCATCTATATCATTGGTTAATTTATTAGTGTCCAAAAAAGTTACTTTTTTTGTTTTCTTATCATAAGTAGCATACACTCTCTTATCCATACCCCAAGACAGAACCAAATAAAAAAAATGATCACTTTCAAACGCTGTTACAATCATTAATTTTGTTTTAAGCCTCTCCATTACTTTATTAACATCATCCATATTGTTGCTGGGAAATTCCGGATTATAATCCATTTTCATGTTTCCTAAATCCAAAATCATATAAGGCATAAATTTATTGTCTTGAATCCGAAACAGCGTATCATTCCCCAATTCCTGAAAATGTACTTGATTGTTATATGTATAAAAGGGAATAGTAGTTATTGTTAGAGACATTCTCTTCACATCCACATAGCGCGGAGAGTTATTTCGGTATTCTCTTACCACATTTCCCAGTGTATCCATTTCTATCAGGCTGTTCACGGTTGTTGTATCACCAAACACCCGAGTATGATTAGTCATATATGATAAAAAATTTCTATCCGGAGTTAATAAATTCAGGAAAGAACTATTGCTCAGCGGAAAACTCTCTATAAATTTCAACTCCGCATCAAATTTGATAAACTTATTACTTGTAAATATATATATAGCATCCGTTACGGGATCAGGAATAACACTATATACAGAGCGATAATCTGCCGGCCCGTTCCCTGATTGAGAGATGCGTTGAAGATACTTTCCGGTTTTATCAAACAGATACAAATTAAGTCTATCGCTCACTAATAAATTGTCTTTCCATTCAGCTACTTTGTTTACATTTCTGATTAATGAATTACTATTTGTCTCTAAAGGGATGTAAGTAATCTCAGATACATTAGCAGATAATAGCATTTCTCCCTCCATTTGAGTGATATTCTCCAGGTTAAGATATATAGGTATTGTTTCCTCAGTATCCGTATGAGCAGATTTTGACCCGGAGCCTCCTTTACAACCGAAAAACAACGCTAATGCGATAAAAATAATGTGATATATTTTCATATTATAGTACCTTTTGATTAATCTACTTTAATCTCGTAAATATATTACATTTCTGCAAATAACAAATATAAAACGGCAAAAAATAATCCTAAGATATATTTCACAATACCTATGACCGTTTTCCTATATCATTTAGCAATTATCAATATCGGATTATCATCTTCCTGAAGAGAATTAGCGAACTGATAGACCTTTTCAAACCGCTCTCCGTATTTAGCTTTCTGTTGGTTGTAGTCTTTCGATAAAACCTCCTCCTTAAATTCTTCAGCAGATTTGTACATTATCATTTCGCCTGTTGGCTCTATTTGGTTGGGGAAAAAGGAGACTCCACCATCTATATCATTGGTTAATTTATTAGTGTCCAAAAAGGTTACTTTTTTTGATTTCTTATTATAAGTAGCATACACTCTCTTATCCATACCCCAAGACAGAACCAAATAAAAAAGATGATCACTTTCAAAGGCTGTTACAATCATTAATTTTGTTTTAAGCCTCTCCATTACTTTATTGACATCATCCATATTGTTACTGGGAAATTCCGGACTATAATCCATTTTCATTTTACCCAAATCTAAAATCATATAAGGCATAAATGTATTGTCTTGAATTCGAAATAGCGTATCGTTTCCAAATTCCTGAAAATGTACTTGATTATTATAGATATAAAAAGGAATCATACCTGTTGTTATATCCACTTTATTCACATCCATATAGCGCGGAGAATTATTTCGGTATTCTCTTACTACATTTCCCAAGGTGTCTATTTCTATCAGACTGTTTACGATTGTTGTATCACCAAATATCCGGGTTTGATTAGGAACATATAATAAAAAGTTCTTATCCGGTGTAGATAAGATTCGAGAATGATAGCCTTCAAATGAATGACTCTCTATAAATTTGACATTCTCATCAAACTTAATAAACTTATAACTGGTAAATAAATACAGAGCATCTGTCACAGAATCAGGGATAATACCATTTACATAACGAAAATCTGCCGGTCCATTTCCTGATTGAGAGACGCGTCGAAGATACTTCCCGGTTTTATCAAACAGGTATAAATTAAAGAAATCACTCACTAAAAAATTATTTTTCCATTCAGCTACTCTATCTACTTTTCTGATTAATGAATTATTATTTGTCTCTAAAGGGATATAAGTAATCTCAGATACAACAGTAGATAATAGCGTTTCTCCTTCCATTTGAGTGATATTCTCCAGGTTGAGATATATAGGATATTCTATTGCCTCCTCAGTATCCGTATGAGCAGATTCGGAACCGGAGCCTCCTTTACAACCGAAAGACAACACTAATGCGATAAAAATAATGTGATATATTTTCATATTATAGTACCTTTTGATTAATCTACTTCAATCTCGTAAATATATTACATTTCTGTAAATAACAAATAAAAAACGATAAAAAATAATCCTAAGATATATTTTTATGTGTATCTATGATTTCATGTGTATATTTCATATGTAAATACAATTTATCTTATATTTGACAAAGCAAATCAAGCTACATCGATAACTATTATGCTAAAACAGATTTTATACATAATACTTTTCCTCAATATAACACTACTTATATCAGCACAAACACTTACGGGTATTGTATATGATCAAAACCTGAACGAACCAGTCTGGAATGCGAATGTATACTTTGACGCGACTTCACTCCATACAATTACTGACAAAGAAGGACGATTCGAGTTAAAAACCGACAAGGATATAGCAGCTAATCTGGTTATCAGTTTCGTTGGATATGAAAAAGTAATCTTCAATCCTCCGTTCACTACTATTCCTGACACCATCTTTCTGAAAGAGAAACCAGCGGAATTGGCGGAAGTCGTGGTAAGGGCTAAAGAGGGAGGATACACACGTGCTCGTAAGTTAAAAGCCTTCAGGAATCAGTTTTTAGGAACATCCAAAGCCGGAAAATCCTGTAAAATACTTAATGAAGAGGATATAAAGTTGATCTATGATTCAAGAAATAAAGTTCTAATAGCATCTGCCAATATGCCTATTATCGTTGAGAATAAATATTTAGGATATACTATACATTTTGATTTAGCAGAGTTTCGGGTCCAGTATAACAACAACTCTTTAGATGATATGAATATGTTGAAAACTTCGATTTTAGGCACTACTTCTTATCAGGATATAAGTAAGAAAAAGAAAAAAATTCAAGAAAACAGAAGGGTGGTCTATGACAAATCAATCAGTAACTTCATTCGAAATCTATATAACAATACATTAGACAAATCTAATTTCAGATTACTAAAAGGAGGTGATTGGTTGATCTTGGAAGACTGCTTTACAATCACAAAAGAAGATGAATCCCATTATAAAGTAACTATTATTCCAAGGATCTTTGAGCTAGGAGATATAGTCATTATCTACGATAAAAAACAAATGTTCTCATCTAGGATGAACTTTCACACGAATGAATTCTGGATCAATTCTTCACAAATAACAGCCCCATTAAACGGTGAAATTTCTTTTTCCGGAGACATGGGTGATCAACGAATCGGAGATCTCCTGCCAACGGATTATAAGCCGTAATCATCATCTGACAAATTCAAAATCTTTATTTAAATTCCATTAGCATAAAAACATATTCATCCTCCTTCCCTAGATTTATCACATATTTTTAAAATCCTTCTTTTAGTTTTAGATTTTTATCTGCTTCCAGTAATTCATCAATGATAACAATATAAGTCATATTAGAAGCGGTTAGTTAATATAAAAAGGGACAAAATAAATCCTGTCCCTTTTTCTTTACATGCTTAATTCCTTTAGTGATATAACAGCCACTATGGAATATAAATTTTAATAAGCTTCACAATAGCACCGGGTAAAATTACCATTAAAATCGTACTCAATTGCACATGTCCCTGGTTGTCCCGTATAGCCAGAACATTCTACTGGGGCACAAACACCATGACAACTAGTTCCTGATCCTCCCAACAAATCTTTCATGTCTGAGTCATTGAGTAGATCAAATTTTTCTGTTAATTGAATCTTTTGAATCTCTTTCATAACAATAAAAATTTAATTGATCTAGTTTTTCCGTTACAGTCCTTTTTTAAGTAAGCGGCCTACTTACTTTTTCTTCTGCCCTGCAACTTAACAGAGAAATATATAGATTTATAAATCTATTAGGAGTTAAAAATTAAAAAGGAGTAAGGATGAAATCCTACCCCTTTTTCTTTACATACATTTTATTCCTTTAGTCGCAATAACTATATATGGAATAAAAATAGGTTCATAATAGCATAGATTAAAATTATCATTTAAAACGATGCACAGATACAATCATCCCTTCCATAATCTTCAGATTTTTCGCGAAATCTGCATTCACCCATACCGCCTAGAAGGGTATAACATTCTCCTACACAAAATGACTCATTTTGACAATAATAATCACCAGAACCACCTTTCAGTTCTTTCATCTCTGATTCATTCAACACATCTAAATTCTTTGCTAATTGAATTTTTTGAATCTTTTTCATAACAATAAAAATTTAATTGATTTAGTTTTTCATTACAGTCCTTTTTAAGCAAGCGGCCCATACTTACTTTTTCTTCTGCCCTGCAACTTAACAGAGAAATATATAGATTTATAAATCCAATCTATTAAAATATCTCAAATCCTCAATCTTGTATTTATCAGGTAGCTTATATCCATTCACCAAAATCGTAGGAGTAGCACGAAGCTGAGTATCTTCCTGCCATGCTTCATGTCGTAGAAATTCTGCTTTCACAGATTCTGCCTCTATCGTTACCGGATTCTCTGAAAAGAATGTCTCTCGCTTTACTCGTCCTCCTTCAAACCATTCATTATATATACGATGACTTTCATTTTCTTTTTCCAGATAAGTGGCAATTAAAAACTTACTACTCGATTTCAATTTTTCGTTGAAAGAAGAATAAATATATTGAATACATATACTCTTCTCGTTTTCTTGCAATAAATTATTAATCCGTTTATGCATTTTAGAGCAGGGATTGCAATGCGGATTCGTTAATACTGTTATTAAAATATCAGCATCCGGATTTCCAAATATTATTTTTGATATATCTTTAGTTACCTCATAATAAGGCTGCTGTTTTAAGAGAGAGATAAATACATCTTCCGTAGCTTTTATACTATTTATTTCATACGTAATTTGTTCGTTTTTTTCTCCTTTACTTAATGATGGAATTAGTATATTTATAGATAGGATTGGGACAAGATATATACAACCCACTAAAAAAATATTCAAAAGTGATAACTCAGGTACAACTATATAGCCAAAAATTACATTTACAGCGAAGATAGCCCAAAATAACACCTGCACTATTAAACATAAAGGACACCATTGTTTAGCTTTAAATTTCTGATACCATACGCTCCAAAAGCTATACGGTAATGCACAGATGTTTATTAATGATAACCAATAGATGTATTGCGGAAAAACTAATAGAACTAACATGTTAGCAATAAAATAGCCCAAACCTATTTCACTCCATCCAAATATACCCCATAGCTTTGCTGCCGAAGATTCCAAAACATCATTACAATCTCCCTGTTTAAATAAAGAACATATTTTATCGGCATATTCGCTGTGAATATGCATTTGTTTCTGAACGAGCAGATATCCTATATAAACACCCACAAAATTCAGAAGCAGAAGTAAGCTGAATCCTATATTCACATATAATGAATTTGAAAGATACAGCCAGATAATCAGTCCTGCTATACATGTTAGCAATACGCCTTTTTGAAATAAGTCTAGAATATATTTCAAACGATTATTTTTATAATCAGGCTCTATTGACTTTTCATCGGGCTCTGCCAATAATGCAACACCAGTCCATGATTTTATAAATTCAGGCATAGATAACGTTATATCTTTCCCATCCCAGAGATAAGAAACTTTATCCTTTGTTACCTTATATACTAACACAAAGGTCCCCAAATAGGCTACAAAAGGAGTAAATAATTCAAATATATCCGCTTCTTTATTTTTTGCTTTGACTGCTATGTTTTCAACATTGTATTCAGACAGCATTTTAGATAATCCAAATAAACTATATTTATAAGGATGCTCATTATAAAACCTGTTAGCATTTTTTGGTGTATGCTTAACTTTTAGGGAAGAAAGGAAATTAGTAAAAATGGTATCCATAACAATATAAGTTAGACTAGAACAAATCTATCATTTAAAAATCAAACAAACAAATATTTCAACATATTTTTTTAATAATAATTACAATTCAAATATAGCATGATAAAATTATTACAATCCTACTCGTCTGCAAAGCAGTAATAACCTAACATTTATTCAATATTGTAATATAAATCATCATCTACACCCCAACTCTCTAAAAATACAATTTATCAGCAATATATATGTTTTCCTGACACAATTCATCAATTTATCCTTTTTCACTAACGCGCACTTTTGC